>JAEWBM010000008.1 GCA_023391155.1 Acidobacteriota bacterium
AGGTGGTCTGTAAACAGCGACCCGTCGTGACACTGGTTGCACTGCAGCCCGATAAAGAGCATCCCTCCCGATGCCTCTTGCTTCGTCAACGCATTCGGGATCCCCACCGCCCATTTATCGAATGGCGTCCGGTCCGAAAATAGTTGCCGCTCGTGCGTGGCTATCGCCATCGCTATCCGCGCCGGCGTCACATCCGGAGTGCCGAATGCCTCCTGAAACAGCTCGGGATAGGTCCGTCCGTCGATCCAGTTCGACAGCGACTGCGGCAGATTTGATGCAAGCGCCAGCGGACGCGACTCCGCTATCCGCTGGGCGATCTGCGGCCAGTTTCGTCCGCCGTGGGCCATCTCGACATCGCTGACCGGCGGCCCGAGCACCTGACTCTCTAGCGATGCACCCTCCGCCAGCAATATCTCGTTCGTCACCGGGTCCCGGAATGTGTCCTCGGCACGCCCGTCCCAGAAAAGCCCTCCCGTCGCATAGCCGGCGTTCAAGTATGACGGTGCCTTCCGCCCAGTCACCTGCAGCCTAAAGCCGTAAAAGGTCGCTTCCGTGTACGTCCCGTCAAGATTGTTCTTCGGCACGCCCGGCGAGCCGAAAATATCGTCGGCCGTCTGCCCGGCTCCGTCCGGTCCGGGATTGAGCGACAGCGGCGTACCCGATCGCGGGTCCGAACCGCCCTCGGCCGGCCTGTGACAAGTACCGCACGCGACCGTCTTTGTCGACGACATCTGCTCGTCCCAAAAAAGTGTTTTGCCCAGCGCCGCCTTCGACGCTGTAACCGGGTTCCCCGCCGGCGCCACCGGCGGTTCAAGCGGGCTATAGAACGGGTGCGGCGGATCCCCCGCCTGTGCCCTCAGCCCCTGCACCGCGGCGCTCATCCCGCTCACCTGTCCGCCGTTTTCCGCACGGACCCAGTAATAGTATTGCTGCTCGACGGCCGCCGATGTGTCCCAAAAATAATTGCTGGCCGATGTGCCCACATCCGTCGCCGTGTTCGGATCATTGGCAATATTGCGAAAGACGCGATAAAGCGTCGCCCCCTTCATCGTGTCCCAATAGATGCCGACCTTGTTTGCATAATCGCCGCTAGACGCCTGCACTCCCGTCGGCGTCGGCAGTGAGCCGATCGCGGGGGCTGTCTTCGCCATCGATCCCCACGCTCCATATCCGAAATAAATTGCTCCCAAAAGCGCAAAGAGAGCGACGGCAACCAGTTTGATTCGCAGCATTATTTTGTCTTGTCCTGAAACTAATGTTCCGCAGCTAAACGCAGGTATGGTAAGGAACGATAGATTATAGCATCCGCCCTTTGGCATCTTCAATTACGCTTTGGGCGCGCCTCCCTGTTTCGACGCCGTTCGTCTTTAGAGTAAAATTGTTGAATATGACACGCCGCACACTTTCTTCACAACTACTTCTGATCGTCTTGCTGCTATCTCCCGTGCTCGCCGCAGCCCAGGGCAACGCAGTCGCCCTCGGCTCGTCTCCGCTCGAGGCTCTGCAGAGCCGCATCGCAGCCCGACTTGCCGCACCGGAGGTAAGGCGCGGCTCCGTGGGCTTTAAGGTCGTCTCGCTCGATACCGGCCAAGTGATTTTCGAGCAGAACGGCGAAAAATATTTTATGCCGGCGTCGAATATGAAAAACTTCACCGTGGCCGCCGCGTTGGAGCTGCTCGGGCCCGACCACCGGTTCGCGACCACCGTATATTCCCGCTCGCGGCCCGACGCCTCCGGCGCCATTTCAGGGCCGCTGCGTATCCACGGCACGGGCGACGTCTCCGTCTCGTATACCTTCAACTCGGACGATCCGTTCGCGGGCGTCGACCGGCTGGCTGACGCCATTACGGCAGCCGGCGTCAAGCGGGTCGACGGGGACATCATCGCCGACGAGACATATTTCCGGGGCGGCCCGCTCCCGACGGGATGGGAATGGGACGATCTGCAGTTCTATTACGGTGCCGAGGTCTCCGCCCTGCCCGTCAACGACAACGTCGTCCGGCTCAGCGTCACGCCCGGCCCGGCCGGCTACGGCTGCAGCGTGAGATTGACGCCCGCTCACCTCCTTTTCAAGGTCGAGAACCGCTGCACTACGACCCCCTCCGGCAGCCAGCGAACCCTCCGTATCCACAAACGCATCGGCCAAAATGTGCTCGAGATCACCGGCGAATTGCCCGTCGGCAACTCCGGCTACAACGGTTTCGTTTCCGTATCTCGGCCCGCTGAGATGTTCGCCGCCTTGCTCAAACAGCGCCTTGCCGAAAAAGGAGTCGAGGTCACCGGCCGAACCTTTGCGATGAACGATCCCGCGACCATCCCCACCGACCTCTCAACACAGATCGCACGCATCGAATCGCCGCCGCTTAGCGAAATAGCCGCACGCACAATGAAGCCGAGCCAGAATATGTACACCGAAACGCTGCTGTGGTCGATCGGCGAACATGCGCGGGCAAAGCTCCCAGCGGATAGCCCCGCCGCCCGCCGCTCCAGCAGCGAGCTTGGCCGCGAGGCTGTCCGCGAATTTCTAAAGGGTATCGGCATCGCCGAGGACGCCGTCCTTCAATCCGACGGCAGCGGCCTTTCGCGGCACAACCTTGTCACCCCGGCCTCCGTCGTCGATCTCTACGTCTATATGGCGAAACGCAGCCGCTACAAAGACGCCTGGCGCAACAGTCTGACCATCGCCGGCGTCGACGGCACGCTTCGCAATCGATTTAAGGGCACCCGCGGCGAGGCAAACGTCCGTGGCAAGACCGGCACCATCAACCAGGTCTCTGCCCTCTCCGGTTATCTGACGACCGCCGGCGGCGAACAGCTCGTCTTCTCAGCCCTGGTGAACGGCGTCCCGCAGGGTTCGACCCGTGTCGGGCTGATCGATGAGGTAGTTACGATGCTCGTCAACTTCGACGCAAAGACCGCCGCGAATTAAGGCCATCCCGAAACAAAGAAAAAGCCCTTCGCCGTATCCCGCGCGAAGGGCTTTCTCTCTTGTGATTTAGGCTCGTTTACCAGCGTCCGCCGGCTCCGCCTCCGTAATTTCCACGGCCGCCTCCGCCGCCGCAGTTGTTTTCACGCGGGCGTGCCTCATTGACGACCATATTTCTGCCGTCATATTCCGTGCCGTTAAACTGGGCGATCGCATTATTCGCGTCGTCCTCGGTCGCCATCTCGACAAAGCCAAAGCCCCGCGAGCGGCCCGTGTCGCGGTCCATTACGACGTTTGCCGATTCTACCGCCCCGGCCGTCGCAAAATGTTCGTGCAGATCCTCGCTGGTTACGCGAAAGGACAGATTTCCGACGTATAGTTTGTTGCTCATTTTCCTCTTATTGATCAACCAAAGCGAAGCAGGAAAGGTGGCGGGGTCACGATGCCGACAAGCGGCCCGCTGAACGTGTTAGCGACTTCCCTTACCAAAAACTCCGATCGCTTGCCATTAACCAAGCTCTCATCTAACCGAACCGTAAGGCGTCGCTCATTCTGACCGGACGGGCGCATCTGCCGAGATACATTTCGAGAGCAAAAACACCAAAAGTATGCCCCCAATTCCCAAAAATCGCAAGAAATATTTTGGCCCGGCCCGCCTCCTACCGAAACCTTCACGTCCCCGTCCGCCTACTAAAATAACAAGCATCCCTCGCCGAGCGGAAAAGCTCCGCTTTTCCGAACCACCCCCAAAGTTCCCCGGGGCTACGCCCCACTCCCCGACTGCAACGCAGGCATCCCTGCCTGCATGAGTGCGAAGCAAGGTCCATGTCAGTACCACCTGCGGTAGCGGGTGGTTCGTCGTTCACCTTCACCACTCCCACATACCACACACCAGTAAATCGGCGAAGCCGATGCCATCTAATTAGCCCACATCACAAGATGTGGGGATGCCGAACCTATTCCCGGAGCCGTCGTAGACGGCGGCATACTTCATCACAAGTGCATTAGACTCACCTCTCATTTCTCCTCTCTCATTTCACCTTTCTCATTTATCACTTCTAACCTTTCATCTATCCCTTATTCCGAATCCCCCCGCCAAAACAAAAAACCCCGGCCCAAGGTCCTCACAACCTCGAACCGGGGCGTCTACCTCGGAACCCGAAACTCGGAACCGAACCTCTTACTTCGCCTGGACCAATTCCACGCCCGTCGCATCAAACGACACTTCGGTCACGGTGCCGTCCGCATTGCGGTTCTCAAAAACGGCTCCGTCGTCGTTGATCAAGTGGTCGACGTGCTCTTTATCGAGCACCTTGGTCTTAAAAACGCCCTGGGCCTTTACCTTCATCCCTGCCGAATTTAGCGGGATGAAAAACGCGTGATCGCCAAAGGTGACGCGGACGCTCTTGCCGCCCTCTTTGTCGGCCATCTCCATCCAGCAACCCTCCTTCGTACACGAACGCACGATGACGCCGCTCACCTCGACAGCACTGTCCGCATACTTCGCGGGGTCGGCCAGCGCCTTCTCCACCTTTACGCGCTTAACGCCCTTTGCCAGAGCCGCGCCGCGGGTTATCTTTTCGCCCTTCTTCAGCGAAACCTCGGCGTTCTGTTCGTTCTTCGCCACCGGCTCGCCCTTGCTGTTCATCTCCGTCTGCGCGGCCGCCGCCACGCTGAACACCATCGTGAAAATTGCTATATGTAAAAACGTTTTCATTCTCTTCCTTGCTACCTTCCTTCCTTTGTTATTTGCAGGGTTTCGTCGTTAAAAACTATCTTTCCGCCGACTATTGTCATCACCACCCGGGCCGTGGACAGCCGAGCCGGCTCACGAACTATATTTTCCGACAATACCACAATGTCCGCCAATTTTCCTTTCTCGAGCGCTCCTTTTTCCCGTTCCTGAAACTCCGCAAATGCTGAGCCCACCGTGTAGGCCCGTATCGCCTGTTCAATAGACGGAGCGCCTTCGCCCGTCGTCATCGCACGTATCCCAAGCAGCGGGTCAAACTCGGTCATCGGTGCGTCCGAGCCCATCGCCAAAACGGCCCCGGCCCGCTCGAGCGACGAATAGTACTCGCCTCGTCCGCCGCCTCGGCCGAACAAGTAGGGTTGTATCGACGCCACAAGCCCACGGCCCTTCAGCCGTTCAAGATCTTCGTCCGCGATCCCCTCCGCGTGCTCTATCCGGTGCCGGCGCCGCCGGTCGCCGCCTGCCATGATCTCTAGTGCCGCGGCGTTCGCCCGGCTGCCGATGGCGTGTATCGCCACCTGCCGCCCCGCCGCATCGGCCTTTTTGAATAGCTGCCCCAGCTCCGGCAGCCATTCCTCGTCGCCGTCGGCAAAGCTTTTCAGGCATCCGGTCCGCACCATCGCCGCCCCCTTTTTCGGGAGCTCCGCCGCGAACTTGGCCGGATCCGAAAGCGAGACGCAATCATAGATCCGCGTCTTCAGCCGCCCGGCCGACTCGAGCTCGCGGTAAACCGCTGCCATATCGTCCGAATGCGTATCTTGTACGCTCGTCACCCCCAGCGATGCTGCCAGGTTCGAGGCCGTCTCAGCTATTTCCGCCCACCGCCGCATATGGTCCGTCGGAACCAGTCGAGCTACCAGACGGATCGCCGTGCCCCTCAATACGCCCGTCGGTTCGCCATCGGCTCGCCGTACTATCTCACCGCCCTCGGGGTCGCGGCTTTTTGCGGTGATCCCCGCCAGCTTTAGCGCCGCCTCGTTCACCCAGGCGGTATCCGGCTTTGCGTGATATATAAAGACCGGGTTCGCCTCTGTCCTTTCATCGATAAGCCACCGATCCGGCAGCTCGGCGGGCTCCCATTTTCCATTGTCCCACCCGCTCCCCAAGATCCACCGGCCGTTGGGCAGATACTTCGCGTACCGTGCTATCCGCTCCGCGGCATCCACCGGCGAACGCGCCCCTCGGAGATCGATCGACGAAAACAGGTTGCCGATCCCCATAAAATGCACATGCGCATCGTTAAACCCCGGTATCACCGTCCGCCCACGGGCATCGATAACCCTCGTAGCCGGCCCGGCGAACTTTCTGACCTCTTCCTCGCTCCCGACGGCTATTATCCGCTCGCCCGCCACAGCCAATGCTTCCGTCCGGCTGCGCTTTTCCGCCATCGTCAGGATGTCGCCGATGATAATAAGATCGGCTGCCGGACCCTGTGCGAGTGCCGTGCAGCCGAGAAGAGTTATAAGTATTGTGAAAAGGGCCGCTTTCACTTGGCCTCGTAAACAACCCGCCCGTCCACGATCGTCATCATCACTTTGGCATCGCGAATTCGCTCGGGTGCGATCGAATAAAGATCGTGCGAAAGTATGACCAGGTCCGCCAGCATACCAGGAGCCAGCGTACCTTTAACATTCTCCTGAAACTCCGCGTATGCCGAACCCCACGTGTATGCCCTGATCGTCTCGTCGAGCGAGATCTTCTGCTCCGGCACCCAGCCGCCCGGGTTTTTGTCATCGAGCGTCCGCCGCGTCACCGACGCATATATCGCCGCGATCGGGTCGATCGGTGCCACCGGCGAATCTGAACCGAATGCCAGCACGCCCCCGGTGTCGAGCAGTGTTCGAAACGCATATGTCCCCTTGATCCTGGGCTCATCCAGCCTCTTCCAAGCCCAGCGGCCATCGTCGATCGCATGATATGGCTGCATCGAAGCAACCACCTTTTGCCCGCCGAAACGCTTTATATCCTCTTGCCGCAAATGCTGTGCGTGCTCGATCCGGAACCGCCTGTCTCGCTCGCCGTTCTTCTCGGCCGTTTTGGCAAAAATGTCGAGCACCGTGGCATTCGCCCTGTCGCCGATGGCATGAATGTTGATCTGCAGCCCCGCCTTATCCGCCTTCTCAACCAAGTCCGGCATTACAGGGATCTCGTCTGACGGCAGTCCCACAGAATTCGGAGCATCCAGATAGGCCTGGAAAAACCAGGCGGTTGTCGAGCCAAGGCTGCCGTCCGAGAAGCCTTTGAGGCACCCGACCCGCAGCATCTCGTCTCCAAATGCCGCCCTCACACCCGTCCGGGCCCAGCGTTGATAATCACCAAGCGGAGAACAACCGTAGATACGCGTCTTCAGCGTCCCCCGGCGGTGAAGTTCCTGATACACCCCGACGTCCGTGCCCGCCGACATGTCCTGTACGCTCGTCACTCCAAGCGAGGCCGCGTGCTCGGTCGCCGCCTGTGCGCCTTCCAGCCGCTCTTCCCAACTCGGTGCCGGGATCACCTTGTTGATATAACCCATCGCGGCGTCCTTAAAGACGCCCGCCGGGTTGCCGTTCGCATCCCTGACGATCTCGCCGCCGTCCACTTCCGGCGTTGCCTTGGTAACACCTGCGAGTTTCATCGCCAGCGTGTTGGCAAGCGCCATGTGCCCGTCAAGCCGGTCGATAAATACGGGATGGTCCGGCGTCACCGCGTCGATCAGCGCCGCGGTCGGCAGGTCGTTCGGCGTCCAGTTCTCATGGTCCCACTTGCCTCCCAAGATCCATCGCCCTTTCGGCAGCTTCTTCGCAAACTCGCCGATACGGCGTGCAAATTCCTGCGGCGTGTCCGCATCTCGCAGGTCGACAAGCGATAGCTGCTGCCCCGTCTCCAAAAAATGCACGTGCGAATCGTTGAAGCCCGGCACGATCAGCCGCCCGCCGCCCGCTATTTGCTGCGTGCTCGGGCCCACAAGGCTCTTGATCTCGGCATCGGTTCCGACTGCGATCACCTTGTTTCCCTTGACTGCGATCGCCTGCGCGTCGGGCCGCGCAGCGTCCATCGTCTTGATCTTTGCCCCCGTAATAACAAGGTCCGCAACAACGCCTTGCCCCGCCGCGGCGAGGGCCATCGACATAAGCACAACAAAGGACACGATTATTCGAGCGAAACTATTCATAGTATTTAGAATCCGAGTAAGTGTATTCTAGAGTGGAGTTTTTCCCGCGATTATATCAGTGAAAGAAATCTATATCCAGATTGTCGGTGTGGTTTTTTCTATTGCATTCGGCGTTTTCATAATTTTTCTTTATGCCGCCGAACCGCGCTCGCTCGAGGAAGTTTCGATGAAGGCCCGCACCACTATCGATAGCCTCGCGAACAAAGGCCAAGTTGCGATCGGCACCTACGCGGTCGATGAAAAGCTTTTCGCCGAGGCGCTCGCGGCCTTTCGCTCGGATAATTTTATCCTCGCCCGCGACCTCTTCGCCCGTGCCGATCCCGAATCCCGCGACGCCCGCACCCAGTATTACATCGCATATAGCTATTACCGCCAGGGCTGGGGCCGCATCACGAACGACGACGAACTATTTAGCCAAAGCCTCGCCACGCTCGACCGTGTAACGCTCATCGATCCCGGCTATCGGGCGTCGGACCCGGACCTTCAACTAAGTACGCCGGCCGAGCTACGCGCCGAGCTTGAAGAGGGCCTCCGCGTGACGATGGGCGACCTTAATCCGATGCGTGTCTTCCGCGAACGAAAGTAACATCAATGGACGATGCCAAACAAAATGAGCTGATCGCCGAACCGGTCGAGGAGATCGCGCCGGACGCCGAGATCATCACATCCGATGACGAAGACCTAACCGTCGCCCGGCCCCGGCCGGAATTGCCGGCGGCCACGGCCGCCCCGATGCACACGCGCACCGTGCTGACCTATCTCGCGTTGCCCATGGTGTTCTTATTCGTCGCGCTTCTCGGCGGCCTGCGCCTCAGCGGAGCGGACGGCTCATTCATCTTCATCCGCCCGGCACTCATCTGCCTCGTTTTCGCATTGGTTCTCGTCGTCCTCTTCGTCCGCAACGGCCTCATCCGCCTCGAAGGTTGGTTCAGCGAATCGGCCCCAGTTTTCACGAACATCGCCAACGCCGTCGTCGTCACAACGCTCTTTTTCGCATCGGTTCAGATCTTCAATTCACTGATCCCGGAACAGGGCCTCCCCTTCTGGGTAGTTTCGTTCTGCTTTTTCTGGGTGCTTTGGAACAACCTCTTTTCCGATTTCGGCCCGGCAAAGCTTCTCCGCAGCCTCGGCGGCCTCTTCGCCATCGCATTTATCGCGAAATATATGATTCTCGCCGGCCTCACCGCTCCCGACGGCGGCAGCTGGCTACGTTCGCTCATAGAAAATCCCGGCCGCGAGGCCGCGACCTGGCTGCTCGACCTGCCGCGCTTCTCTCCCGGCTCCGGTTATATTCAGTTCTTCACCGCCCTGCTTTACTTACTTGGCCTGTATCTTTTGCCGCCCGCCGTGCTTGTAAAACGCTCTAATGAAACAACTTAGCCTCATAGCATTATTATTTTCGTTTGCCCTCGCCGTGCAGGGCCAGTCCGCGTCCTCCATTCTCAAAAGCGCTGAAAAAGCTCTCGGCGGCAAAAAGCGCATCGCCGCCGTCAACGCTTGGGAACGCCGCGGGCGGATCACAAACCCCGCCGCCGGGACCTCCGGCAGCTATACCGAATTAATCCAGGCCCCGGGCTCATACTATCTCGGCTACGACCTCAACGGCTTCGAGGTCGAACTCGGATCCAACGGCCGCTCGGGTTGGTATCGCGACTCACGCAACGGCCTGTCGACCCTAATCGGCGACCGCAGCCTCGACCTATTCACCCGTGCCCGATATCGAAATTCCCTTTGGCTCAACCGCAAAAAAGAACGAGCCCGCGTCACCTCCGGCGGCACCGCTGACCTTAACGGCCGTCCGGCTCATATCGTCGACCTCTCTACCCCCCGCGGCCCGTCTATCAAGCTCTGGTTCGACGCCGCGACCCAGCTCCCCGTCAGGGAAGAAATGCCGTTCGGCGATGAAACCCTCGTCCTCGAATACTCCGATTTCCGCGACGTCCTCGGCACCAAACAACCATTTTCCATCACGATGCGCACCGGCGACGAAACGCTCCTCGTCACGCTCGACACCATCACTCCCAACGCGCGTATCGCCGATGCCGCTTTCGATTTTCCCAAAGTCTCAGGCGAGCCGCTCCCCGAGATCCCGGCTCTGCTCGCTGAACTCCAGGCGAACGAGGACCGCGTCGAGGAATTGCTCGAAACCTACTCATACACCCAGCGCACCGCCCGCCGCGAACTCGGTAAGGACGGCGTGCTTCGCGAAACGAGTTCCGAGACTGTCCAGATGAGCTTCTACAAGGGCGATCGCATTCGCCGTCTCATAGAAAAAAATGACAAGCCGCTTTCCGAACGCGACCAGGCCGGCGAAGACCGCGACGTTCAAAAACAGATCGAGGATATCGAAAAGCGCATCGCCCGCAGTGAGCGCCGCTCTGCCTCCGGCCCGCCATCCAACGAAGGCCAACGGGTTTCGATCGCCGAGGTCCTGCGAGCCTCGCGTCTCATCAATCCCCGCCGCGAGCGCTTCCGCGGACGAGATGTTATCGTTTTTGATTTCGAACCGAATCCCGACTTCGATATGAAGAACGCCAAGAGCGTTTTGAAATTTTTCGGAAAAACGGCCGGTGTGATGTGGATAGATGAACGCGACAAACAGGTCGTTCGCGTTGAGGCTCACCTCGCCGACAGCTTCAATATCGCCGGCGGCCTGCTCGCCAAACTCCGCAAAGGTGCGACTTTTACGATGGAGCAGGAGCGTGTAAACGATGAGATCTGGCTCCCTGCCGTTGCCGAGATCGATCTTTCGGTGAGGGTTCTGCTGGTAAAAGGTGTGAATATCAACCAGGTCGTCCGGTCCTTTGACTACCGCAAGTTCGAAGCGGCGGTAGAGGACTCCAGCGTCGGCGACCGTTAACGCGACGCGAGCGAGATCGTCACTCGCCGCCCGTCCCTGATGACTTGCAGCGTTCTGATGGTCGCCGAACCGCGCAGCGTGTCGGTGTCCGTGATCGAACGCCCGTCTATCGCCACTACGATGTCGCCCTGCCTGATCCCGGCACGGCCCCCGACGCCCGCCGATGTCGTCCGTAAGACGGTCCAACCCATCCGTTCGCGTTCGGCTTGAACGCCTATCATCTGAAGTATCTCGCTGATGCGATGTTCGCCCGAGCCCTCACCCGGCCCGGTGCCCGGCAAAACCGTCTGCGGGTCGATGCCCCGCGGCA
>JAEWBM010000077.1 GCA_023391155.1 Acidobacteriota bacterium
AATTGGCGCCAAATTGAGCCAATTAGCAAATTTCCAATGATAACTAAACAGTCTCCAGGTTGCAAGCTTTCAGAGGCGGTTTTTCAATCCTCTTTAGGCCGGGACCGCGGATGAAAGTTTTCGTAGGCCTTTTTGAGGTGAGCATCGGTTATATGCGTGTAGATCTGGGTAGTTGAGATATCGGCGTGGCCGAGCATCTGCTGAACGCTGCGGATATCGGCACGGTTCTGAACCAGGTGCGTGGCAAAAGAATGGCGGAGCGTGTGGGGAGAGACCCCCTCAAGACCGCACTTTTCCGCGTATTCGCTGATCATCTTGTGAACCTGCTGGCGGTTGAGCGGACGCCCGCCGGGCGTCACAAAGAGTTCGCGGGCGGCGATATCACCGTTCTTTCGGCGCAACGTGAGATATTTGTTGAGCCAATCGACAGCGCTGGACCCGATCGGGACGCGCCGGGTCTTGCTTCCCTTACCCGTGGTGGTCAGGATGCCGGAGTCAAGGTCGAGGTCATCGATCTTAAGGGAGGTTAGTTCCGATACCCGCAGGCCGCAGGCATACATCACCTCGATAATTGCACGGTCGCGGAGGCCCGTTTCGGTAGCGGTATCGGGGGTTTCGAGCAGCCGTTCCATGTCGGAACGGTTAAGGAACTTCGGGAGATAGGAACTCTTTTGCGGAGTGACGAGCTCCTCGGCGGGGCTCGATTCGGCATGGCCGTCGATCATCAGAAAGCGATAGAACCCCCGAACAGAGCTGATAAGCCGCCGTTTCGAACTTTCCGAGATCTTTGCACGCGAGAGGTCCATCAGCCATTCGCGAAGCTCCTCGCGTTGGAGGGTGAGAAGCGAGAGGCCGTTCTTATCCACCCATGACTCGAGCTTGCGAAGATCGCGTTCGTAGGAATCGAGCGAATTCTTGGAAAGCCCTTTTTCGACACGGGCGTAGGCGATGTATTCGCGAATAAGATCTCGGTTAGTCATGTCCTCGAGGTGTGTATGGAGCGAAAAAGATCTCTCGTCGAAAAGCTTATCATCTGCGCACTTGTTTGCGCGACGTTCCTCTCAACCAGGCCGTCCGGCGACCGCTGCCAAGGCGGTAATGCCTTAACCTCCAATTACGGATTAAAGAATCAGGGCCCGCATCTTTCGCGGGCCCGCTTTTATTTACGCAGCATCTTGATCGACATTTAATGCGGCGACGAGTAGCAATTTACCGGATATGCATTGCGGGACATGGAGTCCGCATTTGCACGGGCCAGGTTCCAGCTCCGTAGATCGCCCGGCTGCTCCGCACGACGGCAAGCCCGCCGTTCCAGCTCGATAACCGCCGAAGTATTATCCTCGGCACTCATTCGATCAAGGGCTCCGATGACAGCGGGGAGGGCGTCGTCGCTGAGTCCCGCGTTGTAGTAGGCGTCATATTCCCGGCCTTGCTGCATAAGCTGAATGTTTTTGCGGGCGATGAAATCGTCGGGATTCATCAGGTTGGTCGCACCGAGAACGATGATCGCGGCCCAAAGGGCACCCCAGGCAAAGTTGTTTCGATGGCCCCGCAGCACTGTCCAGCCGAACCACACGAATACGACCGAGAGCCAGATCATCAGCACCATCGGATAGAATCTGACGGTCGTCCAGCCGTAGCCGAACTCGCCGGTTAGCAGCACCAGCCGCTGCATCGCCGAGGCCATTATTACAAAGAGCAAACCGATCTGGATGCCGGCAAGGATGCGAAATATTTTTTCGTTGCGGGCATTATCTTTGCGTATTAGCCAGTGGCCGACGAGCAGCGTCGGAAGCACAAGAGCCGCAACGGCGACCAATTCGCCAAACCCGCGGCGAGCGTATTCCGCAAGCCCAAGGCCCGGCGTTTCGCGGACAAAGTCCATCCCGCCGAATAGGTACGGGAGCTGAAAGATCACAAAGCTGAGGAAAAGCAGGTCGATGAGGCCGAGTATGATCACCGTCTCAACGGTGCCGAGCGTGAATACCTGAGGGAAACGGGTGTTGTCCCAGTTTTGCCAGTCGCGTTTCGTCTCGCCGGGGGTTTCGGCCTTCCCTTCACCCGCATCTTCGCGGTTCATGTGCTCGACGACGGTGGCGTGGTTGGGCAGGGCGGTGTCCTCGGCCGGTTCGGCGGCGATCTTTTCGACAAAGCCGGTATCGGCCGCTTTGGCCGCGTCGGCTCGCGGGATGGGCGAGACGAAAGCGGGCTTTGCGGCGAAATGCTCAATAAGGGTCCCGCGGAAATACCCCGCCGTCAGCCACGCGAAGAGCGAGGTGAGCACAACATGCGAGATAACGGTGTCGATCTCAAAATTGATCGCGCGGTTCGCCATGTCCTCAAATGCCGCATCGGCCGCCATGAAGAGCGCCCCGAAGATCATCACCAGCGGCAGTGCGACGGCCAGGCCGCGCATCACTGAAAAGATGCTGCGGCTAAAACTGTTTCCGGGCATCGTTTTCCAATCAACATCGGCGCCGAGCAAGAGGAAAGGCCCGAGCAGAGACGTGAGGCCGGCGAAGATCGACCCGGCTGCGTAGTGAAACGCGCCGGCGAATCGCTGGTTTATGCCGAAATTCGGCAGCACGAGCACGCCCATGATTATGATGATGGCAAACGTATCGAAAACCAGAAGCTGTTCCGAATCTCGAAGCAGGAACATCGCACCGAAGAAGACCATCGCCGCCTGGAGCGATATAGTCCGCGGCGTCAAGATCTCCATACGATGCCGCGTGGCAAGCGTGAACATCGCCGCGACAAAGGCCGCGACGAACAAAAAAGCATTCAGCCCCCACGGCGTCTCGCGGAGCAGCAAATTGCCGAAAATACCTATAAAAAATGCCGTGCAGAGGATCTCGATCCCGGTACGTGTACGTGTATTCATTGCTAAAACCTCGAACAGAGTTCAACAGGATAGGCAGGATAAATAGGATCTTTCGAATTAGATATCTTGACCATCATGTTTATCCTGTAAAAATTCTGCCGCGTCAGAACCTGCGAAAATAATCCGATAGGATGGAAGATCGTTAGGGTTCGTTTTGACAGAAATCTTGTCCATCAGGTTTATCCTGTAAAAATTCTGCCGCGTCAGATCTGCTTCATTGCCTTGATCAGCGCTTCCATGTGGTCGAGGTAGCGTTCGAGGGCCTTGCGGCCGGCGGCGGTTATTTTGTACTCGGTGAGCGGCGTGCGGCCGGCGAATGATTTTTTCATCGTCACATAGCCGGCGTCCTCGAGCTTTCGTGCGTGGACGCTAAGGTTCCCGTCGGTCGTGTCGAGCAGGGCCTTGAGCTCGCCGAAGCTGAGCTTTTCGTTTGCCGCCAGGGCGCTGATAATGCCGAGCCGCATACGCTCGTGAATGACCTTGTCGAGATCACTTGAGACGGTCTCGGCGGCCTTCTCCACCCTCAATGCGGGCGGAGTGGGCCGGTCCGTCTCCCTTATAACTGCCAGATTCTTTTTCGCCATTGCTTTAGCTCCCCGCGACCGGGGTCCCGAAAATTCCCACAGCAAGTTCGGCCCAAACCAGGAACAGGCCCGCCAGGATCACCGCGACAGCGATGAGCCGGAGCTTGAGGCTCGGCAGCATTCGCAGCGCCGCCTCGATCACGAGCCCTGTGCCGAACAGCAGTACGCCCGCGACGATAAAATCGAAGAGCCCCCATTTAACTTCAGCGGTGAAGGACATTGCCACAAAAGGGACCGCCAACAGGGCCGCGGCGCCGAGCATAATAAGGACGAACCTTTTGTTTTCCATTTGATAAATATTTTCCATTGCTTTATTTCCCGGGCCATCTAGCCCCCATATTTCCTCGCGATGATAAATCCGAATACGATATGGAGCAGGCCAAAGCTTGCGGCCATCATTTCGTCGCCAAACCCTTTCGGCAGAGCCAGCGTGATCGCTCCCATCGCCACAAACATCCATCCCATCACAGGCACGGCCCTGACCGAGTACGCACCGCCCCCGATCACGGCCGTGCCGTAAAGCATCATCCATGTAGCCGCCATCAGCTCGTAATGTTCAAAACGCCACATTCCTAATGTCAATGCAGCGCCCACGATGACGGGCGGGGCAAAACTTGTCGCGAACTTGCGCGCCGGGGTTGAGAGCAGAGAGGTCTTTGCGATCTTCGACTTCTGCCACATCGCGAGCAGGCCGATGGCAAATGCCAGAACCGCCTCTGTTACCCACACCAACAGCCAGTTGCGCAGGTAGATCTGTTGATTCGCAATAAATGCCGTCGCCAACGCCGTCGCTCCCATCAGCATCCCGCCGTAACCCGGCACGGCCGTAAAGCTGGTCGACCGCTCCATCGTTTCGCGGATGAATTGGAGATTATCGATCGCACGTCCGCCGAGGCTGACGGGTTCGTTCGTTTCGGGTTCCGGTTTGCGAAGTCGTGAAACGTTTGACATCGAGAGTGAATATACGCCAAGTAATTCTCGCTGTCAAGTACTTTGTATTATAAAGTGCTGAGGGCTTTTTCGCCCAGGCAGGGCTCATATCACCCAATCCCCTATTGCTTATTTGCGGCGTTGACGATATCGCCCATGTTCTTTATGGGCTCGGCGAGCGGATCGGCGGTCAGCAATGTGAGACGGTCGCCTTTGCGAAGGAAATGATTCCCGTTCCATTCATAGACGGAGCGGGTGAAATGTGTCGGGCAGCAGAGCTGCTCTTCGTCGCCGGTGATCTTGCCGGTCTCGACCTCGCCGAGTACCCACCGGTCCTGGCCGTAGAGTTCGATGATGACGCGGCCCTCGCCGTCGGGGCGGATATCCTTTAGCCCGCCGTCGGCACGATCGCCGGTGCGGAAATGCCAAAGCAGGTTGGGGGCGTCGTCCTTCCATTCATATACATAGACCATCTGCGGAATGGCGGCGCCGGTGGTCTCGACCTTTAAGATAACGACGGCATTTTCCTGTCCATCGCCGGTGGCATCGAAATAACGCGTCGCTACGTGGGACATTCCGATGCGGCGCTCGGCACGGCGGCGGATCTTCTCCTCATCGGGGAGGTCTTCGGTGATAGGAAGCGAAACGGCCTCGAGCACGCCGTTCACGAGCGTGATCTCGCTGCCGTCAGGGTTTTGCCAGCCGCGCGGGAGCGGATAGGAATGGTTGCGGAAATCGAATGTGGATAGGGGCGAGCCGCCGCCGCTAAAGCGGTCGTCAAGCAACTCGGTCTGGAGATCGGGGATCTCGGGCGTCGCCTCGGCAGTTGCCGCAGCGGGCACCAGGGTCGAGGCCCGGACGGGCCCGTTCATTTCCGGCGGCGACTGTGCCGAGTCCGTTTCAAGGCCGCAGGCCGACATGAAAAATATTACAAATGCCGCGAAAATTGCTGCGGCTTCCCGATTTCGCATCACGTTCATTAAACTGCAATGTGCCGCCCGACCGGCGGCCGCGACCGATGCTTGGGGTCATTGGCGACGAAAGGCCATTAATGTAACTTATCTAAGCCCGGGTCAGGCTTCTGTATTTTATACGATGCGGCTGGTCGGCATCCTGGCCGAGCCTGCGTTTGCGGTCCGCTTCGTATTCGCTGTAATTTCCGTCGAAATACTCAACGTGAGAATCGCCTTCAAAGGCTAGGATGTGAGTCGCGATGCGATCAAGAAACCAGCGGTCGTGGCTGATGACAACAGCACAACCGGCAAAGTTTTCAAGGGCCTCTTCGAGTGCCCGCATTGTATTGACGTCAAGATCATTTGTGGGCTCGTCGAGGAGAATGACGTTAGCTCCGGATTTTAACATTTTTGCCAGGTGAACGCGATTGCGCTCGCCGCCCGAGAGCTGGCCGACACGTTTTTGCTGGTCAGAGCCCGAGAAATTGAACCGCGAAACATAGGCGCGAGAGTTCATTTCGCGCTTGCCGAGCGTGACGAAATCGAGCCCGTCGGCGATCTCATCAAAGATCGTCTTGTCGGCGTTCAGGCTGTCGCGGGATTGGTCGACATAGCCGAGCTTGACCGTCGGGCCGACGCGGAAGCTGCCGCTGTCGGGCTCTTCCTGGCCGGTGATCAAACGGAAGAGAGTTGTTTTGCCGGCGCCGTTCGGGCCGATTACGCCGACGATGCCGCCCGGCGGGAGCGAAAAGCTTAGCCCCTCGAAAAGCAGCTTGTCGCCATAGGACTTTGAAACGCCCTGGGCCTCGATCACCAGATCGCCGAGCCGCTCGCCGGGCGGGATGTAGATCTCGAGGTCCTCGCTGCGCTTTTCGCTTTCGGTGGCGACCATCTTTTCATAATCGCTGATGCGGGCCTTGGATTTTGCATGCCGGCCCTTTGGCGACATCCTTATCCACTCCAGCTCGCGTTGAAGCGTCTTTGCGCGTTTGTCGTCGGCACGCTGTTCCTTGGCAAGCCGCTGCTCTTTTTGTTCAAGCCAGCTCGAGTAATTCCCCTTCCACGGGATGCCCTCGCCGCGGTCAAGCTCCAGGATCCAACCGGCGACATTGTCGAGGAAATATCGGTCGTGCGTCACCGCGATGATCGTGCCTTCGTACTTTTGCAGATGCTGTTCGAGCCAGGCGACGGTCTCGGCATCGAGATGGTTCGTCGGCTCATCGAGGAGCAGGATATCCGGCTTTTGCAGAAGCAAGCGGCACAGCGCCACACGTCGCTTTTCGCCGCCGGAAAGGTTCTTTATGGGCGTATCCGCCGGCGGGCAGCGAAGCGCGTCCATCGCCATCTCAAGCCGCGAATCGAGGTCCCACGCATCGGCGGCGTCGAGCTTTTCCTGGACCTCGCCCTGCCGCTCGATCAGCGCATTCATCGCGTCGTCGTCCATCGGCTCGGCGAACTTGGCATTGATCTCTTCAAATTCCTTGAGAAGGTTTACCGTTTCCTGCGCGCCTTCTTCGACGATCTCTTTTACGGTTTTCGTCTCGTCGAGCTTCGGCTCCTGTTCGAGCAGGCCGACGGAATAGCCCTTTGAGAAAACGACCTCGCCGTTAAACTCCTTGTCGTGCCCGGCGATGATCCGCAGCAGGCTCGACTTGCCCGCCCCGTTCAGCCCCAGCACGCCGATCTTCGCCCCGTAAAAGAACGAGAGATAGATGTCCTTCAAGACAGGTTTCTTATCGTAAAACTTTGATACCTTGACCATCGAAAAGATGATCTTGTTTGGTTCAGGGCTAGTCATAAAAAATAATGCCGCACTGCGGCTTTGTGTGATCTTAAATGTATCTATATCGTATTCGACGCGGCAGATTCCATCAAACCCGCATCCCGCACGATATGGCCAACGGCGGCTATTAAGCTAAACTGTTTATTTTGCAATGGACAATTCTCTGCTCATCACGCTCGCGATACTCGCGGTCGCGCTCGTCGCGTTTCTGTCTGAGAAGATCCCGCCGGACCTGGTCGCCCTGTTAGTTGCGGTCGCTCTTGGCCTGACAGGCGTGCTCTCACCGGAGGAGGCGTTTTCGGGCTTTAGCCGGGCAGCCGTCATCATTCTTATAGCGATCTATATCCTGGCGGAGGCCTTAAAACGTACAGGCGTCACCGAACGTGTCGGCGGATTTCTCGTCAGAGCGGGCGGCGACGACGAGGGCCGGTTAACGGTCGTCATAATGGCGGTGGGCGCATTTCTAACGCTTTTTATGAACAATATCGCCGCGGCGGCGGTATTGATGCCCGCTATTTCCGGCGCGTCGCGACGGGCCGGCATCAGCAATTCGCGCCTATTGATGCCGCTGGCATTTGCGACCATCGTCGGCGGTGCGGCAACGCTATTTACAACCTCGAACATCTTGCTCAATTCCATTCTGATCGACAGCGGCTCGCCCGGTTTTTCGATAATGGATTTTGTCTGGGTCGGCATTCCCGTGGTCTCAGCCGCCATTATCTATATGGCACTCGTCGGACGAAAACTGCTTGAAGGCGAATCGATGCTCGAGCGCACGCAGACGCCGAACCGAGGCGATCACAGCGACCTGGTCGCGGCATATGGCCTGAACCGGAACCTGTTCCGGGCGCGGGTCCCCGAGAATTCTTTCCTGATCGACCGGCCGCTGGTGGACAGCACGCTAAGGGAAAACTTTGGTGTGAGCGTGGTTGCGATAGAACGCGAGGGACGCCGCTTGGTCGCATTGACGCCGAATACCGAGATACGGCGTGGCGACATTCTCATTTTCGAGGGCGATGAACAGGAATTTAAGAAGCGCGACGTCGAGCCGCTGATGGTACATCTTTCGGCGGACGACTGGCAGGAACGGCACCTGGCATCGATGCAGGTCGAGATAGTGGAGGCGATGCTTGCGCCGCGTTCTCGGCTTATCGGCGAGAGCCTGAAGAGCGTCGATTTCCGTGAAAAGTTTGGGCTGAACGTGCTCGCCATCTGGCGGCGCGATCAGGAGATAACCGTGAACCTGGCGGATGAAACGCTGCAGTTCGGCGACGCCCTGCTATTGCAGGGAACGCATGACAGGCTGCGGATCGCGGCGAAAGATCCGGACCTGATAATGCTGATGCCGAAGGAGACGGACGATTACACGCCGGTGACAGCCCCGACAAAAGGGCGGGTTGCAGTTCTGTTGTTCGTTCTAACGCTCGTGCTGGCGGTCGCTTTCCCCTCTGTGATCGGGCCTGTAATGCTGGGCGGTGCGCTGGCGATGATGCTGCTCGGCGTTCTGACGACCGAACAGGCGTACGCCTCGATCGGGTGGCGGAGCGTTTTTATCATTGCCGGGATGCTGCCGATGGGGATCGCGCTTGTGAAGACAAATGCGGCGGGCATTGTGGGAGAATATGCGGCGTCGATCTTTGGAAGTTACGGACCGGTTGCGATGGCGGCCGCGCTTGTCGTAATAACCATGGTGTTCGTGCAGCTGCTGAACACGGCCGTGGTGGCCGCGATCATGGGCCCGATCGCGATCAATATCGCGGCGGCCTCGGGCTTTGATGCGCGTGGGTTGGTGATGAGCGTCGCCGTTGCAACATCGCTTGCCTTTGTAACGCCGCTGGGCCACCCGGTAAACGTACTGGTGATGGGCCCGGCGGGCTACAGCTTTCGGGATTTCGTCAAGGTCGGCTTGCCGCTCGCGGTCCTGTTATTTTTTGTGGCGATGACGTTCTTGATGCTGTTTTGGCTGTAACTTCTGCGATTTTGCGATATTGCGAGATTGCGCGCGGCCGATGCCGCTGACGGTGCTGCTATTCGTCGTGATAATGGTGGTCCTGCCCGTAGTTTGGCCGCTTTAGAGGCTAAGGCGAGTGAATACCCCGAGCTCGCTTGCGGATATCTTCGAAGTACTCCTCGTCGAGGGGTTGGGGATTCAGAGGCGAGGCTAACCCGTCCAATAGCTTCTGACGCAGCAGCACCCGGTCACGCTCCTTGAGAAGCAATTCTGTTACATATTCACTACTGCTTCCGTAATCACCCTCAGAAACCTGTGAGTCTACGAACACTTTGAGTGTTTCGGGTAAAGAAATATTCATCGTGCTCATAGCTATTGTGCAGACGCACGGTGCCTCGTCGAATCAGACACCGGGGAACGCAGAAGGGTTAGAAATTTAGTTTGAGACTCGGTTAGTAAAACTCATGCCGGGTGTTGGGATAAAATCGGGTGGATCCGCATCCATTTGATTGCCGTCATCATCGAAATCATAGGATAATCCGACACTCACGATCTTCGCGACGGCAGTTTTTTCATTTACTCGTATCACGGAAATTTTCACGCCCGTGTTCTTCACACCGGTAAGCCAGAAACTCATCCCAACAATGACACCCTTGTTTTTTCCTACATCAATGGTTACATCGCCAAACCTATTCTCAGAGCTCTCGCCAACCGCCACCACTTTTGCCTTTATAGGTTTTCGATCGAGAATGTGTCTAAATCGGTTCGGAATTTCGGGCTGTCCTTTCGGTTCATCATTATTCCCATCAACCCTTAAATAAAAACTTTCGTAATCCTCCCATGAACTGGAATTTACCGCGTGGGCGAAAAGCTCCAGCTCATCTGTGGGAATCAACCACCGCTGATGCCCCCATTTCACGGGTGTATACTCTCGTTTTAGGGAGAGAGAATGCTCGCCGGTATAATTCTGCTCAGAATCGAGAACAAGTACGCCGTTGACAAATTTGGCGGATCCGAAGTTCACCCAGGCACGTGGTCCATTGCTGCATGTATCCCGATATGCGGCAAAGCCATCGTTCGATGTCCAGAACAGAGACTCCGACCATGTCTCCCCCACATATCGGGTGTACAAGCCTTCCCATTCGTCGGAATCAGAACCGCGAATTTCGGACGAAATTCGCATGAGTTTTTCTTGAAATGGCCTTTTGACCTCGTCCGGCAGTATTTCTACGTAGCCCTGTGCATTAAGCTGAGTCGACCTCAGCACACACAACAAAAGGCTTAGGGCCGGGGTCAAAAACTTCGTGCGCATGATCTAATCATAGCGAAATTTGCCGAACTGCGACACTCTTAATTTTTGCCGCTTCACCTTCGGCTTTTGTTCCGCCTCAAAATGGCAATCAACTGCGTCACGGATGTTCGCTCGCAATTCGTCAAGGGTCTCGCCTTGCGTAAAAATGGCCTCGCCCAGCGCCCGTGCGTTGTAGCCGCCCTCAAGATCTTCTTCGACCAAAAAAATGATCTCGTTCATAGGTTCCCGACTATAACTACACCTCGAAACCGAAATGATTTCGAGGGGAATGTGTCCATGGGGCTATTCGTGCTGGCCGTTTGAGCCGTCGTAGGCGCTGAGAGCGCTCCCCAGAATCTCCGCGTACTCCAGTGCGTCAAATATGTAAGGACCCAGGCCTTGGTAATCGTCTAGGTTCACCTCATCCTCGTAGGTGTTCTCGTACCCGAAATCGCGCCAGACGATCCGGTCTTGGACTCGCTCGATCACAGCGGAAACAGCTCCGCAATCAAGTCCCCCGCATACCTGGCAGATGTAAACGCTCGTGCGGTTATCGGGAAAATCCGGCTCGGCCTCGCATAAGAATCGGGCTACAGCACTTCGGTTTTCTTCGACGGGACCCCATCCGAGCGGCGAGATCAGGCCACCAAACTTCTCATACAACGACTGCCCGTTGATCACAAAATCTAGAAAGCGCTGCGCCGTCTGTTCACCATCTACCACACAGTTCTGCCATCTGATTTTGAGTGTGGAGTTCATTCTCTAACTGTTGTACTACGCGCCGTCGCGTTTTCGATCCTATCCCGCTTCACCTCAAACCCTATCCCCGCCCCCTCCGGAGCCGTTATCGTCCCCTCCGCCGACACCTCGACCGCAGGTTCAATCACGTCCTCGTGCCAGTAGCGTTTGGAGGCGGAAACGTCGCCGGGCATGGTATAGCCGGCGAGGGTTGAGATCGCGATATTGTGTGCGCGGCCGATGCCGCTTTCGAGCATGCCGCCGCACCATACGGGGATGCCGTTCTCGCGGCATACTTTTTCGACTAGTTTCGATTGCGAATGTCCGCCGACCCGACCGTTCTTTAGATTGATGATCTTGCCGGAGCCGAGTTCTATCGCCTTTCGGGCGTCTTCGGGCGACTTGATGGGCTCGTCCAAACAGATCGGCGTCTTGATCTCACGCTGCAGCTTTGCATGATCAATGATGTCGTCGTAGGGCAGCGGCTGTTCGAGCATCATCAGATCAAATTCATCCAGGCTGCGAAGCAGATCGATGTCATCAAGCGTATAAGCCGAGTTCGCATCGCCCATCAAAAGGATGTCACCGAACTCTGCCCGCACAGCCTTTATCACGTCATAATCCCATGACGGCGAGATCTTTATCTTGATGCGTTTGTAACCCGCCTCAAGCTCGACGCGGATCTTCTCCAAAAGCTGCTCGACCGAATCTTGTATCCCGATGGAAACGCCGCACTCGATCACCTGATTCACTCCGCCCAAGTGCCGCCACAGGGGGACGCCGAGCTTCTTCGCCTCCAGGTCCCAGCAGGCGGTCTCGATGCCCGACTTCGCCATCCGGTGCCCGCGAGCCCATTTCATCAGGCCCCAAATATCCGCGGCGGAATCAACCTCTTTGCCGACGACCATCGGTGCGAGGATCTTTTCCGCCGTGACCCACGCCGAATCGGTCCACTCGTCCGAATAACCCGGCCCCTCGCCGCAGGTGATCTCGCCCCAGCCCTCGGCACCGTCCGCGTCCTCAACGCGCACCAATATGATCCGGCGTTCATACGTCCGCCCAAAACTGGTCTCAAAAAAATGAACGAGCGGGAGATTTATCTCGATAAGTTCGATCTGTTTGATCAGCATAAAGCGATAATGGTATCACTCCACGATATCAAACTGCACGAACTGTGAGGCCGAACGTTTTCCGCCCCCCTCGTTACTTTGGACAATGATCTGCAGCACATATTCCCCGGGCGGCATATCCTTGCCGAGAATAATTCCGCCGGCCGCCTCGGCCTCTCCTGCGGAACCCACTTCGACGGCAAAGGGCTCGCCTTCGAAATGCAATTCGCCTTCTCGAAAGATGCGCATTCGTGCCGAGAGCCCGCCCCGGGTATTCTTTGCACGATCAGCACCGTAAACCGCAGCGCCGTAACGCAGGACCGTTCCGGTACGAAAACGGCGGAGTGCGGTGTCGCGTTCAACGTCCTCGGTCAACTGGGCGGCCGTTATCTTTCCGGCGACGAGAGCGTCCCACTCGGTCCGCGGCGTCCCGCGAAGAACGATGCCTGAAAGGGAAAGACGCTTGTTGCCCAGGTTCGGCACCTCAATAAATTCGCTGGCGCTGCCCACCTTGTCAGTTCCCGTGTCTCGGATCGCGACCCTGTACTGGTACCCGCCGTGTTTCTTAACCGGAAAATCGAATTGATAAACGATCCCGCTCGCGAGGCTCTTTCGATAGATCGCCTCGGGCAGCGTCACCGTAAATGCTCGCATAAACTGCTCGGAAGGCATTCCATTGTCGCCAAAGCTCATCGCGACCAATTCGAAGTTTGCCTTGTAATTGCCGTCGCCGGTGCTTGCGAATTTGAGATCCTCTGCATTGATATGAAGAAACGATCGAACAATGGCATTCTTCGCATCTGCGGCTGCGAACACCGTATGCAGACGAAGGTCAACCTCGCTGGCACCGAACGGTGAGGTCAACGCCCGCGCCAGCTTTTCCGTTCCGGGCCTCTCGCGGGCCGCCATCGCCTCGTCCGTGACACCGATAAACCCGCTGCGATATCGAACACGGGTTCCCTCTCGCTTCACGACCACGTCGATGCGATTGAACCGCAGCTTATTGGGGTCAAAGGCCTCGTCCTCGGGCGAATATCCGACCAAATAATAGCTCTGGTCAGCCAAAACCTTTTCAAGCCCCCAAGACAGGTCGTTAGAGTTTATAATCGCGAACCCGCCGGTCTGCTGGGCGAGGTAGCGAAGCCCGTCCTGAGTGTCGCGCAGGTCGTTCTCCCGCTCGTTCAGCCTGCCGGCGATCATCGATGTCGTCATACCCGTGAAATCGTCCGCCGCTGTGGGACCGACATATTCTAACCCGCGTGCGTCGAGCGTATAAATGACGACCGAAGCTCGGTTGGCCGCATCCGCGAGCTGATGAAAGGCAGAGCGGACAACCGATATCTGCGGCATCCCGCGAGCGTCGCGGGTAATGATGCGGAATCCATCAGACAGCATTACCACCGACTTTCGGCCGGGCAGCTCAGCCATTCCGCGGATCACGTAATTGAGTGCACCAAGCGTCCCGGCCGCAAAGGCGTCAGCTCGGAATTGGTTTATCGCCGCCTCTGATTCGCGCTCGCGTTTGATCTCTTCCGAAAAATCTTTGGCTCCCGCCCCTTCGCCGCTGAGCTGTTCGCGCAAGGAAGGGGCGATCGGCTCAAAGACCGCCACTTTCGACTGCCCGCGCATATCGAACTTGATCTTATCGACAGCTGCCAAGAGCTGCCGGCGATCGGAGGTGAATTGCTGAAGCGCGCCTATGCCGCCGGCCGTTCGGATGATCGCAACCAGGTCGCCGTCGCGGACCTGCTCTTCGATATATTTCTTAAGGGCCTTTCGCACCCAGAATGTGCTGGCGAAAGAAAGTGTCAGATCGTCCACTACCAAGGCGATCGTGCGCCGTATCTGTTCAGGATTTGGCCTACTCGCCGGGAGCGGAACCGCCTCCCGTCGGCCGACCTCGCGTCCCTCGCCGAGCTGGGGCCGCTCACCGGGAATAAAGGTCATAAACGAGATGTCTTGCCGCCTGCCGTTCTCGTATATCTCGACCTCGTCGGGCCGTATGTCCCGGATGGGGTTTCCCTTTTTATCGGTGATCGTGACATCCAGCTGGATGAGGTTGGTCGAGATCTTTACGACCTCGCCGTCATCGGGAGGGGGCGAGCCCGAGGGAACTTGACCCTCCGTAGGCGCAACCATCAGCAGCAGGCCCAGAATTGTCGCTGCAACCGATAGGCATGCCGCAAGTATTTGCGTTCTATTTATCATTCGTTCACCTCAAACCGAGTGGACTGTACGGCAGTTGCGTACTTATTATTCGCCTTACGATCAGAGACGATAACTTGAAGGATATAGTCTCCAGCGGGTATGTTCTTTCCCAAGGTGAGAGCGCCCATCAGCACGACTGCCTGCGGATCAGTGCCAGGCTCCATGGCGACTGGCGAGAATTCCCCTTCAAAGACCGGGGCCCCTTCATGAATCAGCCGGATCTTCGATACAAGATCGGGGGCATTTGCTTTGTCGAGTTTCGAGTTGTAAACAACCAGCCCGTATGTAAGTCCCGCTCCCTTTGCAAAACGCCTGAGCGAAGAATCACTTCGTGAACTGTCGGTGACCGGATCGGTAATGCCGGTATTACCTTGCCGTCGAGCCTGACTGGCGGCACGTTCCAATGCAATGCTTGACAACGTAAGCCTCTTCTTTTTCAAGTTCGGAATTTCTATATACTCACTCGCCGAGCCCACTGTCCCGCCTGTGTTGTCACGAAGAGCGACACGGAACTGATACCCCCCGGGCTGCTTTATTGGCATGACAAATTCGTACACAAAACCGGTCTCGCGAAGACGCTGCACCTCATTTGGAGAAAGAGTGATCTTATAGTTTCTCCCGTGCTGATCGGCTATAACGCCGTTGTCGCCAAAGCTCGCTGCTAACAGCGTGAACTCAGCGGTCTTTGACCCGTTCTCGCCGTCTTTCAACTCTATCTCGTCGCCCTTTACGTGCAGCAGCGATCTGACATACGTCCCAATTGTGGCGTCATAGCCAAACAGCGGATTGAAGTTGAGGGTGATCTCATTGGCGGCAAACGGTGAGGTCAGCGCATCGAGCACCTGTTGCTCAGCACTTTTCGCACTTGCTGCCGCGCTGCGATCCTCATCGGTGACGTTGAAAAATCCACTCCGATATCGGACGATGGCCCCAGGGCGATCTACCTTTATCTCTATTCTATTGTATCTGCGCGTGTCCGGATCGAATGTCTCGCCCGAGGGTTCATAACCGATCAAATAGTAGCTTTGGTCGCGAAGCACATTCCTGATCCCCTCGGCGAAGCCGTTCGAGTTGGTAATAGCGAACCCACCCGTCTCCTCAGCAAGCAGTCGAAGACCAGCCTGCGATTCAAAGAAACTTCGGTCGTTGGGATCAGAAGCACCGAGAATCGCGATCGGCACATTGGCGAAAAGTCCTCGAGGATCTATTCCGTATATTACGACCGACGCTCGGTTTGCCTGGTCGACCACGTCGTCAAGCAGGAATGTGGCTCGGTTGCCGGAGGAAGCCTTCGAGCGGCTGCCGATCACTCGAAAACCGTGTGAAAAAAGGATCACTGATTTCCGTCCCGGCAATTGGTTCATCCCATTGATCACAAATCGCAAGGCACCGAGAGTACCCGCGGCATACGCGTCGCTCTGAAAATCCTCGACGGCATCACTCCCGTCACGCGCCTCAAAGGGCATGAAAGCTCCAAGATTATCTTTGAACAACGGCTTCCACTTTATGCGATCAACGGCGGCGTGAAGTATTTTCTTGTCCGTCGTGAACTGCTGAAGTGCTCCCACACCCGAACCCGTTCGGATGATCGCCACTAGGTCGCCGGGCCGCATCTGCTCGTCAATAAACTGCTTGAGCGACCTTCGAGTATGCGCTGTCGTATCAAATCCGAGCGAGATATCGTCAACTACGATCGCAATGGAGCGTCGGACGGCTTCTGGCCGAACATTCTTTATCGGTTCCGGATACAAAGAGGCAGGCTCCGGCTTGCCGCCTGGGGACGAACCGCTGATAAAGGTGAACCCCGAGATGTCTTGCCGCTTGCCGTTCTCGTATATCTCGACCTCGTCGGGCCGTATGTCCCGGATGGGGTTTCCCTTTTTATCGGTGATCGTGACATCCAGCTGGATGAGGTTTGTCGAGATCTTTACGACCTCGCCATCGTCGGGAGGGGGTGTGGGTGCGGTGGTTTGGGCTTGAGCCGAAAGACCACTCATTAACAAGGTCAGGAAAATAAAAAGGATCCGTTTCATAGGAGGAACTCCGGGGGCGTCAGGCTTTAGTGTTGCGGCTTCGGGTCAAACAGTATTTGCTATAATACATTTTTGCTTTGCTTTTTGTGAATATTTTTCAAGAAGCAATTTTGCCGGCCGCGTTGTCATCATACATTTCGGGAGTTTTTCAATGTTCATGAAGTGGTTAAGTTTGTCATTGTCGAGTGTTTTTCTCGCTGCGGTTTCGAGCGTTAGCTGCACGGCGCAGCCGATCGCGGCTGATCCGCTGGTTTCGCTGCGGGAGCTTACGAGCGGCGGAAAGATGCCGGCGGAATCCGTGGTCGAGAGCATCGAGCGGCGGTATGCCGGGTCTCGGACGGGAGCTCTTGCGCGCCTGCTTCGGGCGCGGGTGCGGTTTGAGAACGGCGATTTTCGCGGTGCGGCGATCGTTCTGAACACGGACGAATTTGCTAAGCTCACCACGGTCGGCGACTACGCGCTTTGGCTTCGAGGACAGGCATTGGCAAAAGACGGCGATCACGCCGGGGCGATGGCGTCGTTTGAGAAGCTCCTTGCGGATTATCCGAATTCGATGCGCGGAGCGGCGGCGCGAATGGCATGGGCTGAATCGGCAATGGCCGCGGGACGCGCTGCGGCTGTCCCTGAATTTCTCGCACCTCTGGTCGCAAAGCGGTCCGCCGATGCGATGCTTGCGACGGCCCGCGCCTATGAAGCAGCCGGCGACCGGACCGGCGCGCTTGAGTTTTATCGAAAGTCATACATTTACGGCGGAACGAGCGACGCAGGAAAAGAAGGCGAGAAGAAAATAACCGAGGCGGGCGACACGCTCGAGTCGCGCAATGCTGAAGAGGCTACGGCCCGGGCGAACCGCCTTTTCGCGATGGGCGCTTTGTCTATGGCGTTCGACGCCTATAACAACCTGATCACCCGCTATCCCGCCGCCGCAACGCCCGAGGTGATGCTCAAGCGGCTGCAGGCGGCTGTTCGTGCCAAAAACATGGCAGGGGCACGCACCGCATTCGACGCGATGCCCGCAACGCTCGACGAAAAGGAACAGGCCTATTACGAACTGATCACCGGCTATGCCGAGAACCGGATGTGGCCGCAGGCACGCTCCGCCGCCGAAGAGATGCGCGAGCGGATGCCGGAGGCCCGCCTTACGCCTAGGGCATGGGTCGACGCGGGATATGCCGCACGCGACGCCCGCAACAAGGGCGAGGAAAACTACTTCTTAAGGGCTGCCCTGGTGAACTATCCGAAAGCGGTCGAGGTGGCCGGAGCCCAGTTTGAACTAGCATGGCTTGAACACGAGGCAAAGGACCACGCCCGAGCCTCAGACATGCTGATCGATCATCTGGCGAATTATGCCGACCGTGACACGAGCAACCGCGGCCGTGCGGGCTATTGGTCCGCCCGCAACTCAGAACTTGCCGGTAAGATCGCCGAGGCATGCGTGCTTTATGAGGCGGTCGCCTATCGTTATGGCGCAAATTGGTACGGGCACATAGGGCTGGAGCGGCTCGAGGGGCTTCGCCGGCGAGGGCAGTGCCAGGCGACGCCGAACTTCGGCCCCGATTCCCAGGTAATGCGGGCGGCTGCAAATCTGAAAACGATCACCGTCGCACCGGAGACCTCGGGCGAGGTCGAACTGCTCCGTGCGGAAAAGGCCGAACAGCTCACCACCATCGGGCTATTCGATTGGGCCGCCGAGGAATTGGTCGAGGCGAAAAAGACCGCTGAAAATTCACCCAAGATCAATCTCGCATTGGCCCAACATTATCAAATGAAAGGCGACAATGTTGCCGCGCTGCTTGCCCTGGCGAAGAGCTATCCGGATTATGCCCAGATGTTCCCCGAGGAGATGACACGTGAGGAATGGCAGATCTTTTACCCGCACAAGGCATGGAGCGAGATCCGCAAATGGGCGGATCAGAGGCGGCTGGACCCCTATCAGGTGGCGGGCCTGATCCGTCAGGAATCGATCTTTAACCCGCGTGCTGTTTCGAGCGCAAAGGCCTATGGCCTGATGCAGCTGCTGATGCCGACGGCAACGATGACGGCACGTAAGTTCGGTGCACGTGTCCCAGCGTCTCATCTGGACCTTTTCAACCCGGCACTGAATATCGAGCTGGGCACCGCCTATATGCGTGAACAGCTCGACAAATATGGCCGCGTCGAATATATGGCGGCGGCCTACAACGCGGGCCCGGGACGGGTCGTCACCTGGCGAAGGACGCTGCCGATGGAAATGGACGAGTTTGTTGAGGCGATACCGTTCCGTGAGACTCGCGGCTATGTGCAGGGAATCATCAGGAACACGGCCCAATATCGCCGGCTGTATGATATCGACGGCAACTTTAAGCCGAACGTCGGCACCAAGCCGGTACGTGCAGCGGTCGACAGCCTCCCGGCCGACGAATTGGCCGCCAACCACCCTGAGGTGGTCGTCGATCGGGCCGAATGAGCTAGGCTTTATCGGTCGAGGGTGATCTTTACAAGGTTATTGATCGCGGCGCCGCGGGAGACGGCAAAGGTCTTGCCGTCGGGTGACACCGCAAGGTTTGAGATCTTTTGATCGGTGAAATTGGTAATGCGTATTGCCTCGCCGCCATCGGCCGGAGCGAACCAGATATTGCTAACGGTCTCTCCACGGTCTATCAGATAAAGGCCGGTGCCCTCGGGTTTCCACACGGCGACGGTCGCAGCGTGGGGAATCCGGACCGGCGTGGCGGACGGCGCATTTGCATCAAATATCCCGACGCCCCAAACCGGTACCGCTGCATCGTGATCGATATAAAACGCGGCAAATTTTGCCGCATCCGCAGGCGAGGTCCGTATATCGCCGGCGTCGTAGCGGGTCAGCGAGACCGCCTCTCCCCCGTCCATCGGGCGTCGCCACAGGCCCCCGCCGGTATAGTAAAGCCATTTGCCGTCCGCCGAGACCGCCGGATCGGCCGACCGTGCCTCAACGGCGATCTGCAGCCCTGACCCGTCGGAGTTCATTTGCCAGATCTGAGGCCTGCCGCCGCGGTCTGAGGTAAAAAAGATCGTGTTCCCATCCGGTGTGACCACGGGACGGTAGACCATTGCCCCCTTGTCAAAGGTGATCTGTTCGGTTTGGCCGGTATCAAGGGCCATACGCCAAAGGTTCCCGGTCAGGTGGCCCTCAGCCCGAGTGAAAAGCAGCGAGTTGCCGTCAGGCATCCAGCCGAGGCCCCATGCGCCGTTGTTGGCTGAGTTGTCGAAGGTCAGCTGCGTAACATTTGACGGTTCATCCACGGACACCAGGTATAGGTTCTCGGCTTTTTTCCAGGTGCTGGCCACGAGAAAGCTTCCGTCGGAGGCCGGCCGGAATTCGCGGTAATCGTCGTTGTCATTGGTCACGCGGGAGGCTTTGCCGCCGGCGTCAATGAACCAGATCTGCACCGGCTCGCCGCGCTTCTCTCTAACCATGGCGAATATGCCCCCGGCGGACTCAGACCAATATGCCTGATGGACGGCCGCCACCGACGGGGTCGGAACTTCGCGGAACGTACCGGTCGCGAGATCGATCTCGGAAAGAGTTTCCCTGGCAGGGGAATCGGGTGTCTCCCGTTTAATTGTCGCCGTCAGCAGCCTAAGGCCGTCCGCTGACCAGTGCGGAGAGGTGCCCCAGATCTTGAACCCGGAACCGTCAGCCATTCTCGCCACGGACCGACATTCGTCGGGCCGTTCAATGCCGCAAACATCTAAATACTGCGCTCTTTCCTCGGGTTCCCGCCGGTAAAAGGCCATCTGCGTACCGTCGGGCGAGATCGAGAAGTGATGGACCGGCCGGCGGGTAATTAGCTGCGGAGTGCCGCCGTAGATCGGGATGCGATAAACGCCCAGGTCACCCCCGTCGGGCGTGGCGCCATAGTAAATATGACTGCCGTCGGGGGCGAACTGAATGTTGAACAGGTGCTTCTCCTGCGGCTGAATGATGACGGTCTCGCTTCCGGACGAGAGATGCACCAGCACCAGGCTGTATTTTGCGTCGGCGGTGTGCATCACGTAGGCAGCGTTAGAATCGTCAGGCGACAGGCCCACATAGAGGGCACGCGCGGATGGCGTCAATCTCTCATACTCGACGCCTGACGCGGCAACGGGCGCGGTTTGGCCCACCGGATCGCCGATAAGAGTCCACGCACCGAACGCACCCGCGCCGATGGCCGCAAAGAGCACGGCCGCGGCCAAGATGACGGAGCGGCGGCTCAGGGAGCTGCCGGAAGCAGCCTCGCCGATGACGGGGCGGATAGACGGCAGCGAGGCGTCGTCATACTCGGTCTCGGTTATGTACGCTTGCTCGAATGTCTCGCGTTCGATCGTGATCTCATTGCGAAAAGGCGCATCCGCATTTCCCGTAAATCTATAGCCCCGTCTCGGCACGGTTTGGATCAGCTCTTCGTCGATGCCCGCCGCCTTGAAAGCCTTTCTTAGCTGATAAACATTTTGTGTAAGGACACCCTCTTCGACAAAGGAATCCGCCCAAACCCGGTCGAGTAAATCATTTTTTGAAACGACCTCGCCTCCGCTTTCGACCAGGACACAGAGCAGCTCGACCGCCTTGGACGGCAGCTCGGCAGGCACGCCGCGGACCCAAAGTATTCGCTGATCGAGGTCGAGGGCGAACTCGCCAAAGGTGCATAAACTGTTGACCGCGCGGGACATAAGGAGGTTTCAGAACTATTTGAGAAAACTTTGAGAACCGAAAAAGGACTTCAACGACCGCCGCCCGGTATAACCGAACACATTGAGGCACCGCCAGCAGCGTTCATAAGGTCACCGTGATTTTAAACCAAAGTTGATGAAACGAAAAGAAATTTTTGTCCGCCGGCGAACCCTCGAACGCATTACGGTCCGAGCCAACGGAAATTATTCGGACCAATGCGGCGATTGCGTTCAGTGCCGACACACCGTTCGATGGGTACCGATGCACGGACTCTTGGCGTCGCCGGACCCCAGGTACGCGAACCTTGCGGAACGGGTCGCAGCCGGCAAGGTCCACCTCCGGTTCTTGTCTGACGAAAGCATCATGATCTGCGAGGATTCGCTCTTCGGATCGGCACCCGAATCGGAGTGAATAGATAGGAGATGGAAATGTTGAGAAAACCGCTTCCCCTTTTGATGACATTTTTATGCGTTCTAGTGATGGCACAAACTGCCCTTACTCAATCGACCGAGTTCACCTTTCAGGGCAGATTGCTGGACAATTCACTGCCCGCTACCGGCAGTTACGACCTCGAGTTCCGGCTGTTTGACGCCGCGACGGGCGGCACTGAGCTCGGCCTAGTCACGACTCCCGGGGTGAGTGTTGCCTCCGGCGTTTTCTCGGTGCCGCTCGATTTCGGCAGCAGCTTTGACGGTGGCCCACGCTTCATTCAGATCGGCGTCAAGTCCGCCGGGAGTCCAGACCCGTTCACGGTGCTTGATCCTCGGCAGCCGATCGCGTCCGCGCCATACGCCATCCGCAGCCTTAACGCCGCTGCGGCCGAAACCGCCGCGAACTCTTCGCAGCTCGGCGGTGTCGATGCGGCTGAATACGTGCAGGATGACGATCCGCGAATGACCGACGAGCGGCCCCCCGCGCCCGGCAGCGCCAACTACATACAGAACCAATCCGCGGGCCCCCAGCCTCTCGCAAGCTTTGATATAAGCGGAACGGGAAAAGCGGGTGCCGTCGATAGTGCGACCAACTATCGCATCAGCGGCCAGATAGTCCTTGACGTTGCGGGGACGAACGCCTTCGTAGGCATAAGTGCAGGCCAAAATACCACCGGTATCGAAAATGTATTTGTCGGTAGCCAGGCCGGCCAGCTCAATACCGGCGGTTCAGGCAACACGTTCGTAGGCACGTTCGCAGGCCAAGCGAACACGGCCAGCAACAACACATTTCTCGGCAAGAGTGCCGGCTCGTCTAATACGACCGGCGGCGGTAACGTGTTCGTCGGCGAAAGCTCGGGAGCGGCCAATACCACCGGAACCGGAAACTCTTTTCTTGGCCTGGGTTCGGGCCGGAACAATACTACCGGCGGTCAGAACTCTTTCTTCGGAATAGACGCGGGAAGGGAAAATGTTAGCGGCGGAGGCAACTCGTTCTTCGGGTGGCACGCGGGCGAAAACAATACTACCGGGGCCAATTCATTCTTTGGCAGCCAGGCGGGCCGGGCAACAAATACCGGGTTCCAAAACACTTTCGTGGGGTTTGTGTCCGGGCAAGAAAATATCGAGGGAACCGGTAACACCTTCGTCGGCGCTTTTTCCGGCCGTTCGAATACTGCAAGCTCAAACACTTTCATTGGGCAAGCGTCCGGCCTGCGTACCACCATCGGGGCGCGTAACTCATTCCTCGGAATGCAGTCGGGCTTGAACAACGTTGACGGTGAGCGGAATACGTTCATCGGAGCCGGCGCGGGGTCGGAGAATACTTCAGGAAACGCGAATGTCTTCGTCGGGGATAGCGCGGGATCGTCAAATACCGTATCGCTCCAAAATGCTTTCTTTGGTGTCAGCTCGGGATCAAATAATCTCACGGGAAACAACAATACGTTCCTCGGTCATCAGAGCGGATCCCAGAATACGTCAGGCAGTAACAACGTAGCGCTCGGCAGCGGTTCAGGTTTTAGCTCGGGAGCACTGTCGTTTGCAACGGCGATCGGCTCCGGGACCCAGGTCTCAACCAGCAATACGATTCAACTTGGGCGAGGATCGGCGGCTGACAGTGTGCTCATTCCCGGTAACCTCCAGGTAAACGGCTCCATCATCGGAAGCCTACCAGGCGGAAGTTCCAACTATATCCAGAACGGGCTTGCAGTACAAAGTGGTTCAAACTTCAACATTAGCGGGATCGGGGTTGCTGACAGGCTTCATGCAACTTCCTTCTGGTCGGAAACGATGCGCGTCTTTCACACACCGGGCAACAGCAACACGATCGTGGGCGTAAGTGCAGGCCCGGATACCGGCGGCGGCGGGGGTTTTAACTCCTTCTTCGGTTACCGTGCAGGATTAGCCACGACTACCGGCGCACGAAATGCCATCTTCGGCGCGCACGCGGGCGACGGGACCTCCACCGGCAATGAGAACGCATTCTTTGGTTACGACGCCGGTACTAACAATTCTTCCGGTACGAGAAACGTCTTCCTGGGTTACGCTTCGGGCAACTCGAATCAGATCGGCGTTAACAATACCTTTGTCGGACAGCTCGCGGGAAGCCAAAACGTTACGGGCAATAACAACGCAGCGTTCGGCAGCGGCTCCGGATTTACCTCAGGCGGGCTGAGCTTTGCCACCGCTATCGGCCCGGGCACACGCGTGTCCACAAACAACACCATCCAACTCGGCCGAATCACTCGCGAAGAACAAGTACTCATCCCCGGAAATCTCGAACTGCGAGGTGCCAACGGCGCGAACTGGGAGTTCGGCGCAAAGAAGATGCGCCTTGGCGACTGTAACGGCTTTGTCGGCATTTTCTACACGAACGACGCCAATGAGACGGTCTGCAACGCCGGCGGCGTCTCCTTGAACGGCAGCCGTCTCGACCTCAGGGCCCGCACAAACGGAGAGGTCCGCGTCGGTAACGGGTCCATCCGCGTATTCGGTAGTTTGGTTTACGTCAGCAAGGCGGCCGGGGGTGGAAACCAGGTGTGTAGTGTCCTGACCCCGGGCCCGGAAGGGCCCCTCATCGAAGTATTTTCCGTATGCTCGTCTTCCATCCGCTACAAAACGAATGTGCTCGATTACGGTCAAAGCCTAAGCCTGATCGATCGCCTCCGCCCGGTGTCCTTCGACTGGATATCGGACGGGAAGCACGATGTCGGCCTGATCGCCGAGGAGGTCGCTGCCGTGGAACCGTTGCTTGCAACCTATAACGAAAAAGGCGAGGTCGAGGGCGTTAAGTACGACCGCATTGGTGTCGTGCTGATCAATGTCGTCAAAGAGCAGCAGGAGCAGATCGAGGCACAGCAGCGGCAGATAGAGGCGCTTAAGGCGATCGTCTGTGAACTTAAACCGGGCTCAGCTGCCTGTAAATAGGAGGCAAACAATGGCAATTCGCGATGAGGTTTTGGATGTCCTGACAAGTGACGCCACGCGGCGCATCAATTTCGCGTTCACGTCCATCCGCGGGCAAACGGTTTCAGTCGACTCGACGACCTTTCAGCGGGTAGTAGATGCGATCAGAGCTGACCGGATCGTCGTTTTTGAAGAGACGGTGCCGGGAACAGGCGGCACGTACTATGCATATCCTGATCCCGAGATCGACGGAATGAGCGGTTTTCTTTCAGCTCGTCCGACTCGAAACCGGCGAGGGGAGCGGGGCAATATGGTCCATGAAGCGGTCCACGCCTCTTTTGACCTTATGTATACGCGGAACCTGCCCCAATTAGAGAACCAAGCAGCAGCTTTTCTAGCACAATTTCTGTTTTATCGACATGCCGGACTTGATCAACGGGGAGCGTTCGATGTGAACAGGCCGGCCGGGAATATTTATCAGGTGATATGGAACGCGACCTCAACTGTGGTTGGGGGTGGAACTGTGCCTGAACGCCATATGACGCCGCTCAGAAATCATCTTGAACGTCACCCATACTATCGCGGCAGATTTCGAGAGGGATGCCCTGAGGGCTCCCGAGAATGTTATTTTTCCCACACCTATAACGGTTAGGAACTAATCGGGGACGAATGGCCGCATAAACGAAAAGGAGAAATCAATGATCAAACACGCCTCTTACCTCATCCTTATTTTACTGATCTTTGCCGCGGCGACAGTTGCGGTGGGACAAACGACCGAGTTTACGTTTCAGGGTAGATTGCTCGATAACACGCTACCCCCGACGGCTAGTTATGACTTTGAATTTCGGCTCTTTGACGCTGAGGAAAGCGGCAACGAACTTGGATCAGATGCGCAGCTCGGTGTTGCCGTAAACGCGGGCGCCTTCAGTGTTCGCCTTGATTTTGGAAAGCAGTTCGATGGGACGCCGAGATTTCTACAGATCGGTGTGAGGCCTGCGGGAAGCCCTGAACCGTTTACCATTCTCGACCCGCGACAACCTATCTCATCCACCCCGTACGCCATTCGCAGCCTCAACGCCGCCGCGGCCGAGACCGCCTCGAACGCCTCGCAGCTCGGCGGTGTCGATGCAGCGGAATACGTTCAGGATGACGACGAACGGTTGACGGACGCTCGTTCACCGACAGCGGGCAGCCCGAACTATGTTCAGAACCGCACTACCCAGCAGTCCGCGGCAAACTTCAACATTAGCGGAACCGGCATCGCGAACATCTTCAGTGCCGGAACTCAGTTCAATATCGGCGGCAACAGGATCTTGGGCTCACCCGGTACGCTGAATACGTTCGTCGGGATCAACAACGGGCTTGCTGTTACCAGCGGGGAAAGAAACACATTTGTGGGTAGGAACACTGGTGTCAATACGACCACCGGCAGCACCAACACGTTCGTCGGCAGCGGGGCCGGATATGAAAATATTTCCGGCTCCCAAAACTCGTTCTTCGGTTATAACGCCGGTCTGAGAGTTACCGGCGGCTCAAGAAATTCGTATTTCGGTGTATCGGTCGGCGGCGCTAATCTGACCGGGGTTGACAATTCGATGTTCGGTTACGAATCGGGACTCAACGCTACCGGCTCCGGCAGTTCATTCTTCGGCTATGAAGCGGGAAGGCACACCACGACCGCCGCGAACAACTCTTTCTTTGGACGCAGGGCCGGCAGGGAAAATACCGCGGGCGGCTATAACGTCTTTCTAGGCGCCCTTACCGGAGAGTTCAACACGGTGGGCAACTTTAACACTTTCGTTGGAGCGTTCGGCGGAAATGGGAACCTCTCCGGAACTAATAACACGGTGCTTGGGTATGGTGCAAACGTTGGCGCTGCAGATCTGACATATGCGACGGCGATCGGTGCCGGCAGCGTCGTCCCGACAAGCAACACGATCCAGTTGGGCCGATCGAACGGGGCGGACCG
>JAEWBM010000087.1 GCA_023391155.1 Acidobacteriota bacterium
GTACAGTGCGAGCCAGTATGAGTGGTTCATGATGTTGAACCGCATCTGGTACGGGCCCTATTGGTGGTCGTATTGGCTTCTGATCATTTGTAACGGGCTTTCGATCCAGTTGCTCTGGTTCAAGAAATTCAGGGAAAGCCCCTTCTGGCTGTTCGTCATCTCGGTGGTGGTCAGCATCGGCATGTGGCTGGAACGTTTCGTGATCATCATCACGAGCCTCAACCGCGACTTCCTGCCGTCGTCGTGGGGTATGTTTGCCCCGACGATGTGGGACATCCTGATGTTCGCCGGGACCCTTGGATTCTTTTTCACGCTGGTGTTCTTGTTCATCCGGTTCCTGCCGATCATCTCGATATTCGAGGTCAGGACCTTGCTGCCGGAGGCGAACGTGCACGGGCATCAACAGGATTTTGACGAGAGTGTGCTCGAGGTCGAGTACACCTATGACCGGACCGATCCGCCGAACAAATAGAGGTTTATTGACTGGGCGTCTGGCGCTATGGAAAACAAACTTTACGGATTGATGGCAGAATTCGACTCGGCGACCGAACTGGTCGACGCGGCGAACCGCGTCCGCGAAGCCGGGTATGTGAAAACGGATGCATTCTCGCCGTTCCCGCTGCACGAGATCGACGAGGCGCTTGGCATCAAGCGAAGCATCCTGCCTGTCATGGTGTTCTTTGGCGGGCTCACCGGAACGGCATTGGGCGTGGCACTGCAGGTCTTCGTTCATTACATCGACTATCCGTTGAACGTCGGTGGACGCCCATTTCTAAGCTGGCCGTCTTTCATACCGCCGGCGTATGAGCTGACGATCTTGCTCGCGGGCTTTACGGCCGTTTTCGGGATGCTATTCCTTAACGGACTGCCGCGGCCATATCACCCGGTCTTCAATGTTCCGCGGTTCGCACTTGCCTCGCGTGAAAAGTTCTTTTTGCTGATAGAGGCTGACGACCCGAAATATGATTACGACGAGACGAAGAGTTTTATGCAGGAGCTTGGCCCGCAGGAGGTGTTCGATGTTGAGGAATAAGCTCCGTTTCGGGGTGCCGGCATTGCTGCTGTCTTTTGTCGTGCTTTCGGGGTGCGGCGTGCGGTTCGATATGCAGGACCAGCCGCGGTATGAGCCGTATAAGAAAAGCGACTTTTTTGCCGACGGGCGTGCGTCCCGCGACATTCCGGAGGGCGCTGTTGCACGCGGACTGCTGAAGGCAAATAAGGCGTTTTACACCGGGCAGGTGGATAATCCGGATCCGAACGTTCAGGTCCAATCGACTGTTGATGCTACGGGCAACACGCTTGTGACCAGCTTCCCGAATGCGATCACCGAGTTTCCGGTGCCGGTCACCAAAGAACTGGTCGACCGGGGGCAGGAGCGATACAACATCTATTGCTCTGTTTGCCACGGCCCGGTCGGAATGGGCGACGGGATGATCGTCCGACGCGGATTTCCGCAGCCGCCGACCTATCACGACGACCGTTTGAGAAATGCCCCGGTCGGACACTTTTTTGACGTGATCACGAACGGCTGGGGGCGGATGAGTTCATATGGGGCGCAGGTGACCCCGGCCGATCGATGGGCGATCGTGGCATATATCCGAGCGCTGCAGCTAAGCCAGAATCCGGAAATGAACACCGCTGGCGGTAATACGAATACGAACACGGCCGCACCGGCCGCGCAGAATGGTAATGCGAATGCGAATGCAAACACCACGGGAGGGGAACGCTAATGGCCGATATCGATAGCTATCAGGCACCGGCCGACCTCGACCGTTTCCGCACGGTAGCACTCGGTGCCGGGGGCATCGGGCTGATCGCCTGGGCGATCGGTGCATATTTTGCACCGGAACAGGGGCTGAGGTCGTGGCTTCTGGCATTGATGTACTGGGGCGGGATGACATTCGGCAGCCTCGGCATCTTGATGCTGCAATATCTTACGGGCGGCGCCTGGGGGATGGTTATCCGACGCGTGCTCGAAGCGGGGACGAGGACGTTCCCGGTCATCGCGATAGCATTCTTGCCGCTCTTGTTCGGCGTTACGCTTGCCTACGAATTTACCCATTTACCTGCGACCGACTATACGGTCCAGCACCGCGGGTGGTTCATGACGGCAGAGAGCTGGATCCTGCGTTCGGTGATCTACCTGATTTTGTTCGGCGTAATGATCTACCTGCTGAACAAGTGGGGAGCTAATCAGGATAAGTCGGCGGATTATGAAGAAGCCGCGGGCTGGATGGGACGTGCAGCGGCATTCTCGGGCCCGACTATGGTCTTTTATGTCGTGGCGGTAACGTTCGCGGCGGTGGACTGGGTGATGATCCTCGATCCGCACTGGTTCTCGACGATGTGGGGACTGCTGTTCGTTATCGGCTGGGCGCTGGGCACACTGTGTTTGGCGGTGATAATACTGGCCTATTTGCACGACAAGGCCCCGATGAACCGGGTTCTCGGCAAGCGGCATTTCCACGATCTGGGCAAGCTCATGCTCGCATTCGTGATGGTGTGGGCATACTTTAACCTGTCGCAGTTCCTGATCATCTGGTCGGGCAATATACCCGAAGAGACTGGGTGGTACCTCGCACGTATGAACCACGGTTGGGGATGGGTCGCGTGGGCATTGATCCTGTTCCACTTTGCTCTGCCGTTCCTCGTTCTGCTGCAGCAGGATTTTAAGAGACGGGCAAAGATGCTGGCGTACGTGGCTCTCTTTATCCTGGTGATGAGATGGGTTGACCTATTTTTCCTGATCAGCCCGAACCCCCGGATCTCGACGCACGGCGAGAGCCTGCCGCTATTGGCAAGCTTTAGCTGGATGGATATTGTGGCACCGATCGCACTTGGCGGTATCTGGCTATGGTTCTTCCTCGGCCAGCTGGCCAAACGGCCGCTGGTGCCGGTTATGGACCCGTTCCTTCAAAAGGCTATCGATCACGGTAAAGGGCATTAGTAAAAGGGCAAGGCATTTATGCAAAGAACGGACAACGAGATCTCGGCAGCAGACATTGAAGCGGGCTATGAACGCAATGACATACAGCTGCGCGGCATCATGTATTTCGGCATCGGCCTTTTGGTCCTGATCGTCATTACGTTTGGATTAATGGCAGCGTTCTTCGGCGTGCTGGAAAGCGATGCGGCCGAGAGGTATGCGACGAGGAACCCTATGCATCGGAGCGAGGCGGAACGGCTTCCTCCCGAACCGCGGCTCCAGGGGGCCCCGGGCTTTTCCGTCCAGTCGCCCAACGGCCCGATCAATCTCGAGCTGGGCGCACCTCAGGCAGAATATTGGGAGCTTAAGAAGCAGTGGGACGACATGGTCGAAAACGGGATCAAGCACCCCGAGACCGGTACAGTGGTCGCACTGCCCATCGAAGAGGCGAAAGCAAAGCTTCTGGAGCAGAATCTGAAATCCAGCGCCGCTCCGGGGGCGGAGAATTTGGCAGAGCAGTCGCGTCGGTATTATACGGACGCAAGTTCAGGCAGGGTTACGGGCGAGATCCGGAGATAGGACTCCGCCCGCGGCCGGGAGTAGTTATGAGAAAGTCAGCAGTATCACGATTTTCATTGTTAGCAGGCGTATTGGCGGTGCTCTTTGCCGGCACCGCGGATGCACTTGCGCAAAAGAGCGAGCATTACAGTTCGCCGCTTTACTCCCCGCGTAAGTACGATCCGTCGCAGAACACGGCGAACGGAATACCGGAACCGCTCAAACGCATCGGCATCGAACAAAAACTTGGAGACAAACTTCCGCTCGACGCGACCTTTAAAGATGAAAGCGGCAACGCGGTACAGCTCGGAGAGTATTTCGGAAAGGGAAGGCCGGTGGTCCTGGCCCTCGTCTATTATGAATGCCCGATGCTCTGCAACCAGGTCCTGAACGGGATGACGGGAACTCTCAAAGGGATCAACCTTGACGCGGGGAAAGACTTCGATGTTATCGCGATAAGTTTCGATTCCTCCGAGAATGACAAGCCGGGCCTCGCGGCAAACAAAAAGGCCGCGTATATGGAGCGTTACGGGCGGCCGGGAACCGAACAGGGCTGGCATTTTCTCACCGGTGACCAGGCCGCGGTCGATGCGGTGACAAAGGCGGCAGGGTTCGGCTATGAGTGGGATGAGGCGTCCGAGCAATTCGCCCACGCCAGTGCCATCATGATCGTCACGCCGGACGGAACGCTTTCTAAATATTTTTACGGCATAGATTATGCCCCGCGGGATGTGAAGCTCGGCATCGTCGAATCGGCTGAGAACCGCGTCGGCGGCGTAACGGACCAGCTGATGCTGTACTGCTTTCACTACGACCCGTCGACCGGAAAATACGGCCTCGCCGTTCTCAGGCTGATGCGCGGGGGTGCGATCCTGACGCTGCTCGGAATGGGACTTATGGGATTTGTCTTTTGGCGACGAAGCAAGGCAAAGACGCAAGGATTAGAGTAATAGCAACGCCCGGACTAGAGCGTTGACGACGTAAATTATGCAGACGAACTCGTGGATTCCATTCATGCCGGAACAGGCCTCTGATTTTGCCTGGCAGGTAGATTATCTCTATTACTACCTGATCCTGGTGAGCGTTGTGTTCTCGATCCCGATCGTTATTGCGATCTTCTTTTTCTTTGTCCGCTACCGCGAAAAGGAAAAGTATGCGACGCCGGAAGAGATCCATGGCTCGATAGTGCTTGAAACGGTCTGGTCGGTTATCCCGTTCATCATCTCGATGACGATCTTTCTCGGCGGGGCGATAGTGTATTTCAACCAGTATCGCGTACCGGACGAGGCGATGCAGATATACGTCGTCGGTAAACAATGGATGTGGAAGGCCCAGCACGAGACGGGGCAGCGTGAGATCAACGAACTGCACGTTCCGGTCGGGACGAACATCAAGCTGACGATGACGACCGAGGACGTTCTGCACAGCTTCTATATCCCCGCATTTCGGACCAAGGCGGACGTTGTTCCCGGGCGGTTCACCTATATGTGGTTCAAGGCGACCAAGCCGGGCAAATATCACCTTTTCTGTGCGGAATATTGCGGGCTTAACCACTCGGGCATGGGCGGATACGTCTATGTGATGGAAAGGCCGGAGTTTGAAGCATGGCTGCAGGGCAGCGAAGCCGGACAAACACCCGTCGCACAAGGGCGAGATCTTTTTGAGAACAAGCTCGGCTGTGCCTCATGCCACTCGGGCGGCCCCCAGCAGAGGGGTGCTCAGCTCGAAGGTATCTTCGGCAAAGAGGTCCGCCTGGTCGGCGGACAGACCGTCATCGCGGATGACGATTACATAAGAAATTCGATCCTCAATCCGAGTGCCCAGATCGTCGAAGGCTATCAGCCGATAATGCCGACGTTCAAGGGCCAGGTCACTGAGGAACAGCTTGTCGCATTGGTGGCTTATATCAAGTCGCTAAGCGGAGCGGCACCGGGTGCAAGCGCACCTGCGGCCCCGGCGGCCTCACCGGCACCGGGGAGCGCCGGCCCGAATGCTCCGGCGACAAACAGCAATACGCAGGGTGGTAACTAGTAGATATGCAAAACGCAGACGCGATAGACAACAGAGGGTTTGAGGCCCCAGGGGACAATTACCTCACCAACGGGTACACGCTGAAATCCTGGTTACTGACCAAGGACCATAAGCGGATCGCGTTGATGTACCTGATCTCGGTGTCGGCATTCTTTCTGGCGGGAGGGCTTTACGCGGCGACGATCCGGCTCGAGCTGCTGACGCCGGCAAGCGACCTCGTCCAGTCGGCGACGTACAACAAGCTCTTTACCCAGCACGGGATCCTGATGATCTTCTTTTTCCTGATCCCGTCGATCCCGGCGGTGTTGGGAAACTTTTTGCTGCCGCTGATGATCGGGGCGAAGGACCTCGCTCTGCCGCGCATCAATCTGCTGAGCCTCTATCTATATTGGATCGGCGGTATTTTGACGATCTATGCGCTGCTGCAGGGCGGCGTCGACACCGGCTGGACGTTTTACACGCCGTATAGTACGACGTTCGCGAATTCCTATGTGATGGCGACGGGGCTGGGAATCTTTATCAACGGATTTTCGTCGATCCTGACGGGCCTTAACTTTATCGTCACTATCCACACTATGCGTGCGCCGGGGATGACCTGGTTCCGGCTGCCGCTATTTGTGTGGGCACATTATGCGACCAGCTTGATCATGATCCTCGGAACGCCGGTGGTCGCGATCACTATCCTTTTGGTCGCGGTCGAACGCGTCGCGAGGGTAGGTATCTTTGACCCTGCCATAGGGGGCGACCCGATCCTGTTCCAGCACTTATTCTGGTTCTACTCGCATCCGGCGGTCTATATCATGATCTTGCCGGGCATGGGCGTGGTCAGCGAATTGATCTCAAACTTCTCGCGTAAGAAGATCTTCGGATACGAATTCATCGCTTTTTCGAGCATCGCGATCGCTGTCTTTGGCTTCCTCGTTTGGGGACACCATATGTTCGTGAGCGGCCAGTCGATCTATGCGGGCCTTGTCTTTTCGTTCCTTACGATGGTCGTTGCCATCCCGTCGGCGATCAAGGTCTTTAACTGGACGGCGACACTCTATAAGGGCTCGATCTCATACGACACGCCGATGCTTTATGCGATCGGTTTTCTCGGCCTGTTCCTGATCGGCGGCCTCACGGGCCTGTTCCTCGGTTCGGTCGGCCTTACGGTCCACGTGACGGATACCTATTTCGTCGTTGCCCACTTCCACTACGTAATGGTCGGCGGCCAGGTGATCGCCTATCTCGGCGGTATCCACTATTGGTGGCCCAAGATGACGGGCCGGATGTATTCGGAATTCTGGGGCAAGGTGTCGGCTATGCTTGTTTTCGTCGGGTTTAACCTGACATTCTTCCCGCAGTTTATTCTCGGTTACCAGGGTATGCCTCGGCGATACGCCTCGTATCCGGAAGAGATGCAGGTGCTGAATATCTTTTCAACAGCGGGGGCGTCGGTTCTGGGCGTCGGGTTGCTTATGCCGGTGGTCTATTTAACCCAGTCGCTGATCAGCGGCCAGCGTGCCGGCGATAACCCATGGGTGCTGCCGGGGCTGGAATGGCGAACGAGCTCGCCGCCGCCGACATTCAACTTTGACGAGCAGCCGATCGTCACCTGGGAAGCTTACGACTTTGGTGAAGAAAGCGGGCTCGATATCGAGGAGGCCCGCCGGCGACTGCCGGTAACAACGGCATAAAACTGAACCGCCGCTATCTGCCTGTAATGGGCGGCGGCGGAAGCAGAGCATAATATGGCGCACGATACACACGATCATCACGCTCCGGGGCTGCAGCATCAGTTCGAGGACATGGGGCAGCAGGAAGAATCCGTAGCCATCGGCATGTGGATGTTCCTGGCCCAGGAAATCATGTTCTTCGGCGGGCTGTTCACGGCGTATCTGGTGTTTAGATGGCGGTTTCCGCTGGCATTCGCCGAGGCGAGCAACCATTTGGACGCCTTCTGGGGCGGCCTCAACACGCTGGTTCTGATCGTCAGCAGCCTGACGATGGCGCTCACGGTCTTTTATGCTCAGCGCGGCAACCGCAATATGCAGGTGCTGTTGATCGTGCTGACGATGCTGTTCGGCACAGTCTTTCTGGGCGTAAAGGTCATCGAATACACCGATAAATATAACAACGGGCTTGTTCCCGTGACCGGTTGGAACAAAAAGGTCAAAGAGGGCGAGGCCCAGCCCCATGCAAAGTCGAACTTCGTCTTGCCCTTTGAGGTGCGTGCCGAGGCGGCCGCCGCGTCAGACGACGAGCATAAGCCGTATGTGAACCCGCGCGGCGAGTTCCAGTGGAACTACGGCAAAGCGGTGCTCGATTATGCAATGGAAAAGGAGAAAGGCGGTGCCGTTTATCTGACCGCGGATGAACGCGTCGGCTATTTCTCGAACGGCGTGTTCGACCCGAACAAATATCGCGACAAGATCAGGATGTTCTATTACATCTATTTCGTGATGACGGGGCTCCACGCGCTGCACATGATCATCGGCCTGGGGATCATGGCCTGGCTGCTTTGGAAGGCATGGCGATTTAGCTTTTCAGCGGATTATTACTCACCGGTCGAGATGTCGGGCCTTTACTGGCACTTTGTCGACATCGTCTGGATATTCCTTTTCCCGCTGCTCTATCTGCTCGGGCGACACTTTTTACACGGATAAGCGACAATGGCGGATAATCACATAGAACACGAACACGAACACGAGCACGCACATATCGGGATGCCCGGGTACCTGGGGGTCTTTGCCATCCTGGTGGTGGGGACGCTATTTACCTACTGGTCGTCATTCTGGGACCTCGACAGCATTTTCCCGGGCGCGAACACGCTGCTTGCTTTGATGATCGCGTTTACCAAAATGACGTTCGTTATGCTCTATTTCATGCACGTCAGGTGGAGCACGCGACTAGTATGGCTGGCGGCGGTGGCAAGCTTTTTCTGGATGGCGATAATGTTCGCCTTTACCATGCAGGATTACTTTACCCGTTCGCTCGGTGTATTCACCGGGTAAGGCGGGCTTCTCCTAACCGGAATGACAAGGCGGGGGCAAATGGCTCCCGCTTTTTGCGTCTATCAATAAGTTAGGATTACCGCCCCGCGCGTGTTATTATTTTCGGTTTGATGGGAACTCGGGCGGGTTTTACGCGTATGTAAGAGGGACAACAGACCGGCACCGAAACACATCAGATTCTGTAATGTTTACCCGACATCGAAGCCACATTGCGCTAGCGCTGTTATTCTTGATCGGCGGCCTATATTCCACGGGCTGCAATATCGTCAAGAAAGAAAGCAAAACACCGACGCTGCTTAAGGTTGAAGAGGCCACGCAGGCTTTTTTAATGAGCGAGGTTAACCGTTTTGCGCGTGTCGATTCGATGCGGGCAAAGATGGACCTCAAGTTTGAGGACAATTCGTTCGCTCAGTTCGGAAGCAAAGAGGTTTACCGGTCGGCCGACGGCGAGATCGTCGTGCAGCGTCCGGCGAATATCCTGCTCAAGGTACAAGTGCCGGTCATCAAGACGGACGTCGCACAGATGACCTCGGACGGTGAAAAGTTTCAGGTAGCCATCTTGCAGGACGGCGGCAGCGGAAAGTATAAGAAGTTCGTCATCGGGACAAATTCCGCCGATTATAGCCGGCTGCAGCGGGAACTTGACGCAAACAATGGTGACAACGCTGTTCGCGAGAACGTGAATGCTTTTGCCAATCTTCGTCCGCAGCATTTTACTGACGCAATGCTCGTCAGGCCGACCGACGACGCGCATTACTATACCCAAAGTACGATCTACCAGATCGAAGAGGATATTACCCAGGATAGAAAATCGCCTCTTCGTGTGGTGAATCGAGGGTATTATCTGCTCGACGAATTTGCCCGTACCGCGGACGGGGGGCTGCAGATCACCCGGCGTTTCTGGTTCGACAGAGTTGCAAAGATCAGGCTTGCCCGCCAACAGCTTTTCGACGCGCGGGGCGAGATCGAATCCGACATCACCTATGGCCGCGAGGGAACGCTGACCGACACGGGAGATTACCGGAATCTGCCGCTGCAGATCATCGTCACACGTCCATTGGATAAGTACTCGATGCGTCTTACCTACAAGGCTCCGGAGGCGGTCGTGATCGGCCATGAATTTCCGGCGACCGCATTTGTTCTTCAGAACAGCTGGAACCTGGACGTCCTCGATCTTGATAAAGAGCTGCAGGAGGCAACGGCGGCGGCCGTGCCGGCCCAGCCTGCGAACAAACCTCCCTCAAACGCCTCGCGTTATCAATAGTTTTAATGAAAACGATCTTACAAACCGAGAACCTGACGAAATCCTACAGGATCGGAAAGATGCAGGTCCCCGCCTTGCGCGGGGTTTCGCTTGATGTGAAAGAGGGCGAATTTGTGGCGATAATGGGCCCTTCGGGCTGCGGCAAATCGACCCTGCTCCATTTGCTCGGCGGACTGCTGAGCCCGACCGAAGGCAAGATCATTATCGACGGCGAGGATATTTCAAAGGTCTCGGACGCAAAACGAACCGATATTCGGCGGCGAAAGATCGGGTTTGTGTTCCAGCGGTTCAATCTTTTTCCCACACTGACCGCCGAGGGAAACCTCAAATTGGCAGAGCGTATCCACACCGGCAACGGTTCGCACGATTCTGCCAACCGGCGTGAGGTCTTGCGGCTTTTGAAACTCGAAGATAAAATGCACCACAAGCCGCTTGAAATGTCGGGCGGCGAACAACAGAGGGTGGCATTGGCCCGTGCCGTGATCAACAGCCCGGCGATAATCCTGGCGGATGAGCCGACGGGCAATCTCGACACCGAGAATTCGCAGATCGTGCTGGATATGTTCAAAAAGCTGAACGAAGAGTTTAACCAGACGATCATCATGATAACGCACAACCCTGAGGCCGCGGCGGTCTGTTCGCGGACGATAAGGATGCGGGACGGCCGGGTGGTGGAAGAATAGTTTCAAATGGGGCGATTAAAGCGATTGATCCTGTGGGATCACGGCCGCGAGACATCCGTGTATGTGATCTTTTGCCTGTTGATCGTCGCATTCATTTTTTTGACGCCCAAAACGTGGTTCGATAACAAGGAAAAACTTGCAACCCATACGTCGAGAATAATCGTCAAAGAATCTGAATTTTCGGCCGACCGGGCAGCGATGCAGCAGCGCATCCGCGAAATGAGCGGAAACCCAAATGCGGAAATTGTGGAGACGCGAGAAAAGCTGAACGGTAAAGGCGAAAAGGTTTACGAGATAGAGATCCGATAATCTTCCCAAATATAATTCGGAGCAGCGATCATATGAAGAAATTTATACGTGTATCATTCGCCGCCGCAGTGCTGACGGCCGCTTTCGGTCTTTTCGGGACGGGAGAGGCATCGGCGCAGAATCTGACCGAGATCTTTAACCGGATGGACGCGCACAACAAAGCGCTCACGTCGCTGCGTGCAAACGTGACGATGGAGAAGATGAATTCGCAGCTCGGCGGCATAGTGGATAAAACAGAAGGCCGCGTTCAGTATCTGCCGCAAAGAAACAAAAATCCGTATGTTCGTATCGATTGGGTCAAGCCGGAAGAATCGATGGCGGTCGTTAACAAGCAATATGTTCTTTTTCGCCCGGGACTGAAACAGGCATATACGGGAAACACGGATAAAGCAAAAGGGAATGCCACCTCGGCCGGAGCCCTCGCGTTTATGAATATGAGCCGAGCAGAACTACGGACGAACTACGATGCGACATTTCTGAATACAGCGACGCTTTCGAACGGGGTCCGTGCCTGGCACATCCGCTTGACGCCCAAGGTTAAGACCAGTTACCAATGGGCAGAGGTTTGGGTGGACGCGAACGGGATGCCGGTGCAGACCCGTATCCTTGAGGCAAACAACGATACGACGACCGTTTTGCTGACGAATATCGAGAAGAATGTTCGCATTGACGCCGCGGCCTTTAAGATCAATATCCCGAAGGGAACCAAGATACTTAAGAGCTAAGCGGCGGCAGAAGCCTGCGATCCAAGGGCCCCGGGCACCGTACCGGGGCTTTTGCGTTTGAATCGTGGAATTTCAGGCTCTATAATCAAGAGTTTAGTTCGCTTCCGACTTCCTATGCCAAAGGCAAGCAGTTTCAGCAGATTTACGCGAGGAGTGCGGCACACGGCCCGCGCGTTTCTCTCGACCAAGCACCCGGTGCTGGTACATATCGTACCGATGCGGCGGTGCAATCTTTCCTGCGCTTACTGCAATGAGTATGACAAGACGTCGGATCCGGTGCCGATCGATGTCATGCTTGAGCGGATCGATAAACTCGCCGAGTTCGGCACATCGGTGATAACGATCTCGGGCGGCGAGCCGATGATGCACCCGAATATTTACGACATCATCGCCCGCATCCGCCATCACGGAATGATCGCGGGGCTGATCTCGAACGGATATTATTTTCAGCCTGAAAAGGTCAAGAAACTTAACGAGGCGGGTCTCGATTACCTGCAGATCTCGATCGATAACGTGACGCCCGACGACGTATCGAAAAAGAGCCTCAAGGTCCTCGATCAAAAGCTCGTGAACCTGCGGGATCACGCTAAGTTCAAGGTCAATATCAACTCGGTGGTCGGAGGCGGCGTTGCAAATCCGGAAGAGGCTCTTATTATCGCGAACCGAGCCCGCGAGCTTGGCTTTTCGTCGACGGTCGGCGTCATTCATGACGAAATGGGCCTCAACAAAGGCCTGACCGATCGCGAGAAAGAGGTGTACAAAGAGATCAAATCCAAAGGCGCACGTTCATACGCACGCTGGAACTGGTTTCAAGATGACCTCGTCGAGGGCGGCGAATACGAATGGCGTTGCCGTGCAGGTGCCCGTTACCTTTACATCGACGAGAGCGGCATCGTTAGCTGGTGCTCACAGCAACGCGGTACGCCCGGCATCCCGCTGCTGGAATACACTCGCGAGGATATGGAGCGCGAGTACATCACCGAAAAGTGGTGTGCCCCGGCGTGTACGATCCAGTGCGTCCATCAGGTCGGGCACCTCGACGCGTGGCGGGACCCGCAGATATCGCTGAACGGTTACAATGGCCGGCGCGGCGGAAAGCTCAAAGAAGAGACCGTTGCTCAGGTCCTCAACGCAGAATAACCCTTACAATATATGGCGAATGACGAACGGCCGCTGAAGATCCCGCTCCTTCTTGGAACCAACCGCGAAGGGCGCGAAAGCGAGAACGCCGCCCGTTGGGTGCATCGGAAAATGACCGAGCGAGGAATCGATTCAAAGTTTTTCGACGTCGCCGATTTCGATCTGCCGCAGCATGATTACGGCACTGCGCTGGGAAAAGATTTTCCCGAGTGGCGGAATGCGATCATCGAAGCCGACGGGCTCGTGATCGTGACTCCCGAATATAACCACGGATATCCCGGCGTGCTAAAGAGCGTGATGGACCTTCTTCTCCGTGAGTACGTACATAAAGCAGTAGGCTTGGTTGGTGTTTCATCTGGCCCGTGGGGCGGGACCCGTGTCATCGAGGCGTGCTTGCCGATGGTCCGCGAATTGGGCCTGGCGGTGTCGTTTCGGGATCTGCATTTTCCGAGGATCAAGGACAAATTCGATGACAATGGCGAGATCACGGACGCCGCTTATGAAGGCCGGCTGGACGGTTTTCTCGACGAGCTGACCTGGCTGGCGGGAGCGCTCAGATGGGGACGCGAAAACCTGCCGTCAAAATATCACTGATCAAAATTTCCGCCGAGATATTGCCAATCTGCCCCATCGAACCGCCACAGCCTTCCGAAATGATCGCGGATAAACGCACCGCCCGCCACGGCCGTCGGCGAAACTGATAGCGTGTTGCCGATGTTTGCGAAATACCAACTGTCACCGAACATGTAAATACCAGCGTTGCCGTTCGGCATACGGGCAAAGATCGCAAGATTTCCGTTTATCATCGAGACGGATGGCCTGCCGGTTATCGGGCCGCTGCCCGTCACCGCCGAAAGGGAATTCCACGCCCATCCCTTTGATGTTTCAGATGCCTGCCAGAGGTCTCCGCTCAGGCCGCGGACGTAAGCACGAAGACTGCCATCCGCGAGAATGACGCCCGCCGGGTCGGCCGTCATCAGCCCGCCGACAAATTCCACGGTCCATGGCCCGTCGCCAGCTTTCCTGGCACAGTAAAGCGAACGGTCCCATCCGCGATAGAACACAGCGATATTTCCGTCTCCGCTGCTTACCGCCGAAGGTGCTCCGAGTGCCTTGATGCCGCTGATAAGAGTGGATGTAATTCCATTTTCACCGGAGCTGAAATGGTAAAGGTAGTAATCTCGGCGCTGGGCGATCACGTCCCACTTACCCGGCCCGGAAGAAACTGCTGAGGGGTCTGATATCACGTGTTCGGCAATGATCTTTTCCCGGGTCCAAACGAACGGCTGGCGTGCCCGATGCGCTAGCCGGTTAGCCTTGGTCCGATAGAAGATGTCCCGAAGGAAAACGGACCCTTTCAAGGCGGCCGGTGTTCCGACAATCCCTGAATTTTTTACACGCGCCCAGTTGCCGAGACTGTTCATCCCCAGAAACCCGTCGCCGCCTCGGACGAACGCCTCGGTGATATCGAACGCTCCGATCGACCGGCGGGCACGGTTTAGCTCAGGCAGGATCGTGTCGAATATCGCGTCCCAACTGGCCATATGGCCGTCGGCGGCCTCGTCGATCTCCAGGCGAAAGAGGTCGTTGTCGCCCAGTTCCATTTGGCGGGTTCGAATTCGAGCTTCGTAGTCGCGGATAGCACCTATCCAGTCCAACCCGTTAGTGCGATCGGGGTCATGCTCTTCCTCGCTGAAACAGCAATCGTCGCGGCGGATCAGTGTTTGCACCATTCGCCGGCCCTGGCCCAGCGAAGAGAGCAAATAAATATCGGGGTAGCCGGCGATGTGATAAAAGTTTGCGAGGTTCTGCTCGGCATCTCCAAACGAATTGATCCCCCTCGAGTAAAGCGGCATGCTGCCGGCGATGTCAAAGGTGAGGCCGATGCGAGTGTCCATTGCGGAATAGACCGCCGCCGTCCACCCGCCCCCCGAAAATCCGATAAACGAATACTGATAATAATCGGGAAAGGAATCTACCTTGTCGTATGCCTCCAGATAGTTGATGAATGCGGCGACCGGCTCGACGAAATACTGCAGCGGGCTTCCCGACGGCGGATCCCATTCCGGGAGGTTAAAGAAATCGTTATGGGCCTCTGCGCCGGCGTCATCAAAAACGGTTATGGAGGTCTCGAAATGGACGCTTCGCGGCATGTAGACCGCGAGCACCGAATAGCCCTCCGTCAATAGCGCCTGGATCGTCCGGCGCATCCCGAATCCGACGTCCGCGTCCTGCGGATCATCGTCAAAGCTCAAGCTGTGCCCGAGATGAAGAACGACGAGGTGGCGGTTCGGTGTCTGGGGGACGAAGTGATGCGAATAGCTTTTGACCCCATTCGCCATCGTCACGGTCAACGTATCGATGCGGGCGAGTCCCGTCAGATCGCGGACGGGGCTCTTGTCGGCGATGATCACGGGCAGGTCCGGCAATTTGTCGTAAGGAAAACCCTGTGGGCCCCAAACATAGTTGATCAGCGATTGGCGTTTTTGATCCGCGTGCTCGACGGAACTGATGGTTACTTCGCGGTCGTTGACGATTCCGGCGTGTGCGGAAAAGACAAAGAGAAACAGCAGAGCTGCGAAAAACGTGGGCCTGATCATAACTACTTAACAGTTCCGGCGACGGGGAATGCCTGCCGGTAGATCCGCTTTGCTTAACGCCGCGGGATATCGGCTCCGATCGTCCAAACGACGACGGAGCTGGAAAGGCCGAGGCCCGAGAGCCGGCCGGCCATCATAATAATCGTTTCCTCGGGTTGAACGACGCCCGCCTCGAGCAGCGTGCGTTCTCCGATCTTGAGCATCTCTTGCGTTGCCCAAGGCACTTCATGTACAAACGGCTGCACGCCCCAGATCAGCGCCAGCTGATTATAAGCGTCCGGCGAGGTAGTAAGGCCAAATGTACGAAGGCCCGAACGAACGCTCGACATCCGGCGCGCCATCAAACCGGATTCGGTGAAGACGGCGACCTTTTCGGTCATCTTCTCTTTTGCTGCGAAAGCGGCCGCTTTGCAGAGAGCCTGGCTCGTACGTCCGGACGGGGCGAGCGAAAATTTGACCGGTTTCTTAAGCTGTTCCGGCTTTATCGTCTCGGCCGCATCGATGATCCGAGCCATGGTCTTTATGGTCTCGACGGGATAAGAACCCGTGGCAGTTTCGGCGGAGAGCATTACCGCATCGGTGCCGTCCCACACGGCATTCGCTACGTCCGATGCCTCGGCCCGCGTCGGATGCGGGCTTTCGATCATCGACTGCAGCATCTGGGTCGCCGTGATCACGAAGCGGTCATTAGCGACCGCCCGCTCAATAATGCGCTTTTGATATACGGGGACGAGCTCGACCGAGGTCTCGACACCGAGATCGCCGCGTGCGACCATCACCCCGTCGGTCTCTTGAATGATCTCGTCGAGATTCTCGATCGCCTCTGCCTTTTCGATCTTTGCGACGAGCAGGGCCCTGCCCATCTCGCGGTCGTTAAGCTGCTTGATCCGCTCTTTTACGTCGCGGCAATCGGCGGCCTTGCGCACGAATGAGAGCGCGATGTAATCGACGTTCTGCCCCATCGCCCATTCCAGATCGGCGTGGTCCTTTTCGGTCATCGACGGGATGGGAAGAACGGTGTTTGGCAGATTGATGCCCTTGCGTTCTTTTAATATCCCGCCCACCTCGACGCGGGTCACAACGTCCGTGTCGCTAACGGATTCAGCGATCAGGCGGATAGTACCGTCATCGATCAAGATCGCATTTCCCTCGGAGACAACCGACGGAAGCTCGAGAAAATTTGTAGAGACAGCGCTGGCGGTGCCCTTTATATCACGGGTTGTGATAGTAAATTGCTCGCCCTCTTTTAGCTCAACGGGCCCGCCGCCTTCTAATTCGCGAGTGCGGATCTTGGGGCCCGAGAGATCGACGAGCACGGCAAGCGGGCGGTCGAGTTCCGCCGCGGCCGCACGGGCAAGCCGTATCGCCTCGGTATGCTCCTCTCGGGTGCCGTGGGACATATTTATCCGAACGGCGTTTAGGCCGGCACGGAGCATTGCGGTAATAGTTGTTTCGTTACTCGACGCCGGACCCAGCGTGGCGAGAATTTTTGCGCGTCTCATTTATTGCAGGCCAGTGGGGCAAAAAGGCGTTTCGACCGCCCCCAAACCGTTAGGCTAATTCGCGTAGTTTATCACGATATCGCAAGGCGGTGGCAATGAAGGTCGAATGTGACCAGGTGAGCGGCGAAACTGAAAGCTGGCGGCCGGTAACGGGATCGATCTGCTCAGAAAGCGTTCCCGAGGGCAATGCGTGGCCTGTGGCCCAATCGAGCATCTCGCCGGCGCGGCTGAGGCCTTCACGACTCTCCGCCAAGGCGATATAGTGATCTGCCAGCCAGAGCGTGCAAATGAACCACGCATTGCCCGGCATGTCATGGCCCTCGCGCATGTATCCGTCGTTCTCGAAGCGGGCGATGCCGCCGCCGGCCGCGAGCTTGCTTTCGATCGCGGACATGGTCGAGGTGACCATCTCATCATCCGCGGGCAGGCAGCCAAGCGCGAATACGGCAAATAGGGATGCGTCGATCGTGTCGTCCGGCCTGAGGCCGCCATCGGCAACCTCGAGAGATCGAAGAAAACGCCCCTTCTCACGACTGTAAAGATGTTTCGCCATCGCGTGGGTTATTGACCCGGCGGTCTCCCGATAGGTTTTACCGATCTCGGGCTCGGCGAAAAGCTCGGCGAAATTCGCCGCCGCACGCAGTCCGGCGATTACGGTCGCACACGTAAAGGTGTGGATGCCGCGCCTGTCTTCCCAAAGGTTCCAGCTCGGTTTGGGCAGGCCGAGATCCGGGTCGATGAACTCGGCCATAAAGTCGGCACACGGTTTTACCAGCCGGCTGTACAGCCGATGAGCGAATTCGATGTCGCGGTGGATGCTGTAATGCTCCCACAGAGCCCACAGCACGAGGCCGGTCTCATCCTCCTGTATCGGGAGCATCGGCGACCGGTTATTGGCATCCCAAGCCGGGTGCCAGCCGGAGGCGACAGAGCCGTCAGCGTTGTACTTCTGCAAAAAATAACCATCCGGATGAACGATCTCGCCGCACAGCAAAAAGAACTTGCGCGTCAGGTGGCCAAACCCGGCCATGTCCAGAGCGTGGGCAACGAACGCCCCGTCGCGCGGCCAAAGGTAGCTGTAATGATCGGTTGCCCGAGCCGTCACATCCCAATCGTTTGCCGCGAGGATGGCCCCGCCGCCGTCGATCTGGGTATGAATTATCAGCAGCGACCGTTTAACAAGATCGGCGATGTGATCCGGCAGCGGGCTATAATCTGCATCGTCCTTATTCACCCACACCCGCCAATAGTTTTCGGTGTAATCAAGATAGGCCGCGGGCCCGCGGTCATGGATGAGGCGATCCAGCCGAGCTACCTCGTCGTACGATTCGCCGGCAGCTATCCAATAAAAAAACTCCGCGGATTCGCCCCCCGCGATCTCAAAATGCACACCGATCGTGGAATCCACGGAACCCTCGGTCGTTGCACCGCCGTGGAGTTCGCCGTCCTCAGCGTCGCGCCAGGTGCCCTCCTGGCCGTGAAAATCTTTTCGCCCGGTGGCGAAAGAATCGAAGGCGGGGTCGGTCGCCATCAGGAAATAACGCTGCTTTTGATAATGGATGAGCCCGCGGGTCGCGGGATCGAAATATGCCGTGTCGCCGACCTTGTTTTCGTAAAGGCGCAGGTCCTGATGGAGAAAGACACGGATCGAGCGTTTTTCAGAGGCGCTGTTAAAGATCCGGACCCGCCTTAAAAATATATTGTCGTGGCTGGCGACCGTGTCACTCGATTCCAATCGCAGTTCCAGTTCGCTGTTCTCAAGCGTGACGTCGGTGACAAGCGAATCATCGATATACCGCAGCTCTCGCGACCATGACCGGTCCGATATCCAGGAAAAGCTGCCGTCAACCCATACGCCAAAACGAAACGGGTGGCCATCCGTATGATTTTCCTGGCCGACGTGGGGAAAATAGATGTCGCGGATCTGATAATCCGCGTCAAAACAGACGAGCAGGGAACCGTTGCCGACGGGGATGTCTCGCATAATCGGTGATCAGCTTGTGACTTCGGCGGGCCCGGCGAGAAGGTCGAGTGCGCGGGCCACGACATCGCGCTCGCTTTCGAATTCCAGCCGCGCGAGAGCCTCGGTAAAGGTTACCCACACCGCGTCTTCGACCTCATGGTCGTGGTCGGCGACGTCGCCTGAAAGATAACGCATCAGGAAAAAATCGACGCGTTTGTGAATTCGCGCCGGCGAGCTGTCGCGATCGACCGTAAACCAGTATTCGATTGTGTCGAGCTTTTCGACGATCTCACATTCGATGCCGCCCTCTTCGCGTACCTCGCGGAGTGCGGCCTGTTCCGACGTTTCGCCGGGATCGATGACGCCTTTCGGCAATTGCCAGCGGCGTTCGGGCAGCATAAGAACGATAACCGTTTCGAGCCCGTCCGCTCCGTTGCGAAAGGCCACGCCGCCGGCTGAAAACTGGTCACGTGTCGGAATGGGGGTCTGCATCATAACTCTGGAGCGAACGGCGGACTATCGGGCGATCGCGGCCTCAATGGCCGCATCAAGTTCTTTTTGGATCTCGTCGTTAAAGCCGACGATCTTGCGGACAAATTTTCCGTCGCGGCCGAAAATCGCCGTTTGCGGTATGGCGGTGTCGTTTCCGAACACGAAACGCGTCAGGTCGTCCTCGGGAGTTCCCATCGGGTAATCGATCTGGAGCTTTTCGGCGAATTCGGGCACCTTTGGCCGATCCTCTTCGCCGCCGACGTGCAGCCCGATCACCTGCAGGTCATTCGGATATTTTGCCTGGAGCTGGCGAAGATGCGGGATCGCCTCAAGACACGGCTTACAGTAGGTCGCCCAAAAATCGAGCAGTATCACCTTTCCCTGAAAATCCTTGACCTTTTGAACTTTGCCGTCAAAAGTGGACCAGTTCATTTCCGCGACGGGCTTCCAGGCCTCGCCCGGTGCGTCGTCGGCGCGAACGCCGTTGACCGAGATCGGTTTATTCCCCACCGTAACAGGTGCCGCCGCCGGCCGGCAGCCCACAGCGACGATGGAAACAACAACAAAAGCGATGATTGCGAGGGTCTTGCGATGCATTCGAGATTCATTTTAACCGAAAACGAGGGGCACGCATAACCGCATTCCCCGGCGGGTGTGGCAAAATTAAACGCTGTGAGCGTTTACCCCAAGAGCGTGATGAAAAGCCTTTCCGAACCGCGTCACGCGGGGATCGCGAGGGACGCGAATGCCGAGGGCCGGGCGGCCGCGTTCGAATGCGGCACGTCGATCCGGTTTACACTCCGGATCGAACCCGAGCAGCTGCGGATAGAAGAAATTCTGTTCACGACCACGGGGTGCGGCTATATGATCCACGCGGCGGATGGGCTCGCCGAGCGGCTGACGGGGAAGCTCTTGCCTGAGCTGCACGCCCTGGAAGAGATAGGTTCGGGCACGGAATTTCCGGCGGGCCGCGAACATTGCTTTTCAGCCCCGCTCGAAGCCGTCCGGCTGGCACTTGCCGAATTTAGGGAAGCGCGTGTGCGGGAGTTCCATGGCGAATCTCCGTTGATCTGCACCTGCTTTGGCGTCACCGAAGAAGTAATCGAAGCCCACGCCGCGGCCGCCAGTTCGGTAGAAGAAATAGGCGACGCGACCAATGCCGGCACCGGCTGCGGTTCATGCCGGATGCTTATACAGGAAATTTTGGACGCACATTGGCGTTAAGATTGTTTATAAGGGAAAGAATAGCGAGGGTGTCCTGATAAGTGTTGCTCGACGCATCGCCCGCGAATTGCCGGCTGCGGAGGACCTGGTCGAGCTGGTCCGTACTGATGCCCTGATCTACATACCCGACAATTCATTGTCAGCGGCCCACTTTTCTAATAGGATATTTATCGGGAGTCACATCATATGTCCGATTTTGTTATTGAGCTGCCGAGAGAGTTGGAAAAAGAGGCCCGAGAGGCGGGGATCTTGCGATCCGACTATATCGCATCGATGCTTCGCCGGGAGATCCGTCGGAGGCGAGTTAATAATCTCTTTTCAGTGGCAGATCGTCTTGCCGAACAGGATGAACCTCTCACGGACGACGAGATTCAAACCGAGATCGACGCGTATCGTAAGGAACGTCACTCCTAAATGCGCGTTACGGCCGATACGAACATTGTCATCTCAGGTTTGTTTTGGCGAGGCAAGCCGAGGCGAATTCTCAACGCCGCCCGCGACGGAATAATTCAACTCTTTACATCCGAAGATCTTCTCGCTGAACTCGCAGGGGTTCTGCGACGTGGTAAGTTCACCGATCGTCTTGCGGCCGTTGGTGCCTCAGTGGATGAAGTGGTAGACGGCTATGCAGCATTGGCACATATCTTAATGCCGGCCGCTATTGAACCTGTGGTCCTCAGAGACCCTGACGATGACGCGGTGATTGCATGTGCCTTGGCCGCTGATTGCGATTATATAGTCTCGGGCGATGATGATCTTCTTTCGCTCGCGCGTTTTCGGGAGATAGAGATCGTTAGCGCAGAGGCCCTGCTGGCAGAACTTCAGCTTTCTTAGATCGGCGTTGGGTGTAAGCGGGGTTATTGCTGCCGTCGCGCTGTTCGGGCCGGTGCGAAGCGGAAAGGCGTCCGTTGCCGTCGAATATGGCGAGGGTGTCCTGATAAGTGCTGCTCGACGCATCGCCCGCGAATTGCCGGCTGCGGAGGACCTGATCGCGTTGGTTAAAGCTGTTCACAACCGTCGAATAAACCGTCGAGGTTTCCCACACGTAGGTTTCCGTCTTATAGGCCCGGCCGAGGATGTCTGCGTAAACTTTCTGCTTTCGCCGTGCATTCCCCGACCCGTCATCCTTTGGCACCGGCTCGCCCAGGATCGTTGTCTCAAGCCCGCCCGCGCATCCGCAGCCCGCATAAGAGATCAGCACGTCGGAATCATTCAGCGTCCCCGAATCCTCACCGTCCGTGTTTATCTTTCTGACAACCCGCCCCATCCAGTCATATTTCTGAACGGTCCACAGAAACCCGCGAGATTGGTCATCCCCCGCCGGTTCCCATACTGAATTAACCTCTGTCGGAACACTCTGCCGCTTGACCCGTCCCAGAATATCGTACTCCGTCACCGTCGCCGCCCATGTAGTCGTCGAACCGCCGTAAATCATGTGAAACACTTCAAGTTTGGATAATTCTTGAGAAGTGATGGATTTTTGATATATTCACACAGTCATTATCCGAGACCCAATGTCATCGAACCTCTTGTGAGAACAGCTCCTGCCACGAGCTTCCGCCGTCGATTGTTCGATAGAGGGATTCGTCACTTGCTAGCCATCCTATACGCTCATTACTAAAATCGATTCGTTCAAAACGTCTTGCCGAAGGGTGGGAATCTAGAGATTTCCAGCTCGCCCCACCATCGTCGGAGCGGAAAACGACGCCTGTTGGTAAATCCTGTGGACTGAGGGAGAATCGGAAACCGGCCGCATATATCGTCCGATCTGTAGCGAACGTGAGGGATCGAATAGATAATTCGCTCCAGTCCCCATCGACCGGCTGCGGTTTACTTGAGTTGTGATAAGGAAGGGAAAACAAACCGCCGCCCGCTGTCCCAATAAAACACTTTGCCGCGTCATGGTTGCAAGAAATATCTGACACGTCCCTTTCACCGGAACCAAGAATCTCCAGATGCCACGTCAACCCGTTGTCCTCGGTGAATGCAACGGTTTCTTTATTGAAAGTGAACCACCCGCCGCTCGGTCCTTTCAAATACAACGCTGTCGGGCCCGAGAGGTATTTGTTGGGAATATCAGGCCGAGAGATCTTTCGCCAGTCCTTGCCACCATTGTCCGTTTTCAGCGTACCATTCGATGTTATAAGCCAACCATTCTCTTCATCGGCAAAGGCCATCTCCGACGCCCCTAATATGTCTCGGGCGTCCGAAAGCGTTCCAACGACCTCCCACTCCATACCATTTAGGATTTTGAACAATTGACCAGATCTATCTAGGACCCAACCGGTTTGCTCGTCTAAAAAGAAAACCACTTTCGCGGCGCCATTGAAGTCTTCAATTCGCATCGTTCGTCCGTCGCCCGCTACGCGCCAGAGGTCATGCCCTCGTGTGATCACCCACGCCGTATCCGAACCCGCGAAGCTAACTTCCGATATATAATCCCTTGGGGGAACAAGATCGCCGCCGCCGCTGCAACAGATGAGCAACACGGGTGCCAGAATAAGAAAAGTAATTCTCATATAAAATGGAGTCGTCTATGATTTAACAATCGCAACAGTGGATCGTTATAGTTTAATTGCGACTGATGAATCATTGTTGTTTTGGTTTGAAACAAGCATTGTAAATTCTTTGATTAACCACGTTATTACTTTGAGTCTCATCAAACAATATGGGGGTTAATTGATTTACCGCCCTAAAATCGTGTTTATGCACATACCGCCGCGTGACGTGAGCTAGTTCATGTAGAATGGTCAAAGCTCGTCTATCGACCGGACTCGTTAACAATTCTGTACTTGTTTTGTTACCCACCTGGCTAACAATTGTGTCCTGGAAAAACGAAAAATACAGCTCGATTTCGCCAGCCGTACCGACAAGACGGGGTCGGTTAACCCAACCGTTATATTCGGTTTTATACTGGGGTAATAGCTTAAACCCCACAACATTCAAACTCTGTTTCGCGTCATACGTGCTTGAGGACACGGCCTTGTTGCACTCAGCGTCTTGGAGTAGAGTTTGTGCTCGTTTCAGAGCTTCATCGTGTTTGGCCAATTCTTCCGAATTGGGCCCCGTAAGATGATGCGGCACCGGTGGCGGAGCAGGGCAAGGTTTGCCTGGAATGCAATCTCCCATACCGACGGAATTCCGTCGAGTATCCCCACTGTTGTTCAAAGTATACCAAGTTTCCACTTGGAACGAATGGAGGCGGAAGTGGTGGAAGAGGAGCTCCGTCGGGTAGGAACTCGGGCTCGGAACCATACCCCTCGTAATAGTCCGGAATAAAGACAGACATTGACTGCCGACCCGGAAGCGAATTATCGAAATCGATATATTGGGTCGGATAAAAACCATTTGGGCCGTGAAAGCGAACTTCCAACTGCAGTGCCCCTGACCCCCCCATCCTATTGACCATCGAACAGGGGGTGATCATCCCGTCTAACTCGCAATCGCCCATAGTTACATCGTCCATGGTGATCGCGTCGGCGGGAGAATCCATGACGCCGCCGGAGTATGGCGGGCGGCTCATCGAACCGGAACGAAGCGGGCGGCTGGGTTCGGTTGCGCGGTCGCGGAAGAACTTCAGCAGAACTTCGCAAGAATTGGAATCACCGTATATCAGGCCGGGATACGGTGTCAAACTTTTTTAGTGGGCGGGGCGAAGCGTCACCCGGATAGGAGGCGAGCGGTTTTGCCAGCGTTCAAAAAGACGTTATCCACGAAATACACGAAGCCGACGAAAAGCCGCCCGCCCCCGTCGTGTTGCGCCTTACGCTATTGTGCTTTTCCCCTGCGGGGAGTGGAAACGGGGACTATTGGCCCGGGTTTGTGAACAAAGTCGGCGATCTTGTCTTCGAAATGGGCAAGAAAAATATTTTTTTAGAGAGTGTAGATTTTTTTGTGTAAGTGGTCATATATAGCCGGATGATGTAGTGTTC
>JAEWBM010000111.1 GCA_023391155.1 Acidobacteriota bacterium
TTCCGCTGCCTCAGCTCTTTCAGTCCTTGAAAGAGGCCGCAGTCAACCAGAACTTTGCTGCCCCGGTGTTCGATGAGGTATTTGGAACCGGTTACCGTACCGACCCCGCCGTAGAAGCTGATCTTCGCCATATTCGAATGACTTTAGCATAACGGGCTCATTGCTTCACACGGCGGAGTTGTGGCGCATCAGTTTACATAATCTTTATTGAACCAAAGCACATTCGCGCCGTCGGCTGATTTTGCCTGCTGCTTTCGAAGTCGAGCGGCTGACAGCAGCTGCTCGCTTGATTCGCCGTCTGCCCAAAATGTCGCCGAGCCGAAGTTTAGCCATAGTTTCAGTTCCTCATGTTCTGAAACGATAAAGGGCACGCTCGTGAATTCCGACTGGATACGTTCCACCACCTCGCGAGCCGTTTTCTCATTCGCGGTCGGCAGCACCACCGTAAATTCATCATTTGTAGTTCGGGCGAGAAAATCCATTTTTCGCAAACACGCCCGAAGAGTTTGCCCTACGAAACGCAACATATCGTCGCCCGTACCCGAACCGTAACGGGCGTTCGCTTCGTCAAAGTCTTTTATATCGACAGCAAGCACTGATAAAGGGCGGTCCTCTCGAAACCGCTGCGATTCCGCAAGTTGATTTTCAAGGACCATATAAAGTGCGCGCTCGTTCGGCAGTTCGGTCAACTTGTCGACCAACGCATTGGTGATGGTGCGGTCTACGGCTTGGGCTCCCAGCAAGAGCGGCGAGATGCGTTCCGCGACAGCCGTCAAGAGCGTTCGATCGGCACCGGTGAAGCCGCGTGCTTCTGCAAGATAGATCTGAAAGACCCCAAACGGGCTTCCCTCATGTATGAGCGGGATCGCGACCGATGCCCTATCCGCCTCGGCCCGAAGCCCCGCTTCTCTCTCGATCGAAAGGTCAGGGTCAAATTCGATCTCGCCGGAGAGAAACGCGATGCCCGAGAGTCCGGACGAGACGTCCCGTGAGGTCCCCTCAAGCGGTTCGGCCCCATCTCCGTATACATAAAGAGCCCGAAGCGAGGAGCGTGTGTCGTCGGGTATCCAAAGTACAGCCGTATCAAATGTAAATATCTCGGCGACACGGCTCGCAACCAGACGGAACATATCCGAGGAGCGAAGCGAAGAGCCAAAGAAACGGTCTGCCTCTTCAAGAGCCAGAAGCTTTCCGTCGATCTCATCTACAACCTCATCTTGCGAGGTTAGGATCGGCTGATCGCCATCCTCCGCTCGGCGGGTGAACAGCCAGCCGCAGATCAAGAGATACGCGGCAGCGAACACGATCAATACCGCTGACTTAGCGTTGACCGAGAGATCAGAGACGGCAACGGCAAAGGTCAGAAGCGGGGCGAAAAGCCCGATTCCAAATAAAACCTTATGGGTGAGGTCGAGTCGAGAAATATTTTGGCTCATCTGTCGGATGGCGTGGGGCGCCGGTAACGATCTTAAAGGATTGGGTGTGTGCCGGAAGGGCAAAAAACCGGGCGGTTGCACAGGCCGCGGCCGCCTATTTAAAGATACCTGTCACGCTGTGTGTAAGTCAATGATCTTTCGACAGATGTTGCGGGGCCGGACGGGCGGCGAAGGCACAAAAATGGTGCTAAAAATAATTGAAAAAATATATGAAAGTTGAGCGTTTTGATGTTGACTAACGCCTGCCGTATTTCTATATTGTCTTTTGCTCCGAATGTTTCAAAATGGTCCGCTTCGGCGGATCGTTTTTGCAAACAGTCGAAAGCAGTTTCGGAATAAGCAGGGTTTTAGATATTTGGAAAGGTTATTGCACTCACGTCACTAGCCGCGCTAAGCGCGGCTAAAATGGCGTGTGGTTGCGCGGCACAGGGCTCGATGAGTGCCCATGCCGCAAACACGAATTCGAACTCGTCTGCAACGCAGATCGGACATCAAGTCGTTGAACCGCGTCGGCAGAGAGTGAGAAAGGAACAGTGGGCAGGATCATTGCCAAGAAGGGCGCCGCGAAGTGCAAAAATAATTGCATTTTCGGGCAAACAGCCTCAACCGAAAAACAAGGATTTTTCGACTTTCAGGGGTTGACTAACGCGGTTTTGATTACTATATTGTCCAATGTTCCAGAAATAGTTCCTTGGGACAAGGGCTTAAAGAAAGATAGGCCCTGGGTATGAATAGGTTAAATTTAATCTTTGAAGAAGACAGGAGAAACAGTTAAATGAAAAAAGTTATCGCACTTTCGTCACTTTTGGCATTGGGTGCTTTAGGAATGGCTTGCGGCGACGCTGCAAACACGAACACGGCTAACACCAACTTGAATGTTAACCGTGCCAACACCTCGAACATGAACACCACGAACATGAACACCACGACGACGAACACGACCAACACGAATTCGTCGACGATGGGTAATGCTGCTAACTCAGCTGCTAACGCTGCTGCTACGGCTGCTAATGCAGCTGCGAACGCAGCGAATACCGCTGCTAACGCTGCTAACGCTGCAGCTTCGAACAGCAACAACTAGTTCATTCGCGAAAGCGACGAACACGAACGCACCGTCCCGGGACGGTGCGTTCTTTTTTATTTTTCGAGCAGCTTGGATAGCTCTTCGGTGGCTGTCACGGGCCGCCGGCACACGAACCCTTCGCATACGTAAGCCGCAGGCTGTCCGTCGATGGTGCCGCGCTCTTTGACCAGCGGCGGCTCGTCACTCGCCGCTCGCACCGGGGCGACAACCGTAAAGGGCCGATACTCTCTCCGCACCTCAGTCTCAAGCTGATTACCTGCGGGGCCGGCAACAACTATCTCCTTTACCGGCGACAGCGCAAATTCGATCGCGGCGAGCGACCTTCCGAAGCCCTGCGGGTGTTGCCGGATCTGGTCGGCTGCAAGACGCAGCACGGTTTTCGCAAAACGTTCATACCGCTCCTCACCGTAGTACTTTGCCAGTCTGAGCATTACGTCCGCAGCTACGGAATTGCCCGATGGAGTCGCGTTATCGTAAAGATCCTTGTTCCTTACTATCAGCTCTTCATGATCCGAAGACGTGAAAAAGAAACCGCCGTTTTCCTCATCCCAAAACTCGGTGATCATCGTGTCAGTCAAACCTCGAGCCTCGGCAAGATATCGGGATTTCCCGGTGACTGAATAGAGCACGGTCAAACCGTCTGCAAGGTTTGCATAGTCCTCCACATACCCGTTCAACTTCGCCCGTCCGTCCTTCCAGGTCCTCAGCACCCGTCCGTTTTGAACCAACTCGGCAAGCAGAAATTCCGCATTCTTTTCGGCAGCTTTCAGATACTTTTCGGAATCAAGTACTGCCGCGGCCTCGGCAAATGCGGCCAGCATCAATCCGTTCCAGGCGGTGATAACTTTCTCGTCCCTGTGGGGCTTTACACGCTCTTCGCGATGCTCGAAGAGCTCGCCGCGCCATTCATCTATTTCCGCCTGCGACGCTGTGAGCCGGCCCGACGCTAAGAGCTCAGGATCCGGAACATTCAAAATGTTCTTGCCTTCGAAATTCCCTGAATCGCTTACATCAAAATACGCCTTGAACCGCGCTGCATCCTCCCCGAGGACCTCGGCGACCTCATCCGGTGTCCAGACAAAGAACTTCCCTTCCTCACCTTCGCTGTCGGCATCCTGAGTCGAATAGAATCCGCCATCTCGATGCGTCATCTCGCGGAGAACATAATCGAGCGTCTCAACAGTGATCCGGCGAAACAGTTCGTCGCCCGTGATCTGAAACAAAGCAAGATAGATCCGGGCGAGCTGCGCGTTGTCATAGAGCATTTTTTCGAAATGCGGCACCAGCCACACTGCATCGACCGAGTATCTGTGAAACCCGCCGCCGATCTGATCATAGATCCCGCCGCGGGCCATTTTCTCCGCGGTATGCCTGACCATTTCCAACGCACGCTCATTTCCCGTCCGCTTCCAATATTTGAGCAAAAAGTCCATCGACATCGCCTGAGGGAATTTCGGTGCACGTCCCCACCCGCCGTCACGTTCATCAAACGACCGGTCGAACGATCGGAATGCCGCGTCCGTGAGGTCGTGGGAAATGTCCTCCCGCGACAGTTCGACGACGCTGACCCGCCGCAGCGACCCGAGGATCTCGAACGCCGAATTCATCAGTTCCTCACGACGATCACGCCACGCCTCGGCGATGCTCATTAGCAGCTGCGGCCAACTGATCATCCCGTGCCGCGGCGCCGGCGGAAAATATGTCCCTCCAAAGAACGGGAGCTTTTCCGGTGTGACAAAAACGTTCATTGGCCACCCGCCCCGTCCGGTCGTCAGCTGAACGAAGTTCATATAGATCTGGTCCACGTCGGGCCGCTCTTCCATATCCACCTTAACGTTGACGAAATTCTCGTTCATCAACTTGGCGATCTCGGGATGCTCGAAAGATTCGTGTTCCATAACGTGGCACCAGTGGCATGCCGAATAGCCGATACTGACGATCACGGGCCTATCCTCCGCCCTGGCGCGTTCGAAGGCCTCATCCCCCCACGGGTACCAGTCGACCGGGTTGTGAGCGTGCTGCAGCAGGTAAGGCGACGTTTCGTTGATCAGCTTGTTCGTATATTTCTCGGGACTTTGCATACGACCATTCTTTCACGCCGAATCCGGCGCGGCAAAAGCGCGGGCTCATGCCGGCTCACGTGAACTTTTTCGCGGCAGATCCATTGTCGTTAACTTCGGTCTCGGTTCAGACCCCGTATTTGGCTAAGCAGGGCGTCGGCACACCCTTTGCCCTAATAACCTATGTTCATAAAGGAGGTGAGATCATGAAAAAGATGACGAAGGCGATCATCGGCGTCTCGGCGCTAGGTGGAGCCTATGGGCTTTACCGAGCCGGCCGCCATATGTTTGGAGAAGAATGTACGGCTGTACCCGAGATACACGGATTCGTAAGAAACGGATTCGAACCGGTTCGCGATGCATTTGAAGAAAATTTCCGGTCGCGCCGTGAACTCGGAGGCGCCGTGAGTGTTTACCACAAGGGCGAGAAAGTGGTCGATCTTTGGGGCGGGCTGCGTGACCCCGCGACCCGCGATCCATGGCGCGAAGACACGATGACCGTCGTTTACTCCGCGACAAAGGGCTTATCGGCACTTGCACTTGCTCTCGCCCACTCTCGTGGGCTGCTGGACTACGATGCCCCTGTTTCCAACTATTGGCCGGAATTCGCGATGAACGGAAAGGAGGATGTCACGGTTCGCCAGCTCCTGGCCCATCAGGCGGGGCTCTTCGCCTTTGATGAGCCCGTGGATGTGGCGACGGTCGCCGATCTCGATCGGCTCGCCCGCGTGATGGAACGTCAACGCCCTGCTTGGGAGCCCGGGACTCGACAGGGCTACCACGCCATAAGCCTCGGGTTTTATGAGAATGAATTGATGCGCAGGGCCGATCCCGAAAATCGCACCCTAGGCAGGTTCTTTGATGAAGAGATCGCAAAGCCATTGAAGCTCGAGTTCTACATAAGGTTACCTGAGGAGATCCCAAACGAACGGCTTGCCCCGATGGAGAGCCCAAGCATCCTAAAACGAATTATGGGCTTTCCTCTTAGGATGACACTTGAGAGTATGCAGCCGAGTTCCAATATCTATCGTGCACTGATCGCAAATCCCGGCGCGGGCATCGTTCACGACGACGAAGCCGTTTTTGCTCGCGAATTAGAGGTACCCTCAGGCGGGGGTGTAGGCACCGCGAGGGCGATCGCGAAAGCGTACGCCATTTTCGCTTCCGGCGGGTTCGATCTCGGACTTCGGCCAGAAACTCTGCACGAACTCGAATCACCGCCCAAGCCTCCGACGCACGGCTGGTACGACGAGTGCATGTTGGGCGAAGCAAAATTCTCGCTCGGATTCATGCGGCCCTGTGAGGCCTGGCCCTTCGACGTGCCGGAGGCATACGGCCATCCCGGAGCAGGCGGGGCGATGGGCTTCGCCGATCCGGTGAATCAGATCGGATACGGGTACATAACAAACCGTATGGGAGTTAGCCTGAGCGGTGACCCTCGCGAGCTAGCGTTGAGGAAAGCGTTGTATTCATGCATCCCGCAGGAAACGAGGGTGATGGCTGCGGCAGGTTAGGTGAATTCGTCTGGTGGCGGTCTCCGTCTATAATCAAGGGCGGATGCCGCCATCTAGCAATAAACCTCGAATTGTCGTCTTTGGTTACGATCGGCTTTTGCTCGATTCGCTGGATACGCTTGGCGGCGCAGGGGCCGAGATCGTTTCGGTCGTATTTCCGGCGACACGGGCTGATGCTCGAGCAAATGAGATCCGTGATGAGGTCCGGTCCCGCCGACTTGAGATAGTTGAACAGCCGCGGAAAGAATCGGCAGGCGGTTTTACCGAACAGATAAACGCGCTCGAACCCGAGATTGTCTTTGTCTGGTCCTATCCGATGATCCTTCCTCGGGAGGTGATCGAAATCCCGCGGCTCGGTTGTATTAACCTGCACATGGGCCTACTGCCCCAATACCGCGGCGTTAACGGGCTAAAATGGGCTTTGCTCAACGGAGAGGCGGAAACCGGCGTGACACTTCACTACATGGACGAGGGGATCGACACCGGCGACATGATCGCACGTGTCGCTTTCCCGATCACGGGCGACGACGATCTGGTCTCGTTAATGCGAAAGGGCCGCTACGCGGGGATACACTTACTCAAGAATAGCTGGCACAGTATCGCCGACGGTTCGGCAACGCGAATGCCGCAGGACGAGTCGATAGCCGGGTATTACTCCGCCGCAATGGAACCGTCTCGCGAGATCGACTGGTCACGCCCCGCGATCGAGATCCACAACCTGATACGGGCCTCGCCTCCGCCATTTAAGGGCGCACATACCTTTTTTCGCGGCGAGCGGATCGTCGTTAGACGGTCCGTTGCGTTAGAAGATCACTGTCGCGACGAGCCGGGCACTGTGGTAGCCGCTGGTGCTGACGGGTTTACTGCAGCGACGGCTGTCGGGAGTCTTTTACTAAAGGGCGTGGAAGCCGGTAAAAACGGTGAGTCGGTCCATTACTCCCATTTCGGCATCGAAGTGGGCGTTCGGCTGGGAACATCGAAATAAAGAACATTTGCGATGAAGGTAACATTCACCAAAACCGGAGAGCGACGCTATAGCGTGACCGTCGATGGCGCGGGGATCGACCGAGCAACGATGGATCCCGCTCCCGGTTTCGACCCGCGATTGCCCCACGATGCGGCCCACTTTATCGCTGAAAACGAACTTGGTATCGCCGGGGGTCTATTCGGGCAACTTGCTTCCGGAGGGACAGCGAACACTTTTTTCTCTGACGAGTCTAAGAAACCCAGAAAAGTAAAAAGGCGTGGCCGGGCTCTGGCAAAATCGAACAAAGAAGATGCAGCTTTCTCGGAACATGCCGTCTACGCCGCCCAATCCCGGTGGGAAAGGCGTGAGGTGGTGCCGCCAACCAATATTCCGGAAGCGGATCTCCTGCGCATCATCGAGAGGTTTGAGGACTTTGCTTCACAATGGTCTCGGATCTCTGTTGGGGAATCTATAACGATGGAATGGCAACAGCCGAGCCGCTCGAAACGCGTCCGTTGAATTCGCCCGTAAATTCGGATATCCTGACGTTACAATGACACCCCGCTGCGTTGCCCAATTGCGTCCCGCCGCAAGACGCGCCGAGCTTTTCGGCGGCGACTAATCTTCTCCATTGAATCCCGCCGACGGCACGACGCCGAAGGTTTTTGGGCCCTAGGGCCGCCCGCCATTATTGAAAGGAGAACACGATGATCCCGACAACCGAATTTGAAAAACCGATTATTAAGACCGAACTTCCCGGCCCCAAAGGCAGGGAGATAATAGAGGCCGATGCGAAATACGTAACACCGAGCTACCCGCGTCCGGACTATAAACTTGTGGCACACAAGGGCTACGGCCCCTGGCTCGAGGACCCGGACGGCAACGTCTTTCTCGATTGCAACGCCGGCGTCGCCGTCTGCTCGACGGGGCATTGCCACCCGGAGGTCGTCGAGGCAATTACCTCGCAGGCCAACGAGCTGCTCCATATGTGCGGCACCGATTTCTACTATCGGCATATGCCGGAGCTGGGCAAGAAGCTCGACGAGATCGTCCCCATCGACCGCCCGACCAAGACCCATTTTGCCAACAGCGGTGCCGAGGCGGTCGAAACGGCTCTTAAGCTCGCGATGTACCACACTCGCCGGCAGAAATTTATTTCCTTCTACGGCTCATTTCACGGCCGCACACTGGGGGCACTGTCACTCACGTCCAGCAAGGCCGCACAACGGCTTGGCTTTATGCGGCAGGCTCTAGATGTTGTGCATATGCCCTATCCGAACAAGTTCCGGCATTTTGCGAACGACATGCCCACGGACGAGGAAACGATCAGCCGTGACTGCATAAACTGGTTAGAGAAGCGTCTCTTTAAAACAACTACGCCGCCGGAAGAGGTCGCTGGCATCATTCTCGAAGTTGTGCAGGGTGAGGGAGGTTATGTTCCCGCACCCACGGCATTCGTTAAAGAGCTAAGACGTATCTGCGACGAGCACGGCATTCTGCTTATTGTCGACGAGGTGCAGTCCGGAATGGGCCGCACGGGCAAAATGTACGCTCTGGATCACCACGACGGCGTCAAAGCCGATATAGTCTGCATGGCAAAGGGCATCGGCTCCGGCATGCCCATTGGCGTTTGTACGGCAAAGGCAGACATCATGGATTGGCACAAGGGGGCTCACGCCTCTACCTTCGGAGGCAATCCGGTCGCGATCGCAGCGGCCATGAAGACCATCGAGCTGCTGCAGGGCGGGCTTGTCGCGAATGCGGCTGAGGTCGGCAGCTACCTGAAGCAGGGCCTCGAAAAGCTCAAGGAAAAGCATGCTTGCATCGGTGATGTCCGCGGGCTTGGGATGATGTTGGGCGTTGAGTTTGTGACGGATAAGGAATCGCTCAAACCCGATCCGGAACTCCGTGATCGCGTTGAAATGGCATGCTTCAACCGAGGGCTCATTATCCTCGGCTGCGGCACCAGCACGATCAGGTGGTCTCCGCCCCTGATCCTGACCAAAGAAAATGTCGACGTCGCACTCGAGATCTTTGACGAAGCGGTGTCGGCGTCAGTTTAAGTGTAAAAATAACAGGGTTTAGCGTTTAGCACCCGGAACTGTGAAGTGCTAAAAAAAATCTTGACATTTGGGGTGATTCGCGTTATCCTGAACACACTTAAACGCGTTAAGTAACCACGAGGGCAAGTAGGTATGTCCTCAGCTCGTAAGCCGCCCTTTGCGAAATCCGGCTCGGAACATAACATCGGGAGTAACGGTAAGCGGGAACACCTATGAGGGTCTTGTCGGCGCGATGCTCTTGACTCAATACGGGGTAGGATAAGAAGATGAAAAACGGTCCGTGCCTTTAGGTGCGGGCCTTTTTTCGTTTCGCACGCTCAACACACAAAAAAATAAGGCGGGCTCTAAGACCCGCCTTCGCAAGTTATCTGCCTCTTGCCTATCACTTGGCCTTGTTGATCTCCTCGATCATTACAGGCACTGCCTCAAACAGATCTCCGACGATGCCGTAATCCGCGATATCGAATATCGGGGCCTCCGAATCCTTATTGATCGCAACGATAGTTCCCGAATTCTTCATACCCACGATATGCTGTATCGCCCCGGAGATGCCGAGGGCGACATACAGCTTCGGAGCTACGGTCTGGCCGCTCGAACCGATCTGGCGGTCGATGGGCAGCCATTCGCTGTCACATATCGGCCTGGAGGCCGCCAGGTCCGCTCCAAGAGCATCAGCAAGCTGCTGAGCAAGAGCAAGGTTCTCTTCCGATTTGATACCGCGGCCGACAGCCACGATCACTTCGGACTTTGTCAGGTCAACCGATGCCTTGGCTTCCTGGAACGGTGCCTCCGGCGTCATTCGGATGTCGCCGACATTCACGTCCATAGTTTCGACCTGGGCCTGGCCTGCGGCAGCGTTATCGCCGCGAAACGCACCTGATTGGAAAGTCACGAAATAGGGTGCCTCGCCGCCCACCGTAACGTCCGCGTCAAGCTTTCCTAAAAAGATCCGTCGCGTCAGCACCAGCTTTCCGCCTTCTGCCGAATACCGGATACAATCGCCGACGACCTCGCGGCCCAAACGTGCAGCCACTTTCGGTGCGAAATCGCGGACCTGATATGTGTGCGACATAACCACATATTGCGGGTTGGTCGCTTTGATCACTTGCTCCCATGTGTCGGCATAGGCATCAGGCGTATATGTGCCCAGCTTTTCATTACGAGCGACGATCACTTTCTCCAGGTCATATTTCGCGATCTCATCGGCCAACGGACACTCTCCGGCGCAGGGGATGACCGCTGCAGCCTTTAGTCCGAGGTCCTTGCCGATCGCCTGCGCCGCAGCTATCGCCTCGAGCGAGGTCTTGTTCAGTACGCAATCCTTATGTTCGATAAATACGAGGATCATATTACCCGCACCTCCGATCTCAGCTTTTCGACGAGTTCTGCCGCACCGGCCTTGGCGTCTCCGTTGCCAAGCAACTGCGTTTGTTTGGTCTTCAGAGGCATATAAACTTTTTCAATGACCTGAGCCCCGGAGAAAGGCTCGATCGCGGCTTCGACGTCGCGGATCTCCTTCTTCTTAGCGGCCATGATCCCCTTGAGCGAGGCATATCGGATCTGTGATATGCCGGATTGGATGGAAAAGAGTGCAGGAAGCTTATAAGTGAACCACTGATACCAACCGCTCTCCAACTCGCGCTTGATGCGAAGGCTGTCCCCCAAGCTCTCGCGATCCACCTCGATAATGATGGTCCCGTGGGGAATGCCCAGAAGCTCCGCGAGTATAACGCCGGTCTGCCCATAGCTCGTGTCGTCTGACTGGAGGCCGGTAAAAACCAGGTCAGCATTTTCATCGCGGATCGCATCGGCGATCGCTTTCGCTATTTGATAGGGCGAGTGCCGCTGGTTGCCGTCAGTGACGATGTGGATCGCCCGGTCGGCACCGCGTGCCAAGGCATCTTTGATCACAGTCTTCGCCGATTGCGGCCCGAGCGAACAAACTATCACCTCGCCTTCGCCTTTCGCTTCCTTGAGCCGAAGAGCCTCTTCCAACGCATAGCCATCTGATTCGTTGGTTTGCTGAGCTATATCGGATTCGTTGATCCATTTCTCATCGCTGCTAATGCGAAGCACAGCGTCCTTATTCGCCACCTGCTTCATTAAAACAATTATTTTCATATCGATAAAAAAGAGCAGCCGAGGCTACTCTTCAAACTTCTTAAATATCAAGCACGCGTTTGTCCCGCCAAATCCGAAACTGTTCGAGAGGGCAACGCCAACATCTGCATCTCGCGGCTCGTTCGGCACATAATCGAGATCGCAATCGGGGTCCGGGAACTCGTAGTTGATCGTAGGCGGCAGCTTGCCTTCCTTGATAGCGAGCACCGAGATCACCGCTTCGATCCCGCCTGCGGCTCCCAGAGCGTGTCCCGTCATGGACTTCGTCGAGCTCACAGCCAGCTTATGGGCATGGTCGCCAAACACCTTCTTGATCGCCAGCGTTTCAAATTTGTCGTTATATGGGGTCGATGTCCCGTGAGCGTTGATGTAATCAACATCATCGGGTTGGATCCCGGCGTCCTTTATCGCGCGTTCCATTACGCGGATAGCGCCCGAACCCGTTTCATCCGGCATCGTGACATGAAACGCGTCGCCGCTCATGCCATAGCCGACTATCTCAGCGAGGATGTTCGCTCCGCGTGCCTTCGCGAACTCAAGCTCTTCCAGGATCAGAATGCCGGCGCCCTCGCCGATCACGAAGCCGTCGCGCTCTGCGTCGAAAGGCCGCGATGCTCGTTTAGGGTCGTCATTTCGGGTGGACAGCGCACGCATCGATGCAAAACCTGAAACCGACATCGGCGTGATCGCACTTTCGGCCCCACCGCAGATCATCACGTCCGCATCGCCGCGTTGTATCAACCAAAAGCTGTCGCCGGTCGCATGTGCACCGGCCGAACATGCGGTGGCCGTCGCCGAATTAGGGCCCTTTGCCCCGTGCCGTATCGAGACGTTACCGGCTGCAAGATTCACGATCGCCGAAACTATAAAGAACGGCGACACGCGGTCAGGCCCCGATTTGAGCAGCTTTTCGTGCTCACGCTCGATCGCCCAGAAATCGCCGATGCCGGAACTTATATACGTTCCGACCATCTCCGCGTTCGAGTCGTCGATCTTGAGTCCGCTGTGCGCGACGGCCTCGTCCGCGGCCGCGATCGCGAAGTGCGTAAAGGCCCCCATCCGCCGGGCTTCTTTCTTATCAAGAAAATTTAGCGGATCGAAGTCCTTTACTTCACAGGCGAATTTTACAGGATACTCGGAGGCGTCGAACTTCTTGATATAGTCGGCACCATTGCCGCTCGACATCAGCGAATGCCAGGTCTTCGGTACGTCGTTGCCGACGGCCGTGACCACTCCGAGCCCGGTTACAACTACTCGTCGTCTCATAAGTTTCAGCGGCCGGTGGACCAATTCGAAACGCGGTTCGTTATGGCGTTCGATCGTCCAAAGGCCGGACGGCCGCGCACATTCCGTGAGAGGCGCAGCCCTTTGAAAGAGCCGTCGGCGGCCGCTAATCTACAACCGCGCGACAGCCGGCCCCGGCAACTAGCTCTTGTGCTGTTCGACGTAGGCGTAAGCGTCGCGAACGCTCTGGATCTTTTCAGCGTCCTCGTCCGGGATCTCGATGTCGAACTCTTCTTCGAAACGCATCACGAGTTCCACCAGGTCGAGCGAATCCGCACCGAGGTCTTCGATAAAGCGGGCATTTTCCGTAACTTCCGCTTCGTCCACGCCCAATTCATCAACGATGATCTGTTTGATCTTATCTTGAACTTCTGACATTTATGTTCTCCTCTATAATGTAGCTTTAGTATTTCTTAAACTTTCCGTATTCTCAACGTTCAAACAGCGAACTTCCCGATCTATTTGCCTGACGAGGCCCGAGAGCACCTTCCCGGCACCGACTTCCACAAAGGTCGTCGCCCCTCCGGCTATAAGGTTTCGAACTGTTTCAAGCCATTGCACCGTGCCCGAGACCTGCCGGGTCAGAGCATCCGCTACCGCTTCGGGATCGTCATTCGCCTCGGCATCAATGATGAGCACCACGGGGAATGAAAAGGCTCCATACTCGAGCTTTTCGAGATCTGTCGCTAATCGTTCCTGGGCCGGCATCATCAGCGCACAATGGAACGGTGCGGAAACGTTCAACTTTATCGCACGTTTCGCTCCCCGCTCTTTCATAAGCTCACATGCACGGTCAACAGCGCCTACATTTCCGGCTATTACGATCTGCGAAGGCGAATTTATATTGGCCGGACTGCAGACCTCGCCTTGTGCTGCCTCAGTGCAAACCTCGGAAACGGTTGCGGCATCCAGTCCCAGTATCGCGGCCATGGCACCCGTTCCGACCGGTACAGCTTCCTGCATATACACGCCACGTGCACGGACCGTGCGAACAGCATCCGTGAGATCTAGCACTCCGGCCGCCACCAAGGCTGAATATTCACCCAAGCTGTGCCCAGCGGCAAAATCCGGAGCGGCAAAGCCCTCGCTCTCCATAGCACGGTACGCCGCAATCGATGTCGTTAATATCGCGGGTTGCGTATTTGCCGTGAGCTGCAGTTCGGCTTCGTCACCGGAAAAACACAGCTCTGACAAGGGAAATCCCAACGCTTCATCTGCCTTTTCAAATACCTCTCGAGCGGCGGGAAAGTTGTCGAAAAGGTCCTTGCCCATGCCTA
>JAEWBM010000115.1 GCA_023391155.1 Acidobacteriota bacterium
CGAAAACGCAGCCCTGTTCCTGACATCCGACGCTGCGGCCTATATCAACGGGGTGACGCTGGTGGTGGACGGCGGACAGTGGCTGATGGGAACTAGTATGGCATAGTGCTGCTAACGGCCTCGATGAGCGTAGCCTCGTCCGGATCGTCTTCGTCGGTCTTCGTCAGCTGGCGAAGGACAAAGATCTTTGCGAGCACCCGGACCTCTGGACGCTCGAAGCGCGAGGCTGCGGCTTGCAGCTTTTGCGGGTTGGCGGCCGCGAGAGTGCTCAGCGTTCCGTCGGCCATTCCCGACATCTGGGTCACCTGCCGCATCATCCCTCCACCGAAACCGCCAAGCTGAAACTCGCCGTCGACGATCATCTGCTCGCCGACGTCAATGAATTCGGCGATGCGGACAAATGCGTCGATCAAGCCGTTTACCCGGTAGATGGTATCTTCGAGAATTACGAAAGAGCGGTCGGGGTTGACCTCGGCATATCCCGCTATCAAGGCCCAGACATAGAGCAGGTCCTGGTAGGTCTTCGGGTTTTGAGGGACGACCGCCTCGGCCTCACGCATCACTTCGTTGGCAAGCTCGTCGTCGCCCGCTCGTTTTGCGAGGGCCCCGAGCATGCTCAGGCCCATGATCTTCTTTTCGCGGGAGGTCGCCTTGGCCACGATCGCACGGGCTTCTTCGAGGATCTTGTCGCGCTCTTCTTTCGGCAATTCGCCCGCCTCAAGCTTTTCCATCGCCACCTCGAGATCAACCCGGGGGTCGGGTTCGTCTGCGTTCTCGGCTCCGATAGGAACCGGCGGCGGGGGCGGCATTGCGGCACTGCCCGCGTTGACGGGGCCCTCTGCCGTATTCTTGAGTTTGAACTTTGTCCTGAGCTGGGCCGCGCGGCCGGGATGATATGCTTCGATCCTTTTGATATGTTCGCCCATCGAACCGTACTCGTCTTCTTCTCTGCTATTTGCAGCGACGGCCAGGATCTCGGCGAGTTCGCGGATATCACCTTCCGTATAGATCGGAGGCTTGCCATCCTCGGCCTTTGACGCCTTGAGCGTAGATTCACCGGCTTCGATCAGCGAGTTGAGCGTCCATAACTCGAGCTCCTCCGGGTTAGCGGACTTGATCGTAGAAAGCATTGCCGCGCCCAGTTCCTTGCCTTTTTCCGGATCGCTATCGTGGATCTGCTTCAGCACTTCGACCATTGTCGGGCTTAGGCCTCGGTCGAGCGAACGGGCGGCGAGTTCGGCCGCACGGGCGGCGTCAGTAGCCGCGATGGCCGCGATCAGCTGCTGTTCGCTACCGGCGTTACTTGTCTCGATCAGTTTGCGCAATTGCTCGTTCGTGATCGATGTCGAGGAGTCATGAAAGAAATTGTATGCAAGCTCGGGCTCGTGCTCAGCGATACTTAGGGCGATCTGCTGACGGACCATGAGTGCCATCTGGAACTTTGCCATCACGCGGGAACGGTCTGACGGGTCGCCGAAGAGCATGCCGGCGAACGGCTCCTCTTTGTCGGCCGGGCCCAATGCGTTCATCTGATGGTCATAGCGGACCAGGAGTGCCTTGAAATCCGCCACCGCAGAGCCGAAAAGGGCACGGCCCTCCTGACGATCTCGATACCACATAAGGGCGGCGAGCTCGGATGTGAAGCTGATGCGATTCTCAACAGTGCGGAGATTAGCAACGTCCGAAATGGTTTCGCGGAGCAGGGCCATCGCCATTTTCTCACGCTCTTCCTTGTCGGGAGCGGCGGGCGTTTGAGCCAATGCGACAAAAGAAAGAACGAGCGAAAGTGCGAAAGGAGCTATAAGGGATCTCATAATGGGCCTCAAATGGAGTGACGATAAACCTTAACGCGGCGGTTCGGGATATGTCAACGTTTTTCTGCCTCCTTGTTAAACGCAGCGTAGAGTGAGAAATTTAGAGCATTCGAGAGATGCTGGTAATAATCGACAATTACGATTCATTCACTTACAACCTTGTTCAATATCTCGGCGAGTTGGGCGCGGAGATGCTGGTTCTGAGAAATGATGAGGCAAGTGTTGAAGAGATCGAGCAGGCGCGGCCCGAAAGGCTGCTGATCTCACCCGGGCCAGGGCGGCCGGAGGGAGCGGGTGTGACGCTTGCGGCGATCGAGCATTTCGCGGGCAAGGTGCCGATCCTGGGGGTATGCCTCGGGCACCAGGCGATCGGGCAGCTATACGGCGGCAAGGTCGTGAGGGGGCCGGAACCGGTCCACGGTAAATCGGTAAATGTTAAGCACGACGGGCGAACGATATTTGAGGGCGTGCCGCAGGGATTTGCGGCGGGGCGATATCATTCGCTGGTCGTCGAGCGTGAATCGATGCCCGAGGTGCTGGAGATCTCCGCTGAGACGGAGGAAGGCGTCGTGATGGGGCTGAGGCATCGGGAAATGGACATCGAAGGGGTGCAGTTTCACCCGGAATCGATCCTGACCGAACATGGCAAAACGCTGCTGAGCAACTTTTTGAAAAAGTGATAAGGCCGCTAAAACCGCTGGGCGGCCTTTACGGCCGCGTGATGAACGCTCGCAATGCGATGTACGACCGCGGCTCGTTTCGCGCACACAGCTTGGGAGCGAGGACGATAAGCGTGGGAAATATAACCACGGGCGGGACCGGTAAGACGCCGGTCGTGGCATTGATCGCGGAGATGCTCGCGGGTGCGGGAGAGGTTCCGTGCATCCTGACGCGCGGGTACGGCCGGCGTGATCCCGGCAAGCGAGTGCTGGTCTCAAACGGCACAGAGGTTCTGGCGACAGCGAGTGAAGGTGGTGATGAGCCGGTCGAGCTTGCGGAAAAGCTGCGCGGGAAAGCTGCGGTCATCGCCGACGCGGACCGCGTGGGAGCCGCCGAATGGGCACGGGCAATGCTCGGCGTTACGGCCTTTATTCTGGACGACGCCTTTCAGCATCGCCGTGCCTCGCGGGACCTGGACATTGTGTGCGTGGATGCGACGGACCCGTTTGGCGGGGGCGAGCTGCTGCCCGCGGGGCGGCTGCGCGAGCCGGTCGAGGGGCTCGGGCGTGCGGACGCGATAATCTTGACCCGCTCGGACCTTGCGGAATCGGAGGGGGCGGAATCGCGCATCCGCGAGGCGGCCGACGGCGTTCCCGTCTTCAAGGCAAAGACGCGGCTGCGGCGATTTAGCGGATGCTCGGGCGAGGGCGTTCGCGAACCGGGGCGGAGCTATGTTTTTTGTGCGATCGGCAACCCGGGAGCATTTGAAACGCAGCTAAGGAATGAAGGGCTCGAGATCGCCGGCTTCCGGCCGTATCGAGATCATCACCGCTATTCGCAGCGAGACGTGGATGTATTGGTGCAGGAGGCGAGGTCGCTTGCGGCGGACAATCTGGTAACGACGGCGAAAGATGCCGTTAAGCTCAGGGGGCTGCAGATACCGCTTCCCTGCCTGGTGGCAGAGTCGGATATCGAGATCGACGACGCGGCAGCCTTCCGCAAGATGATACTCGGTTAGAACTGTTCCTCGGCACGGATCTCTTCCGGCGACGAGACTGCGTGGTGCTCGAGGACGTGGCGATAAACGACGGCGAAGATCGCGACGACGGGCACGGCGATAAAGACCCCGGGAATTCCGGCGATCTGTTCGCCGGCGATCACCGAGAGGATGATCAAAAGCGGATGGAGCCGAATGCCGCCGCCGACGATACGCGGGTAGGTGACGTAGTCGTGGAAGATGCGGAGGGCAATGAGGAACAGCAGCGTATAGAGCCCGCGGCGGGGATTTTCGCCGAAGGTGCCGACGCTGGTCGCGATAGCACCGATGGTCAACGGGCCGAGAAGCGGAACGAATTCGAAGATGCCCGCCAATATTCCCAATAACAGAGCATAACGCAATCCGATCATGTTAAATCCGATCGTGCATATAATGCCGATCAGCAGGCATGAAATGAGCTGTGCACGGGTGTAGGCGGCGATAGTGGCGTTGACGTCGCGCAGCGCGGCATCCGCACGCTCGCGCAGGCGGCCGGGCGGGAAAAGCTTGAGTATCGCCAACCGGATCAATTCCGCGTCCTTGATGAAAAAGAAGGTCAGGAACGGGACGATGATCAGCAAGGGCAGATAGGTGAGCGTATTGATGAGAAAGCTGCCGAATGCGGAGGTGATGTATTGCCCGAATACGACCGCCTGGTCGTTCAGTGCGGTCTGCACCTCCTCGGGCATGCGGAGCCGGTCAAAGCGACGGTTGAGATCGTTATAAGACCGGCGAAAGCCGTCGGCATAGGCGGGCAAACTGGTACCGAACTCCTTTCCCTGTTCCACGACGGGCGGAGTGATGTAAGCGATAAAGACGCCGGCGATCGAGAAGACAAGTACGTAGGCGATGACGATCGCCAGCCATCTGGGCATCGCACGTTCCGCACGCGTACCGCGGAACGGGCTGCGGATGGTTCGGACGACCGGCACCAGCAGATACGCGAGAAAGACCGAAAGGGCGAGCAGGAAGAAAAAATACGATAACGAAAGAATTACGCCGGCGGCGATGGCGGCAACGACGATGAGCAGAAGTGTGAGAATGATGCCGCGAGAAAGATCGTAGCCACTGGCGGCTGCCGCGACCGCATCCTCGAGCGGTTCGTCGACGGGTTCGCCCGATATGGGCGGAGGCGGTTCATTCAGCGTCTCGCTCATACTGAAGGCGACGGGCTAGGCGAGGCTGTTGTGTTCACCGGTTTCGGCGAATGGTCCTCAAAGGCGAAACGCTCGCCGAGCTTGCGAAGATTTTCTTCGGGCAAGGCAAAGTTCATCCCGAAGATGACGGCACGCCCCTCGTCCGAAAGGCGGACGCGGTTAACCTCGGGCGTTTTCATCTCATTGATAAAGCGGCGATCGTCAGCGTCAAGCGGAGCACCATCCTTGCGGCGAAAGACGTAGATCGACTCGAACTCAGCGGTGCGCATCGCATCGATGTCGGCCTCGAACCCGGTCTTTGCGGGCTGTTCCGAGGGAGTGAAATCCGGCGTGGGCTCAGCGGAATTCATTATCCGAGGATTTGGCCCGCAGGCCGCACCCGCAAGGGCGACAAAAAACAAAAGCGATATTAGTCGGGGAGTTCGCATAGTTACTGCTCCTGTTCAGGCACGACCGTCTCGGCAGCGTTCGCCGGGGAATTTTGCCGCTCTTCGGCGTCAAGAATACGCTTTTCCTCTTCGGTCTCGGCGGTCTCGGCGATCTCGGGAGCGAGGCCCCGGACCTCGCGGATCTTGAGGATACGGGCCTCGTCATCCTCATAAACGATGTCGCCCCACCCGCTGTCGAGTATTTTGGCGATCATCGTCTCATTTTCCTTCGCATCAACGAATACGTAATTGGCGCCGAAACGTTCACGGATCTGCGGTGCGGCGTCGTCCGCCTTGCCGGAGGTGATCTCGGTCAGAAGGCGATAAAGTTCCGGATCCTGCGAATAAAGATAGTTCGGGTCGAGCCCGAAGACATAGCTGTGCTTTTGATTATGGAAGAAGAGCTTCGGGAAGTCGTCCCAGTTGCCGTTGAAGATCCGCTCGCCGGCGGGGATGTTTTCGCGGCCCTGCGGATCGTTTCCGGTGGCCCACTCCATCGCACGGCTGTAACGGTCATTTTTTTCGTTGCCCGCGATGGTGGTCATCAGGCCCGGCTGATCGACGCCCAGCGGCTGAAGCCCGACCATTGTGATCAGGAAAAAGATGATGAGCAGTCCGCCGACGGTCCAGGCGAAGATCTGCTTCGCGAGCGACGGCTCGGCGGGGGCGCGTTCCGGAGCTGCGTCGAGATAGGGCTCGATATCGCGTTTGAAATCGTCGGGCAATTCGACCGGGCGCCAACGGGTGAATGCCTGCCAGCTAAATGCGGCAAACAAAATCGCGAACGGCGGAAAATATTCGGCAAAGCGTTTCGAGCGGAACTGAGCCGCGAGCAGCATGGTCACGAAAACGAGCAGGAAGGTCGCCTTTTCCGGGAGCTTTGCGGTTCGCGGGACGAAAAGGATGTAGCCGATCAGCATCGCGAGCAGTGCGACCGGAAAGTTCATCAGCAGTTCCATTCCCGAATAGGGGTACCACTCGCCGCCAACGGAAACAGCGAAATCGGTCCCCACCTTGATCTTTGTGACCGCGTGCTCATAGAACAGCCGTAGGTTGTTGGGGAAATATGGGTTGATCACGTTGCCGAGCACCATGCCGCCGGCGGTGTAGGCGATGGGCTGCCACTCAAACCGTCGTTCGTTCCATGCGATGATCGCCGCCCAGATGACCGCGGCGATAAAGAGCAGCGGGAAAAGGCTGTAGGTCCAGACGAAAGCGAACATCAGCGGGAGCAGCCAGACGTATTTGCGCTCCCAAAGTAGGTAAATGCCGATAACGGTGAAGATAATGGTGAGCGGCGGGGCCTTTGCCATGTTCATCCGGAAAAAGAACATCGCCGCGCATGTCATAATGCCGCCGAACCAGATCAGGGGGTACTCGACCTTATAGCGGTGGATCAGCCAATAGACCGAAATGATGGCTCCGCTCCCGAAGACGACGGCACCGACCTTTGCCGCGGTGACGGGTTCGAAGAACCAAAGGAACGGGATCTGGAGCAGGTGAAAGAGGAAGTGGTGATCGTTGTAGTGCTCCGGGTTGAGTACGGTCAGGGGCAGCCATTCAAAGGTCGGCAGCCAATTGCCGGAGCTGAGGCTCTCCCAGAGCAAGGCGCTCCAGCGAATGTGGTAATAGCCGTCCCAATCGCCGCAGCAGATGGCGGATGTGCGGAACTGGAGAAAGCTCATCACCATGACCGAGGCGAGTACCGCAAAGACGAAATACACGGCGCGGGTCGCCTCTTCGGTCTCGAGATACTCGGACCAGGTTTGTTTGGGCTCGGCCGGGGCTTGGACCGGAGCTTCGGAAACGGGCGGCTGCTGCTCTAAGTTGTTATCCATTTTCGACGTAAAACGATGGTCAACGAAAGGCAAGTTCAATGCAGAAAAATAACACGTGACGGGCGTGAATATCTAATTCGCATTACCGGGAAAGAGCGATAAATTTGCTAATTGCCCCGGCGAAACCTAAAATCAAAACTTCGCAAATTATGTATCCAAAGGGGAATTATTTCGTCCCGGCACCGCACGGCAAGCTCGAGGCGATCTTGAAAGAGCCCGAGGGCGAGGCCCGCGGCATCGCGATCGTCTGCCATCCGCACCCGATGGGCGGGGGCACGATGCACAACAAGGTGGTTTTTCGGGCGGCAGCGGGGCTCGCCGATGCGGGGCTCATCACGCTGAGGTTCAATTTTCGAGGAGTCGGTGCGTCCACGGGTGTGCATTCGGAGCTGCCGGGCGGTATGGAAGATGTGCGGGCCGTGATCGACCATATGACGGAGGAATATCCCGGCGAGGATCTGACGC
>JAEWBM010000139.1 GCA_023391155.1 Acidobacteriota bacterium
GCAAGGCACGGAAGCGGCTGTCGAGATCTATAATTTCCTGGCGGGACATAAGTTTTGGCGACACGCGAGAGCTGCGAGCCGCCGCTAATAGCTAACGACGCCGGAACTTGCGGTCCTTCTCATACATACCGAGGCCGTAATTCTTTCCGTTCCAATTAACGCCGCTTCCGACGCGGCCTTCGACTCCGATCTCGGCACCTTTATTCGGAACTGCGTCTTCGGTTATGACCCAGATCGAGCCCGTGCCATCGTCAACCTTATAGATACCGCCGCGGACGCTGGTCCCGGGAATGTTCACGCCATAGCTCTCCCGCACAACGCCCGCTATACCCACGGTCTTATCCTGATACTTCGAAGGATTAGCCTCGATATCCGCAATGCTTACGCGTTTGGGGCAGGCCGCCGCGAAAATACCGATAGCTGCGACAAGGGCGATCAATGCCAGCCTTGAACCTGTTCTCATCTTGTTACCTCGCAATAAATTTATTAAACGCTTACTTTACAGGGAAGAGCCGTGCAATCAATAGATTCAATTGAACGCATATAGTTTGCCATAATTCACGCATTTTGCGATGCTCGTGGTATAAGTTTTCGCGGGATCCCGCTCCGTTAAACGATGATATCGGTCGTTCCATCCCAGCCGCCGGAATCTTTTGTGTTCGCCTCGAGCATAAAGGGTGACGTATGGCACCGGTCTACCGACTCAAAATCCTATGAGTGGTGGTATTTTGACGCGCTAAGCGCCGGCGGGAAAGAGGCGATCCTGATAACTTTTCTCGATAATTTCGTTTATTCGCCCCGTTATAACCGGGCGGCGACCGACAAGGACGAACTTTCTGAAAGATTTCCCGCGCTTTCCTTTACATACTTTGCCGACGGCGAAGCGTTGTACCGGTCGACCGCGGAGCACGCCGGAACGGAATTTTCGGCGAGCAGCGATAAGCCGCAGTTACGGTTGGGAAACTCGGGATTTTCCTGGAGCGAGGGTTCCTACGGCTCGGGATTTACTGTGGAGATCGACACGGTGATCTCCCGCGGCCGGCGGCTGAAAGCTCATCTGGAATGGCTGTCGATTGAGGCCGATCTCAGGGCCGAACAGGATGTGACGGGCCCGCGGCTGCATTGCTGGAACATGGTCGCCCCTCGCTCGGACGTAACCGGGCATATAGAGGTAATTAATAAGGATGGATCCACGGCCGACGTTCGCCATTTTCGGGGCACCGGCTATCACGACCACGTGACGGATAACCGCTGGCTCACGCAAACAGTTCGCGATTGGCACTGGGGCCGGGCACATTTTGCGGACGCGACGGCGGTCTTTTGCCGATATCGCGAGGTAGGGAACGAGGCTCCCGTAAGCAAGCTTCTAATAGTTAAAGAAGGCGAACTTCGGGAAAGAAGCGTCCGGTACGAAGAGCAGAACTTTGTCAGGGACAAATTCGGCATCCGATATCCTACGCGGCTCCGGCTTATTTCAGAAGATAATATGCGGCTGCGGGTCAAGCCGATACAGTTGATCCACTCAAGTTTTTACTTCTTACGATTCCTGAGCGAATTCACTCTGACGCTTAGAGACGGCGTTCCCCGTAAAACCCGTGGAATAAGTGAATTCGTCGCCCCGAAAGCCCTCAAGACCCGCTGGATAAATTGGCTCGGGAAGGCCTAGCTGCTTCAGTCCGGCGCTCACCAACGCTCCCTCAAACTGTGATATAATAACGGTTTATTTCTACCCGCTTGTTGATGTTTGCTTGAGCGGGAATTGCGCTTGAAAACCCTATAAACTGATATGGATCACACACTTTTTAACACGCGGCAGACATTTAAGACCGGAACGGGCAGCGACGGTGTTTATTTTTCGCTTCCAGAGCTTGAAGCACAGGGGATCGGAAAGATCTCGCGGCTGCCGATCTCGATGCGGATCGTGCTCGAATCGGTTCTGCGAAATTTCGACGGCGGGCGGAAGATTAGCGAAGAAAACGTCAGGGCTCTCGCAGCCTGGGATGCAAAAGGCGAGCGGACGGCGGAGATACCGTTTGTTGTTGCCCGCGTCATTCTTCAGGATTTTACCGGTGTGCCGCTGCTTGTTGACCTCGCGGCAATGCGTTCCGCCGTTGAGCGAATGGGAAAGGACGTCGGGATGATAGAGCCGCTCGTTCCGGTCGATCTGGTGATCGACCACTCCGTGCAGGTTGATTATGCCGGAAGCGAGGCAGCCTATCAGCGGAACATGGAGATGGAGTTCAAGCGCAACGAGCAGCGCTATCGATTCCTGAAATGGGGAACGCAGGCCTTTAGCGGATTTGCCGTGATACCTCCGGGCATCGGGATCGTCCACCAGGTTAACCTCGAATATCTTGCAAAAGGCGTGTTTGAAAGGGACGGCGTGTATTTCCCGGATACGCTGGTCGGCACGGATTCGCATACCACAATGATCAACGGCCTCGGGATCGTCGGCTGGGGCGTCGGCGGTATCGAGGCAGAGGCGGCAATGCTGGGCCAGCCGGTCTATTTCCTAACCCCCGATGTTGTTGGCGTGAATCTCACGGGCTCGCTGCCACAGGGAGCCACGGCGACGGACCTTGTTCTTAGGATCACCGAGATGCTGCGAAAGGCGAACGTTGTCGGCAAGTTTGTTGAGTTCTTTGGCGAGGGAGCAGCGGCTTTGAACGCGACCGACCGTGCAACGATCGCCAATATGGCCCCGGAATACGGCGCGACGATGGGCTTTTTCGGTGTTGATGAAAAAACGCTCGATTACTTCGTTGCGACGGGCCGCACCGACGAACAGGTCGAGACGATAAGGAATTACTATACAGCGCAGCAGATGTTCGGAATTCCGCTAGCGGGTCAAGTCGATTATTCGGTGGCTTACGACCTTGATCTCGCCACAGTCACTCCGTCCGTCGCCGGCCCGAAACGTCCGCAAGACCGGATCGAACTTGCTCACCTTGACGACCGGTTCAAGGAACTGTTTACCCGGCCGGTAGCGGACGGCGGTTACGGCAAGGACGCAGCGGAACTCGACAACCGGCAGATGGTAACGCTCTGCGGCTATCCCATGGGATTTATCGCGGGCGGGGGCGAGCAAAGCCAGAAATCTGTGCCTCTGCCGATCTATGGGAACGTCAGTACGAAAGAGACCAATGTTTTGACCGAGATGGAGATGATCAACAATCGGCCGACTCCGGACCGCGTCGATGCTGATGAGATCTCGTGCCCTCCGGGACAGACGACGCTGGGCCACGGGGACGTTTTGATCGCCGCGATCACCTCATGCACGAACACGTCTA
>JAEWBM010000174.1 GCA_023391155.1 Acidobacteriota bacterium
GGTCCGTCCCGCTCCGCAGGGAAGGGCATACCGCGAACAGCGTCATTATTGCCATATCACCATCGAGGTGACGAGCGACGAGAAGGAAAAGACCGAGAAAGAGCTGAAGGCGGAAGCAGGCAAGGCCCGAAGCGCCGAACGGGTAAAGGCTAATGCCGGTGCTAAAAAGGCGAAGGCGGACAAGAAGCCCGCGGCTCCGAAAGAAGAGCAAAAGGCTGAAGCCGAAGAGCCGGTGGTAACCGCCGCTCCGGAAGAAGCGGTCGATGCCCCGGTTACAGAAACGCCCGCGGCCGAGAACGTGGAAGAGGCGCAGGCCGCCGACGACGCACAGGTCGCCGATGCGAAGGACGCATCGACCCCGGCAGAGGCTCATAACGACGAGACGGCACCGGCAGACGATGCCCAGGTGGACGACAAAAAGTAAGAGAGTTTAATAATGGGACAAAAAGTTCATCCATACGGATTCCGAGTCGGATATAACAAGGACTGGCACTCGCATTGGTTCGCCAAGCAGGACTTTGACAAGTTCCTTGCAGAGGACCTCCGGCTCAAGCGCGACCTGAAAAAGAAGTTCGCGGGCGGCGGCGTTTCGCATATCGACATCGAACGTGCCGCAACACGGCTCAAGATCATCATCTATACCTCACGGCCGGGCATCATCATCGGCCGCAAAGGTGCTGAGATCGAAAAGCTGAAAGAGGATATGGAGCGGAAAACGGGCCGCGAGGTGATGATCTCGATCCAGGAGATCCGCCATCCGGAGCTGAATGCACAGCTCCAGGCCGAAAAGATCGCGCAGCAGCTTGAAAAGCGTATCGCTTTTCGCCGTGCGATGAAAAAGACGATGGAAGAGTCGATCCGGTTCGGTGCCCAGGGCATCAAGGTGATGATCTCAGGCCGGTTGAACGGTGCCGAGATCGCCCGGACCGAATGGTCGCTCGAGGGCCGTCTGCCGCTTCACACGCTGCGTGCCGATATCGATTACGGCTTTGCGGAAGCGCTGACCACATTCGGCATCATCGGCGTCAAGGTGTGGATCTATCGCGGTGAGATACTCGACGCGAATGCCTCGATGGCACGCGGAACGACGACCGACCCGATGAATGAAGTAAAGGCGGACCGCTCGGCAATGCGGCGCGGCGATCGCCGCCCGCGACGGGACGACCGCAACCGATAGGATTTTAAGTGAGCCGCTTGGGGCGAGCTATTAGAGAACGAGGGAACAAGTTATGTTAATGCCCAAAAAGGTAAAGCACCGCCGAGTAATGAAAGGCCGCATGCGCGGAAAAGCATCGCGCGGCGAAAACCTGGATTTCGGCGATTTCGGACTCAAGACCCTGGAGGCCGGGTGGATAACCGACCGTCAGATCGAGGCCGCACGTATCGCTATGACGCGTCACGTCAAACGCGGCGGCAAGATCTGGATCAGGATGTTCCCCGATAAGCCGATCACCAAGAAGCCGGCTGAAACGCGTATGGGAAGCGGCAAGGGTGCACCCGATCATTGGGTGGCCGTCGTCAAACCGGGCCGCGTTCTTTATGAGATCCAGGGCGTGGACGAGGCATTGGCACGTGAAGCAATGCGGCTCGCCGCCCAGAAATTGCCCGTCAAGACCAAGTTCGTGACGCGTGCAGACCTCGAAGGAGGCGTTGTTTAGATATGAAACGCAAGGAACAGCTTGACCAGCTCAAGGATATGAGCCTCGAAGAGCTCAATGAGCAGGCCGATGCGCTGAAGGAATCGCTCTTTCGGCTTAAATTTCGCAAGGCCCTGGGTGTCGGTGAGACGATCAGCGACATCCGCCGCGAAAAGCGCACCCTGGCACGGGTTTACACATTGATTTCGCAGAAGACGAAAGAGTCGCAACAGGCTGAGGCCTAGGCTGAGAAAAGATAATGGCTAAGAAGAATACTGAAGAGATCGAAGAGACGGCCGTCGCCGAAAACGCCGAGCAGCCCGAACCGGGCGATGCCGCAGCGGAAGATACTGCCGTAGAAGCTGCTGCTGAAGACGCGGCAGGCACCGAGGCTCCCGCTGAGGAAGCGGCGCCGGCTGAGGAAAAGCCAAAGCGAAGCACCAAGAAAGCGGATGCACCGAAGGCCGAAGAGGCTGACGGCGAGGGCGAGGCCACCGAGAAAAAACGCGGCAAGCGTGCTGAGAAGATCGGCGTCGTCACCTCCGACAAGATGACCAACACGGTCGTCGTTCGCGTGGACCGCCTGATCAAGCACCCGATCTATCGCAAATACGTCCGCAAGCGCAAGAAATTTATGGCGCACGACGAGCAGGGTGCGAAGATCGGCGACAAGGTGAAGATCGTCGAAACGCGGCCCCTGTCGGCACGAAAGCGCTGGCGTGTGGTGGAAATCATTCAGAAGGCAGAACTCTAGTCTGGCGAGTCTTTCGAGTTCGGCGAGTCTATCGAGTTTGAATGAGTGGGCATCTTAGGTAATTGGTGGCATCACGAGTTACTAAGGCTCTAACGGAGTAAAAGTTATGATTCAGATGCAGACCTCTTTGGCGGTCGCGGACAATTCAGGGGCGAAGCGGGTCGAGATGATCGCACCCATCGGCGGTTCTACCGCAAAGATCGCCCGTCTCGGCGACAAGATCAAGGTCACCGTTAAAGAAGCGGCGCCGGACGGAACGGCAAAGAAGGGCAAGGTCTATAACGCGGTCATCGTCAGGACGCGGAAAGAGGTCCGCCGCAAGGACGGCACCTATATCCGCTTCGACGAGAATGCAGGGGGGCTGATCAAAGACGACGGCACGCCGGTCGGCACACGCGTTTTCGGCCCGGTGGCACGCGAGCTTCGCGAGAAGAATTTTATGAAGATCGTTTCGCTCGCGCCCGAGGTCATATAGTTCAGGCGAGCAAGGAAAGAGATGAAAACCGTAAAGTCAGGAACAGTTAAGAGCAAGATCAAGCGGGGCGACCAGGTGGTGTTTATCGCCGGCCGCGAATTCAACCGCTATGACAGCAACGGCAAGCGCCAGCCGCTCCGCGGCCGGGTGATCGCGGTCGATGCCCGTAACGGCAAGGTCAAGGTCGAGGGCGCGATGCTGATGAAGCGTCACAAAAAGGCGGTTCCGCAGCTCAATCAGGAAGGCGGCATCCTCGAACAGGAAGCCTGGGTCAACGTCTCGAACGTTGCCCTGATCGATCCGAAGACCGGCAAGCCGACCCGCGTCCGCTTTGAAGAGCGTGACGGCGAAAAGGTCCGCGTTGCGAAAAGCGGCGAGGTTATCCCGACGGCGGATGTCTTCGGCAAGAAGGAGCCGAAGAAGACCGCAGCCGACCGCGAAGGTGAGGGCGAGGAATAAGTTTGACGTTTGGAATAGCCGCTGGCTTACGGCGGCGGGGCCCAAACACTAGGTGATTCAAACAATGGCTAGACTAAGAGATAAATATAAGAAAGAGGTCGCTCCGGCACTTGCTAAGGAGTTTGACATCAAAAACCCGATGGCCGTGCCGAAGATCGAAAAGATCATCGTCAATATGGGCCTCGGCGAGGCGAGTTCGAATGCGAAGATCCTCGATGTGGCGACCGAAGAGCTGCGTGCGATAACCGGGCAAAAGCCGGTGATCACCAAGGCAAAGAAATCGATCGCTGCGTTCAAGCTTCGCCAGGGAATGAATATCGGCACGATGGTCACGCTTCGCGGCGATCGGATGTACGAGTTTCTCGACAGGCTCATTTCGGTCGCACTGCCGCGGGTACGCGATTTTCGCGGCATCTCGGCAAAGGCCTTTGACGGCCGCGGCAACTATACGCTTGGCGTTCGCGAGCAGCTTATCTTCCCCGAGATCGATTTCAACAAGGTCGATAAGACCCGCGGAATGAACATCTCGATCGTGACCACGGCCCGAACCGATGAAGAGGCCCGGTCGCTGCTTAAGAGCATGGGAATGCCTTTCAGGCAGTAATGGAGAATGGATAGTTGAAAATGGAGAATGGAGGATCGCGAGCAGAATTATCTTCCCGGATCCGCATCATTATCCAATTAACGATTAGGAATTTGAGGTAATTGGAACCGGATAATATTTTCATTCTCAATTATCAGTTATCAATTAGAGATATGGCAAAGATCAGTAAAGTCGTAAAGAACGAAAAGCGTAAGCGTCGCGTCGCCCTGTGGGCCGAACGCCGTGCGGCAATGAAGAAGATCATCAACGATCCGACCTCGTCCCCCGAAGCGGTTGACGAAGCGGTGATGAAGCTGCAGAAGATGCCGCGCGATGCGAGCCCGGTGCGTGTTCGCAACCGCTGTTCGCAGACCGGCCGGCCCCGCGGATATGTCCGAAAGTTCGGCATTTCGCGTGTCGCTCTTCGCGAACTGGCGCTCGAGGGGCAGATCCCCGGCGTCGTGAAATCGAGTTGGTAGTTTAAGGCCGCGGAAGGCGGGCCCGTGAGCCCGAACCACCGCGATTTGACGGAGTTTAATAACAGTAATGACAGATCCTATAGCCGATATGCTGACCCGTATCCGTAATGCGATACGGGCAAACCACACCAAGGTGGATATCCCGGGCTCAAAGCTTAAGTTGGAGCTGGCGCGGATACTCAAGGAAGAGGGGTATATCAATAACTACGCCACCAGCGGCGAGGGCACGAAATACATGATCCGGATATTTCTCAGGTACGACGCAAAGGGCGTTTCGTCGATCACCCATCTTTCGAGGGTGTCGCGCCCCGGCCGCCGAGTGTATGTCGGTGCCACCGAGATACCGAAGGTGTTGGGCGGTTACGGAGTAAATATCGTGTCGACCTCAAAGGGGTTGATGAGCGGGAAGCGGGCACGGACCGAAAAGGTCGGCGGCGAGATACTCGCACAGGTTTATTAATTTAATGGATGAAATGCCCGCCCGAGGCGAGCAGTCCAATCCGAAAAACATATGTCACGAGTAGGAAAAAAACCGATCACGATCCCCAGCGGCGTGACCGTAAATATTGAGGATGCGGCGATCCGCGTCAAGGGCCCGAAGGGTGAATTGACCGCCCCGGTCCCGGAGGGCATCAAGTTCTCGCAAGAGGACGGCGTGCTTCAGGCAGAGCGTAAGGACGACAGCTATGCCGCGTTTCACGGCCTGGCCCGTGCGCTGGTGAACAACGCGGTCGTCGGCGTCACCGAGGGCTTCAGCAAACAGCTTGACGTGGTCGGCGTCGGTTATAAGGCCGACGTTCAGGGCAAAAAGATCGTTTTCGCACTCGGATATTCGCATCCGGTGGAATACGTCCTGCCCGACGGCATCGAGGCAAAGACCGAGCGTGTCGGTGCAAAGACCTCCATCAACCAGTATCAGCTGACGATCACGCTTTCGGGCATCGATAAGCAGAAGCTGGGCCAGGTGGCCGCGGAACTCAACCGGCTGCGTAAGCCGGACGCTTACAAGGGCAAGGGCGTTCGCTATGCGGACAAGTATTACAGGCTCAAGCCCGGCAAGACAGGCAAATAGTTTTGAAAGGCCGCGGGCCGAACAGCTTCGGCTCGCGTGTATAAGAATATGGCACAGAAAAGCAGAGCAGATATCCGCCGCGGCGTACATAGCCGGATCAGGAAGAAAGTTCACGGCACGGCCGACAGGCCGCGGCTGGCGGTGTTTCGCAGCCTGAACCACATCTATGCTCAGGTGATCGACGACGTCAACGGAAAAACGCTGGCCACCGCCTCGACCACCGAAAAGGACCTTCGCGGTTCGTCGGGCGGTAATGTAGAGGCTGCGGCCCGCGTCGGCAAGGCTATCGCCGAAAGGGCAACGGCTGCGGGCGTTTCAAGCGTGGTATTCGACCGCGGCGGCTATGTTTATCACGGCCGGGTCAAGGCACTTATCGACGCAACGCGCGAGGGCGGATTGAACAAGAACGAGGCAGCGGCCGAGGCAAGCGAAGAAAATGGCAATGGATAAGAATCAACGAATTTCTCCGAACGGGTTGATCCTCAAGGATCAGCTGATCCAGATCAACCGCGTCACCAAGGTCGTTAAGGGCGGTAAGAACATGTCGTTTGCGGCACTCGTCGTCGTCGGCGACGAGGCGGGCCACGTCGGCTTCGGTACGGGCAAGGCAAAAGAGGTTCCGAACGCCATCAAAAAGGCGGTCGAAGCGGCGAAGAACAATCTGATCCGCGTCCCGCTCATCGACGGCACGCTGCCGCACGAGCTGATCGGCGAATACGGCGCAGGACGCGTTCTGCTCAAGCCGGCTGCCGAGGGAACAGGCGTTATCGCCGGCGGAGCGGTCCGATTGGTGCTCCAGACCCTGGGCGTTCATAATGTACGTACCAAGATCCTGGGCTCGAGCAATGCTCACAATGTCGTCCGCGCGACCTTTAACGGCCTGATGCGGATGAAGGACCCGATCGAGGTCGCTCGCCTTCGCGGCAAGCAGGTAGAAGAATTGGTATAGGCGGAAGCCGACACCGCGACCCCAACAGGGCCGCGTGTCATGATGCGTCCGAAATAAAGCAATGGCTAAGAAAACCGAAAACGACAACAGCGGGAAGATCAAGATCCAGTACTATCGCAGCTCGATCGGATACTCCAAGAAGCAAAAGGCGATCGTTCGCGGGCTCGGCATCACCAAGCTCAACCAGACGGTCGAACGCGAGGACACCCCGTCGATGCGCGGCATCGTGGAAAAGGTCCCGCACCTTTTGCGTATCGTTGAATAGATTTCAATCGCCGCCCGCGGCCGCGGTTGACTCGGCCGATCCCGCATAAACGCTGGGAAACGGGGCATGAGGGATAGAAAAATGGCATTATCATTAAATAATTTGAAGCCGGCAAAGGGTTCGACCCATAAGAAAAAGCGCGTCGGACGCGGCCCCGGTTCGGGCCTTGGCAAGACCGCCGGGCGCGGACACAAGGGCCAGAAATCGCGTTCGGGCTACAGCAGCCGTCCCGGGTTTGAGGGCGGCCAGATGCCGCTTCAGCGTCGTTTGCCGAAGCGCGGCTTTACGAATATCTTCAAAAAGCAGTGGATCGAGATCAGCCTCGCAAAGATCGAATCGAACTTTGAGTCGGGAGATGAGATCACGCCCGAGGTGCTTCACGAGCGCGGCCTTATCAAAAAGGCAAAGCACGACCTCGTGATCCTGGGCAACGGCGACGTGACGAAATCTTTCAAGATCTCGGCCCATCGCTTTACCAAGGCGGCACGCGAAAAGATCGAAAAAGCGGGCGGGACCGCCACCGATATTCAAAAGGCTGCGGCCGCCGAGGCCTAAGGCTGGACGGGGAAGCAGCACCTCACATTTGTAACGAGCATCGAAGGAAAGTATGGAGAAGTTTTTCAGCGCCATCCAAAACATGTTCAGCATCCCTGAGCTGCGTAAGCGCATTATGTTTACGCTCGGGCTGCTGGCTATCTATCGGCTCGGCGCTCACGTTGCCGCACCGGGGATCGACAAGGTCCGGCTCGAGCAAATGTGGAACGAGGTTTCCGGCACGCTGCTCGGCGTTCTTGACCTGTTTTCGGGCGGAAACTTCCGCACGATCTCGGTGTTTGCCCTGGGCGTGATGCCCTATATTACGGCATCGATCATTATGCAGCTGATGCCCGTTCTCTCGCCCGCGGTCAAAAAGATCCAGGAAGAGGGCGAGGTCGGCCGGCAAAAGCTTAACCAGTGGACCCGTTATCTGACGGTCGTACTTTGCGCGGTCCAGACATTCTTTGTCGCCACGTGGCTTAGCCGCAACGGGATCATCGAGAACTCGTGGATGGCTACGATAATGATCGTCATTACGCTCACCACGGGAACCATCTTTGTGATGTGGCTCGGTGAGCAGATCACCGAGCGCGGCGTCGGAAACGGCATCTCGTTGCTTATTTTTGCCGGTATCGTTATCGGGTTGCCGAGTGCGATAATGCAGGTCTCTGACCGCGTCCGTGCGGGTGACGCGATGCAGACGCTGGGTGTTATTTTCCTCGTCGCCGTCATGATCGCACTGATAGCGTTGATCGTCTATGTCGAATCGGCACGGAGAAAGATCGCGATCAGCTACGCGAGCCGGCGGGTCGGGAATCAAACATTCCGCGGCCAGGAAACCAGCTTGCCGCTGAAGATAAACATGGGCGGCGTTATCCCTGTGATCTTTGCATCGTCGGTGCTGGCAATGCCGCAGACGATCTTGTCGGCGTTTCCGGCTGATCCGAATGACCCCACGTCGACCTGGTCACAGATCCAGGCATTCTTTCAGCAGTTCCACGGCGGCGATCCGTACTACGAACTCGTCTTCATTTCGCTGATCGTGATTTTTACGTTCTTCTATATCACGATCATCTTTAACGTGGATGATGTAGCCGATAACCTGCGAAAGCACGGCGGCTTTATCGCCGGCATCCGGCCCGGTGCACCGACGGCGGAATACTTGAACGGTATTCTGACCCGGCTGACGACCGTGGGTGCCATCTACCTTGCATTCGTCGCGTTCGCTCCGCAGGTGCTGCTAAGCGGATTCCGTGTAGCACGGCTGCCGTTCATCGGCGATCGGCTGGATGCGTTCCTGACGGCAACGCCGGGGCTTAGCTGGATACCGACGGGGCTGGGATATCAGTTCTTTTTCGGCGGCACATCGCTGCTGATCCTGGTCGGCGTGGCAATGGACACGGTCGCACAGATCGAGGCACAGCTCGTCATGCGCAATTACGAGGGCTTCCTCGGTGCGGGCTCGCGGCTACGCGGCCGGCGCAGTTAAAAGGTAATTTGAACCGCACGGGACGCAAGCAGCGAGAAGTGGCAGGGCAGGGCCCCGAACTTTTCTCTTGCGTCTTAAGCGTCTCTGCGGTGTGACGAAATGGCAAAAATAATCGTTTTGATAGGAGCCCCGGGTGCCGGCAAAGGCACACAGGCCCGGATGCTCGACGAAAGACGGGGGATCCCGCAGATCTCGACAGGCGATATGTTTCGCGAGATGAAAAAGGCGGACACGCCTCTCGCCCGCGAGGTGCAGGAGATAATGCTCTCGGGGAAGCTGGTCCCGGATGAAGTGACGTATCGCGTGGTCAAGGAACGCACCGATCGCGAACCGGCCGAAGCGAGCTATGTGCTCGACGGTTATCCGCGAACAGCCGTTCAGGCCGAGCAGCTCGAGGAGCTGGCGGCGGAACAGGGTAAAGAGATCAGTGCGATCGAGGTCGCGGTTCCGCGCGAAGAATTGATGAAACGGCTGACGGGCCGAAGGACGTGCCCGGTCTGCGGCGAGATCTATAATATCTATTCGCGTCCGCCGAAAAATGAGGGTGTCTGCGACCGGCACCCGGATACGGCATTGAGCCATCGTGCCGACGACAATGAGGCGAGTGTCGGTACTCGGCTCGAAACATATGACCGCGAGACCCGTCCGCTGCTCGATTATTACGAAAAGTCAGGGCGGTTGTCCCGAGTGGACGGAACCGGAGACGTCGAGGTGATCTACGCCGAATTGGAAAAGTTGGTATAGCGATGGGAGCGTCGCTGGGGCATAAGGCCCTGAGCCTGGGAAAGGCGTTCCTGCTGGGGAAACCCATGATCGTAGCAAAATCTCAAAAGGATATGGAGAAAATGCGTGCCGTCGGCGAACTGATCGCCGAGGTTCGCGAGACGCTGCGGTCGATGGTGGCTCCGGGTGTGACGACGCTTGAGCTCAACGCCCAAGCCGAAAAGATGATGCGCGACGCCGGTGCGATCCCGACCTTTATCGGCTATAAGCCGCGAGGAATGTCGCCGTTTCCGTTTGCCATCTGTGCATCGGCCAACGAACAGATCGTTCACGGCTTCTCCACCGACGTGCCGCTGAAAGAGGGCGACATCATTTCGCTCGACATGGCGTGCACGCTCGAGGGATTCGTCGGCGATACCGCGACGACGATTCCGGTCGGCGAGATCGGTGATGATCTAAAGCAGCTGATCCGCGTTACGGAAGAGTGCCTGGACAAAGCGATCGCCGAATGCCGGCCGGGCAAACGTGTCGGCGACATCGGCCATGCAGTACAAAGCCACGCGGAGCCCTATGGCTACGGCATCGTTCGCGATTACACGGGCCACGGCATCGGCCGGCAGATGCACGAGGCGCCGCAGATACCGAATTACGGACGGCCGGGTACACGGGAAAAGATCCGCGCCGGATATTGTTTCGCCATCGAGCCGATGCTCAATATGGGCACCGGCGAGACGAAGACGCTCGATGACGGGTGGACCGTGGTCACCCGCGACGGCAAGCCGTCGGCCCACGCCGAACACACGATCGCTGTTACGGCTGACGGGCCTGAGATCCTGACACTGACCCGCGAACAGAAGAAAGCAGCGGGGCAAAAAGATGGTGAGGCGGCCGCTCCTGAACTTGAAAAAGCGGCGCAAAAAGGTTAACATTAACGGTTTGTCCAACTATTCAGCTGGTTGGCTTCGCTCAATGACCTTAAACGCGGGCGATTAACCTGTCGCTATAGGTAAAAGGCTGTGATCATATGAAAGTGCGACCGTCAGTAAAAAAGATCTGCGATAAGTGCAAGATCATTCATCGAAAGGGCGTTGTGCGCGTGATTTGCGAGAATCCGAAGCATAAACAGCGTCAGGGATAAGGATTTGCGGGGCCCGAGGGGCCGGCCGCTCAGATAGGAAAATATGGCTCGTGTAGCAGGTGTAGATCTTCCGCCCAACAAAAGGGCCCAGATCGGTTTAACTTACATTTACGGCGTTGGTCGTTCGCGTGCGACCGAGATCCTCGACAAGGCCGGTGTTGGCCTCGATGCGAAGATCCGGGACCTCAGCGAGGACGAGCTGAATAAGATCCGCTCGATCCTGGACCAGGATATGGATGTCGAGGGCGATCTTCGCAAGCGCGTCCAGATGGACATCAAGCGGCTGATGGACATCGGCTGCTATCGCGGATTGCGCCACCGCCGCAGCCTTCCGGTTCGCGGCCAGCGTACATCGACGAACGCCCGTACCCGTAAGGGCCCGAGAAAGGCAGCTGTCGCCAAGAAAAAGGCACCGGGCAAGAAATAGTGAGCAGTTGTCAGCTCTTTAGCTGAGCTGACAACCGGCAACCGACAACTGATATGGCAAAAGCACCGAAGAAAAAGACTTTTAAGAAGAAAGAGCGGAAGAATATCCCGGTCGGGATCGTTCACGTTTCGGCCTCTTTCAACAATACGCTGATCTCGATCACCGATACGCAGGGCAATCTGATCGCCCAGTCGTCATCCGGTGCACGCGGTTTCCGCGGATCGCGTAAGGGCACGCCGTTCGCCGCACAGCAGGCTGCCGGCGAGGTCGCCCGCAAGGCGCTCGAGGCCGGCATGCGTGAGGTCGAGGTCCGGGTAAAGGGCCCGGGCGGCGGACGTGAATCGGCGATCCGTGCGATCAATCAGGCTGGCATCCGTGTGACATCGATCCGCGACACCACGCCGATCCCGCATAACGGCTGCAGGCCGCCGAAGCGTCGTCGCGTTTGATATTTTGATTTTTCCGGGCAGCCTCGGCGGCCCACACTTGTTAGATCGAAAGGAAGAAGGGGCGCTTACGCGTTTCCCGTAAACTTTTTCTCAAAAGCGGTCGATGACCACTTTTGCTGAAGGCAAAAACATACTATGGCTAGATATAGAGATGCGGTGTGCAGGCTTTGCCGCCGCGAAGGCGGAAAATTATTCTTGAAGGGCGACCGTTGTTTCAAGCCCTCCTGCGCTATCGAAAAGCGCGGCACCAACCCCCCGGGACAGCACGGAGCGGCCCGCCGCAAAATGCTTGCCGGCTATGGCCAGCAGCTCCGCGAAAAACAAAAAGTAAAGCGAATTTACTTTGTCCTCGAAAAACAGTTTCGCAATTATTTCGAAAAGGCCCTGCGGCAAAAGGGCGTTACGGGCGAGAACCTTTTGTTCATGCTCGAACGCCGTTTGGACAACGTCGTTTACCGTTCGGGCTTTGCAACGTCGCGCCGCCAGGCACGCCAGTTGGTCAATCACGGCCACATTCAGGTGAATGACCGCAAGGTGAACATTCCGTCCTTTCAAGTAAAGGTCGGCGATGTCATCACCGTTAAGGACAAGAGCCAGAAAAATGCGCACGTTGACGCTGCATGGCAGACCGCCGCGGGCCGTGGACGTCCGTCGTGGATATCGCCGGCCGGTTCGGACCTGACGGTCTCGATCGCCGCGCTGCCGACGCGTCAGGATATCGATTCGAACATCAACGAGCAGCTGATCGTCGAGCTTTACAGCAAGTAGTTTACGGGTTTGTCCGCCGCTTGCGGTGTGCGGGAGCGGTTCCCGCACATCGACAAAGCGGGCAAACTCACAGGACTTTTAAATATAAGATATGACACAGAGCAACAATTGGACCGATTTCCAGATGCCCGCCCGTTTGAATGTCGATAGTGAAACACTGACGGACAGATACGGAAAGTTCTATGCACAGCCCTTTGAACGCGGTTTCGGCACGACGATCGGCAATTCTATACGGCGGGCGCTCTTGTCGTCGATCGAGGGTGCGGCGGTTACGGCAGTAAAGATCGAGGGCGTGGAGCATGAGTTTTCGTCCATTAAGGGCGTAGTTGAGGATGCCACCGACGTTATCCTCAATCTCAAACAGGTTCCGTTCGTGTTGAACGGCAGCGGGCCCAAGACGCTCACCATCAGCAAAAAGGGCAGCGGCGAGGTGACCAGCGCCGATATCGAGACCGATTCAGATGTCGAGGTGCTTGCCGATGATATTCACATCGCCACCATCAACGGTTCGGGCACGCTGAATATCGAGATGAGGCTCAAGCGCGGCCGCGGTTACGTTTCGGCCGAGTTCAATAACGACGAAGATCTTTCGGTCGGCTATATCCCGATCGATTCGGTCCATTCGCCGATCAAGAAGGTCAATTACACTGTCGATAAAACGCGGCAGGGGTCGAACACAGAGTTTGACAAGCTGACCATCGAGGTCTGGACCGACGGTTCGGTCACGCCCGAAGATTCGATCGGGCTTGCCGCCAAATTGGTGAAGGACCATATGTCGATCTTCATCAATTTTGAAGAGGAAGAGGAAGAATATAAGTACGAGGACATCGCTCGTCCGCCGCTAATGCGGAATGACCTGCTCGACAAGCCGGTCGATGAGCTCGAGCTTTCGGTGCGTTCATACAATTGTTTGAAGAACGCCGACATCCGGTCGATACGCGACCTGATCAAACGCAGCGAAAAAGATATGCTGCACACAAAAAATTTCGGCAAGAAATCGCTCACCGAGATCAAGGACCTGCTCCACGGAATGGGCCTCGATTTTGGAATGGATTTCGATGAACAGGGCAATCCTATCCCGGGCTCGGGCGGGCGCGACCTGGATTAAGCGGGAAGTCAAGACAGTCTGGACAGTCTGGGAAGCCCGGAAAGTTTTCTTTTCCGACTTCCGAGACATTCCAGACTTCCGAGACTTACAATACTGACATGAGACATCTAAAAGCACATCGGAAATTGGGACGGACGACGGAACATCGCATGTCGATGCTTCGCAATATGGCGACGTCGCTGATCAATTCTGAGAAAGAGCACATCATTACCACTGTTCCCAAGGCGAAAGAGCTTCGGCCGTTTGTCGAAAAGGCGATCACGCTGGCCCGGAAGGCGCAGCACCTTGACGGCGATGACGCTGCGACCCGCGAAGTGCATCTTCGCCGCCAGGCCGCCAAGTTCTTCCACGCCGGAAACCGCACCTTTAAGGGCGAACAGAGCCGGTTCCGCGGTGCCAAGGGAGAGGCAAAGGACCCGATCGAGCGTACCGCCGGTGTGAAGGCCGTCCAACGCTTGTTCGGCGAACTCGGGGAACGTTATAAGGACCGAAACGGCGGATACACCCGCATCATTCGCATCGGCCGACGGTCGGGTGACAATGCGGAATTGGCCGTCATCGAGCTTGTCGACAACGCCCGCGAGCTCGCAGCTAAAGAATAGGGCAGCCCATGCAGCGAGAAGCGGCCGCGAAAACGGCCGAAACATCAGCAATGGAAAAAGACAAACCGGAAGGAGCAACATCGCGCGAACGTTCGACCGAGGAGGCCACCACCGAAGCGTCGCTCAATATGAGCGAGCTTCGCGAACTGGCCGACCTCGTCGATGAACACGGATTTACCGATTTCGAATTCGAGAACGAAAAGATCCGCGTGCGGCTGAGCAAGGCGGTGCAGCAGGCTGTTATGCAGCCGGCCCCGCAATATGCGCCTCCGCCGGTTGCCGCGCCGCCGGCACAACCCGCGAGTGATGCGGCCGATGCCACACCTGCTGCCGAGGCAGGTGACGGGCTTCACCAGATCACTTCACCGATAGTCGGTACGTTCTATCGTGCGCCGGGCCCTGACAAAGAGCCCTATGTAAAGGAAGGCAGCCCGGTCTCGCCCGACACCGTCGTCTGCATCGTCGAGGCGATGAAGCTGATGAACGAGATACAGGCGGAAACGACGGGCGAGATAGTCAAGATCTATGTCGAGAATGGCCAGCCGGTCGAATTCGGCCAGCCGCTCTTCGGGATAAAGAAATAGTTTAAGGCCGCGCATCTCACTTTGATTCACGAGACCACTCGGATCGTGAAAACTTGACGGGTGTCGCGGCTAAAATTTTAATGTCATCCAGGCCGATTAAAAAGATACTGATCGCGAACCGCGGCGAGATCGCGTGCCGCATCATCTGGACGTGCAAGGAGATGGGGATCAAAACCGTCGCCGTGCACTCCGTGGCCGACCGCGAGGCATTGCACGTCACCTTTGCCGACGAGGCGATCTGTGTCGGCGGCAATCCCTCCGCCGAAAGCTATTTGAATATCCCCGCGATCATCAGTGCCGCCGAGATAACCGATGCCGATGCCATTCATCCTGGCTACGGCTTTCTTGCGGAATCGGCGACATTCGCTACGATCTGCGAAGACTGCAACATTAAATTCATCGGCCCGCGGGCCGATGTCATCGCCAAAATGGGCGATAAGGTCGAGGCCCGCAGAACGATGGAAGCGGCCGGGGTACCGATCTTGCCGGGAAGCCCGGACCCGATCGATTCCGCCGAAGAGGCGATGAAACTCGTCGACAAGATCGGCTTCCCTGTGATCATCAAGGCGGCAGCCGGCGGCGGCGGACGCGGAATGCGTATCGTCCGCAAGCAGGAAGACCTTCGCGGCAGCCTGGAAACTGCACAGGCCGAGGCACTTGCCGCATTCAAGAATGGTGCGGTTTATATCGAACGTTATATCGAACGCCCGCGGCATATCGAGATCCAGGTGCTGGCCGATGAACACGGCAATTGCATCCATCTCGGCGAACGCGAGTGCACCATTCAGCGGCGTCACCAGAAGCTTTTGGAGGAGGCCCCCTCGCCGGCGATCTCGCCGGAATTGCGTGATGAGATGGGTGCCGTCGCCGTCAAGGCCTGTAAAGAGATCGGCTACTCAAGCGCCGGGACATTTGAATTTTTGCTCGATGAGGACGGGAGGTTCTACTTCATGGAGATGAACACGCGCATTCAGGTCGAGCATCCCGTGACCGAGATGGTCACACTTGCCGACATCGTGCGAAATCAGATCCGTGTCGCATCGGGCGAGGACCTGCAATATATGCAGGAGGACGTCCAGATCGTCGGCCACTCGATCGAGTGCCGCATCAATGCGGAAGATCCGGTGAAATTCACGCCGAGCCCGGGCAAGATCACGGCATTTAATATTCCGGGCGGACCGGGGGTTAGGGTCGATACGGCCGTCTATCCCGGCTATACGGTGCCGCCCTATTACGATTCGATGATCGCAAAGCTTATCGTCCACGCACGGACGCGCGAGCTTGCGATCGCCCGTATGCAGCGTGCTCTGGATATGATGGTCGTCGAGGGAATAAAGACGACGATACCGCTGCACAAAAAGATCATGGCGGACGAAAAGTTTCAAAAAGGAGACTTTTCGACCAAGTTCATGGAGGAATTCAAGGGTTAGCTAATTGTTGAGTTCCAAGGGTTAATCATGTAAACTGTGCAATGATTTAACCGTCAGATGGTTAGAAATTTTCGCGGTTACCGCACGGCAGAATGCGGAGTTACTGCGAGCTAGGAGAGGCTATTTTAAGTAAAGCTTGTAAGCGATATGGCAACAGCAAAAGAAGTAAAAGAACAGATAGTTGGCGATTATAAGACACACGGGTCGGACACCGGCTCGTCACAGGTACAGATAGCGCTCTTGACGCAGCGGATCAATGAATTGACCGACCACTTCAAGACGCATAAAAAAGATAACCACTCGCGGAGAGGCTTGCTCAAGATGGTCTCTCGGCGTCGTAAATTGCTCGATTACCTAAAGCGTCGTGATATCAACGAATATCACGAGATCATTAAGAAGCTTGGGTTGAGGCGATAGTGTTGGACGGGCAGCCGCTTAAAGCAAAAGGTCAATTGACCTTAGAGCTTTCAGCGGCTGTTCGCAGTTTTTGGATATAAAAACGGCCGCTTCGGGCCGATCGTTGGAAAAACAGGGACTCGCGAAGATTTGTCGGCGGCTGCTGAACGTGACAGCAATGGGCCACACACAACAGAGTCACCTCAGATCTGGAACACTGCATCGGCGGCTGAGCTTCACGAAATGGCTTAGGCCGCCGTTGCTGTAAAGGATAAGAAATGACACAGAAGAAATATTTGAAAGAATCGATCAAGCTGGGCGGTGAAGACCTGGTCGTCGAGACAGGCAGGGTCGCAAAACAGGCCGATGGATCCGTAGTGATCCAATATGGCGAAACAATGGTGCTCGTAACGGCGGTCAGCATGAAGACCGCAAAAGAGGGGCTGGATTTCTTTCCGCTGACGGTCGAATATCGCGAAAACAGCTATTCGGCGGGACGCATCCCGGGAAACTATTTCCGCCGCGAAGGACGCCCGAGCGAGAAAGAGGTGCTGACCTGCCGCCTGATCGACAGGCCGGTACGTCCGCTTTTTCCCGACGGTTACCGGTTTGAGACGCAGATCGTTGGTACTGTGATCTCGTCGGACGGCGAAAATGACCCTGACGTTATCACGATAACGGGTGCATCGTGTGCCCTCTATCTCTCGGACATTGCCTTCACCACCCCGATCGGCGGTGTCCGCATCGGACTGATAGACGGCAAATATGTCGTCAACCCCACATTTGAGGAGCGTCGCGAATCGGACCTGAACTTGATAGTTGCCGGTACCGAAGAAGCGATCGTGATGGTCGAGGCCGAAGCAAACGAGGTGTCGGAGAACATCATGCTCGAGGCGCTCTTGCTCGCTCATAAAGAGATCAAGCGGCTCTGCCTGTGGCAAAAGGAACTCGGCAAGGCCCTCAAGATCGAAAAGCGCACATTCGAGCCCGCGGCCATGGACGAGAAACTCTCCGGCGAGATCGAAAAGAAATTCGGCGATCGCCTGCGTGAGGCCCTCGACACCACCGGCAAAGATAAGCTCACGAGCTATGCGGCCGTCGATGCACTCAAGAAAGAGGTCGTCGAGAGCTATCCCGAAGACCAGCCGGACACCCGCGTGATGGCCGGCCGTGCATTCTCAGCATTAAAAGAAAAGATCTTTCGCGAAGATATGCTCGGCAACCGCCGCCGTCCCGACGGGCGAAAGTTCTCAGAGATCCGCCCCATCACATGCGAGGTCGGTTGGCTGCCGCGTGTTCACGGCTCGTCGCTTTTCACCCGAGGTGAAACTCAGGCGATCGTCACCACGACGCTCGGAACCAAGATCGATGAGCAGTACATGGACGACATCGAAAAGGGCGAGGTAAAGCGCCGCTTTATGCTGCACTATAACTTTCCTCCCTACTCGGTCGGCGAAGCGGGCCGTTTCGGCGGGACCTCACGCCGCGAGACCGGCCACGGAAACCTGGCCCGTCGCGCGATAGAGGCAGTGCTTCCCGACGAAGAAGATTTTCCGTATACGATCCGCATCGTTTCCGACATCACGGAATCGAACGGCTCATCATCTATGGCGTCGGTCTGCGGCGGCATACTGAGCCTGATGGATGCAGGTGTACCGATCAAGCGTCCCGTGGCCGGTGTTGCCATGGGATTGGTCATGGAAGGGAACCGATATGCGATTCTGACCGATATCGCCGGTGCCGAAGACCACTACGGCGACATGGACTTTAAGGTGTCGGGTTCGAGCGAGGGGATCACCGCCCTGCAGATGGACATCAAGGTCGCAGGGATCAACGCCATGATCTTGCAGGAGGCTCTCGAACAGGCTCGCAAGGTAAGGATGTATATCCTTGAAAAAATGGAGCAGGCGATCAAGGAACCGCGAGAGGAGATCTCACCCTATGCGCCGCGCATCATCACGCTCCATATCAATCCGGACAAGATCCGCGACGTCATCGGCCCGGGCGGCAAGATGATCCGCTCGATCACCGATGAGACCGGTGCCAAGATCGATATCTCGGATGATGGTACGGTTCTGATCGCTACTGCGGACGGCGAGGCGGCTCAAGAGGCGATCGCCCGGATCAAATCGTTGACGGCCGAGGCCGAGGTCGGCGAGACCTATCTGGGAACAGTTTCGCGGATCGTCGATTTCGGAGCTTTTGTTGAGATACTTCCGGGGCTTGACGGCCTGCTGCACATCTCTGAGATCTCGGACCGACGCGTCAAAGACGTTCGCGACGAGCTTAAAGAAGGCCAGCAGATCATGGTCAAGTGTATCGGCAAAGAAGGCAACAAGGTCAAGCTTTCCCGCAAGGCCATAATCGCTGAAGAAAAGGCGAAAGCCGGCGGCGCAGGCGACGAATAGGTCGTCACGGAACGGCTAGCGCGATTCGGCGGAGAGGTGAACAGCCTCTTCGCCGTTTCTATTGTTGAGAACGCTTTACGGCGTGGAGTATCAGGGTGTTGCCGCCAAGAAGTACCGGATCGGAACTCAGTTCTGTTGACCAGCGTTCCTGCCGCTTTTTCGCGGAAACGAACTTGTTCGCCAGGCGGATCAGCAACACGATCGGTGTAAACGCCCAGGAATTCTTTTTCGGCTTGTCGATATAAGTACCCAAAAGCTCTAAGCCACTGTTTTCCAACACATAACGGAGTTCGGAATAAGAGATCGGGTTTATGTGGAGGGCCACTTCTTCACGGCCGGCAAACTCGCCGTCGATCTTGCTGAGTGCTTCCCGGGAAAGTGGCTTAAAATGAGAAGTGTAGCCGAAGAAGAGCCACTTCAGCCGCTCCTCGATATTCATAATATTCGGCACGCTGACTATAACGCTGCCGTCCTGCTTTATTAATCGCGCGAACTCACGGACCGCCTGATGAGGATTTTCAATATGCTCGAGTCCCTCAACGCAGACGATGTCGTCGAAGGATGCGTCATCGTACGGCAATTTTCCCGAGAGATCGCCATGTCGGATCTCGACCGCAGCGAGCTTAAACATATCGGGGTAAAGGTCGCAGCAGCGTACGCTAAAGCCCATCCCGATCAATCGCTCGGCTAGGGCCCCTTCGCCGGCCGGTATATCCAGTAGGGTGCCGCGCGGCCGGTCGCGCAAAATATGCATGACCGTATCGTAGATCGATTCATGTGCCAGAGCCTTGACCATAAGGGTCCGTAAGGACGGAGTTAGTCGCGTGCAAATTCTAGCACATTAACCGTTACTGGGCCGCTTTTCCTTTATCCAAGCGACTGTTATAAGATTTTAGATTCGCCTTTAGGCTGAATTCATTATGTCCGCACCAAATATCGAAACTATCGTATCCCTTTCTAAACGCAGGGGATTTGTTTATCCCGCATCTGAGATCTATGGCGGCTTGGGCTCATCGTGGGACTACGGCCCTCTCGGCGTTGAGCTCGCCAACAACATCAAGCAAAGTTGGTGGCGATGGCTGGTGTATGAACGCGATGACATTGAGGGCATCGATTCGTCGATCATTCAGAACCGTCTTGTGTGGAAATATTCGGGACATGAGGATACGTTCAGCGATCCGTTGGTCGATTGCCGCGAGTGCAAGGCGCGGCTGCGACAGGACAAGCTCGATCAGGATGCCGACGGGAAGTTCGTCTGTTCGAATTGCGGCTCAACGAACTTGACCGATCCCCGCCCCTTTAACCTGATGTTCCGTACGACTATCGGAGCGGTATCCAGCGAAGACGATCCCGCGGCCCTTGCATATTTGCGGCCCGAGACAGCGCAGGGGATCTTCACGAATTTCGCCAACGTTCTCAACACCTCCCGCCGAAAGCTGCCGTTCGGTATTGCCCAGATCGGCAAGGCATTTCGCAATGAGGTAACGCCGGGGAACTTTATATTCCGCACCCGCGAGTTCGAACAGATGGAACTCGAGTACTTCGTTAAGCCGGAGGATGCCGCCCAAGCACATCAGGAATGGATCGACGCATTTCAGCAATGGTTCGCCGGACTCGGGATCTCAGCCGATAACCTCAAACTGTACGAACAGCCAAAAGAAGAGCTGGCCCATTATGCCGAGCGCACGGTCGACATTCTCTACCGCTTCTTCCCCGAACGCGACGACGAGGATAAGCAATGGGATGAGCTGATGGGGATCGCGAACCGGACCGATTTCGACCTTCGGGTGCACTCCAAAAAGCCGGAGGATGCGGAAGGGAGACGGATCAATCCCGATTCTACCGAGGACCTCTCTTTCTTCGACACGGCGACGAACGAACGCTTTTATCCCTACATCATCGAACCATCGGCCGGCGTGAACCGCACGCTGCTGGCGGTGATGATGGATGCCTACACCGAGCGGACAAATGAAAAGGGCGAGACGCGGGTCATTATGAAACTCGCTCCCGAACTCGCACCCATCAAGGCGGCCGTGCTGCCTCTCGCGAAGAACAAGCCCGAGATCGTCGAGATGGCACGCCGCATCAAAAAAGATCTGCAGCCTTCAATGCGGGCCGTTTACGATGACACCGGCGGCATCGGCAAGCTCTACGCACGCCAGGACGAGATCGGCACGCCCTTCTGCATCACCGTCGATCACGAATCGCTCGAAGACAATGCCGTAACCGTCCGCGACCGCGACACGTGGGAACAGGAGCGCGTCAGCGTCGATAAACTCACGGGGTATTTAACGGAACGTCTGAAGTAGTATGAAAAAACTCATCGAATGCGTTCCCAATTTCAGCGAGGGGCGCGACCTTAACATAATCAAGCAGATCACCGACGCTATCGAATCGGTTGACGGCGTAAAGCTGCTCGACGTAGATCCGGGTGCCACCACGAACCGCACCGTCGTTACGTTCGTGGGGACGCCGGATGAGGTCGTCGACGCGGCGTTTCAAGCCGTGAAAAAGGCCCAAGAGCTGATCGACATGCGGCGGCATAAGGGCGACCACCCCCGTTTCGGCGCAACGGACGTTTGCCCCCTTGTGCCTGTTTCGGACATTTCTATGGAGGAGGTCGCGGAGTACGCCCGCAAGCTCGGCGAACGCATTGGAAATGAATTAGGCATCCCCGTTTATCTCTATGAGAACGCAGCCGCGAGCGAGGCCCGCCGTAACCTCGCTAACTGCCGCGAGGGCGAATATGAATGCGTAAAGGACCGCATCTGCACCGACGAGTGGCGGCCGGATTTCGGCCCGTGTGAGTTTACCGAGAGCGTCGCCCGCTCCGGTGCCACAGCCGTCGGGGCACGCGATTTTCTAATAGCGGTCAACTTTAATCTAAACACCACCTCAACCCGGCGGGCGAACGCAATCGCATTCGACGTTCGTGAAAAAGGCCGGCCAAAGAGGGAAGGGAATCCCATTACAGGCAAGCCAATCATTGATGAGAACGGCGAGCCGGTAATGCTTCCCGGTACGCTGAAAGGCACCAAGGCGATCGGCTGGTTCATCGATGAATACGGCATCGCACAGGTCTCGATGAATATCACGAGCCTCGCCCAAACGCCCTTGCATGTCGCCTTTGACGAGGTCAGCGAGAAGGCGCGGGCCCGGGGGATCCGCGTTACGGGGCTTGAGATCGTGGGGCTTGTACCGAAAAGTGCGATCATCGACGCCGGCGAACATTACCTTCGAATGCAGCGACGCTCCCTCGGAGTCACCGAGGCTGAAAAGGTCAAGATCGCCATCCGTTCAATGGGGCTCGATGACCTGAAGCCATGGGATCCGCAGAAAAAGATCATCGAATACGTTATCGAGGCTGAGGAGAAAACTTCGGGCTTGGTCGACCTTACGTGCCGCGGCTTTGCTGACGAAACCGCGTCCGAATCCCCCGCACCGGGCGGCGGCTCGATCTCAGCATATATGGGCGCTCTGGGGGCCGCACTGGCCGCGATGGTCGCAAATCTTTCATCGCATAAGGCCGGCTGGGATGACCGTTGGGAGGAATTTTCCGAACACGCCGTGCAGGCGCAAAAGCTCAAAGAAGACCTGCTGCGTCTGGTCGATGAGGACACGAATTCGTTCAACAGGGTGATGGACGCTTTCGGACTGCCAAAGACGACCGACGAAGAAAAAGCGGTACGTTCCGCTGCCATCCAGGACGCAACAAAATACGCCGCCGAGGTCCCCTTCCGCACGATGAAGCGGGCCTATGAGGCTTTTGACGTGATCGCCGCGATGGCCGAAACGGGAAATCCCAACTCCGTGACCGATGCCGGCGTTGGTGCACTTTGCGCCCGCTCAGCGGTGATAGGAGCGTTCCTCAACGTTAAAATAAATGTAGCTGATCTAAAAGACCGAACCTTTGCCGACGAGCTTCTGGCAAAAGGGGCAGAGATCGAGCAAGCCGCGATCGAGCGCGAAAAGGAGATCCTCGCCGTCGTCAATTCGAAGATCGCCCTCTAAACGCCTCAGGCTTCAAGCTAAAAGCTTTTCTATACGGAATGCCGCAAAACTATCCCAAGAAGGTCACCGATCTTGCCGTCGCCATCCAAGAGGCTGGCGGGCGTGCGATGCTCGTCGGCGGGTGCGTCCGCGACGAGCTGATGGGGGTCGAGCCAAAGGATTGGGACCTTGAGGTTTACCGCGTCGAGCCCGAGAAGCTTCGGCAGATGCTTGAAGAATTCGCCGAGAAAAATGCGGACGAGGGTGGCCGAGTTTCCTTCAAGGTCGTCGGCGAAGCCTTTGCCGTTTACAAACTCGGCCGCGATCTGGATGTCTCGCTGCCTCGCCGCGAGCGCAAGATCGCCCGCGGACATCGGGGTTTTGTCGTCACGGGCGACCCCGATATGTCGTTCGAGGAGGCATGTTCCCGCCGCGATTTCACCATCAACGCCATCCTAAAAGACCCGCTCACCGGCGAGATCATTGACCCATTCAACGGACGCGAAGATATCAACGCAAAGACGCTTCGCCACGTTTCGGACGACACGTTTGCTGAGGATTCACTCCGGGTTCTCCGGGCCGCTCAGTTTGCAGCACGATTTGAATTCGAGGTCGCACCCGAGACCGCCGATCTCTGCAGCTCCATCGATGTCACCGACCTGCCTCGCGAGCGCGTCTGGGGCGAGCTTGAAAAGCTGTTGCTGTTAGCCAGGCAACCCTCGATCGGGCTTCAGCTGCTTTACGATTGGGGCACGATCGCCCAGCTCTTTCCCGAGCTTCAGGCCCTGGTGGGCGTGCCGCAGGAGTACGATTGGCACCCTGAGGGGGACGTCGATGTTCACACGCTGATGGTTGTCGATGAGGCCCGGAAGCTGATCGACGATCTAGACCATCCACGGAAGGTCGCCGTCATGCTCGGAGCCGTCGCTCATGATCTGGGCAAGCCGCCGACAACGGAATTCGTCGAGGGGCGGATCCGCTCGCGCGGCCACGACGAGGCGGGGGTCGAACCGACGATCTCGTTTCTCGATCGCCTGGGCATCTTTACCCTTGACGGTTTCGATGTGCGGGATCAGGTTATTCAACTTGTGCGGTACCATCTAAAACCGGGCGAGTTTTACAAGGTACAGGAGAAGAACCCCGTCGGTGACGGTGCCTTTCGCCGCTTGGCGCGCAAGGTCGAGCCCGACCTGCTTTACCGCGTCGCCAAGGCCGACAGCCTCGGGCGCTACCCGGATGGCGACCGCAGCAAAATGATCTTCGGCTCAGAGGCGCAGGAGTGGTTCATCGAACGCGTCCGCGCCCTCGATGTCGAGAAAAAGGCGCCGGACCCGATCCTAATGGGCCGCCACCTTATCGAAATGGGCCTCAAGCCTGGGCCCCAATTCAAGGAAATACTCGACGCTGTTTACGAGATGCAGTTGGATGGGGAGGTGACCGATCTCGACGACGCCGTGGCTGCCGCAAAAACGGTTATTGACAAAACTTCTTGACTGGCTGCGGAGGGCTGGTTGTCGAACCCGTTTTTTTCCGGCGAATTTGCCTATGCTCGGTTTCGCGCATTGATATATCCTTGACGTCATAATGAGGTTTACAGTCATCTTTCTTGCTGCATTGCTTGTCTGCTTCACGGGATGCTCGAATGAGTCAAGAGTTTCGCCGCCGCCTACGGCGCACCACCAAAAGAACAACATGATCACACCCGAAGCCCTAGAAGAAATGTTCGCGAACATGCGAAACGCGCAGTGGGATGTTGATGGCGAGTTATTGTGGGGCTATTTTTTCACGGACCCCGACCCACGAAAGCTGGAGCGAGTGGTCGAACCGCTAACAAATGCCGGCTTCAAAATCGTCAGCATCTACGAAACAGACGACAGGTCCACTCACTTCCTTCACGTTGAGCGAGTAGAGAAGCACACACCGCAGACATTGAAGGCGCGGAACGATGAGTTTTATAAACTGGCGGAAGAGTTTGATCTGGAATCTTACGACGGTATGGATGTCGGGCCTGTATTAGTGAAGTGAGGTGAACCAATGGATCCCGAAAGAAAAACCGGGTGGCGGGCATTTCACCGCGCCACCCCGTTTTCGAAAAAGGGAGCTATCGGCTACTTACCTTCAAGGAAGGCCTTCAGCCTTCGCGATCGCGACGGGTGCCGCAGCTTTCTCAGGGCCTTTGCCTCGATCTGGCGAATACGTTCGCGGGTCACGGCAAAATGCTGGCCGACCTCTTCGAGCGTGTGCTCGCTGCCGGTGTTGCCCAGCCCGAATCGCATTTTGATCACCTTTTCCTCACGCGGTGTCAGCGTCGCTAGGACCTCGTCGGTGATCTCGCGCAGGTTCGAAAAAGTTACCGATTCCGCGGGGTTCAAGATCGAGCGGTCCTCGATAAAATCGCCCAGGTGCGAATCTTCCTCTTCGCCGATCGGGGTCTCGAGCGAGATCGGCTCCTGTGCGATCTTAAGCACCTTTCGCACCTTCGACACCGGGATGTCCATCCGCTTAGCGATCTCTTCGCTCGACGGTTCGCGGCCCAGTTCCTGAACCAACAGCCGCGAGGTGCGGATTAGCTTGTTGATCGTCTCGATCATGTGCACCGGGATGCGGATCGTTCTCGCCTGATCGGCGATGGCACGCGTGATCGCTTGCCTGATCCACCACGTTGCATAGGTCGAAAACTTATAACCGCGCCGCCATTCAAATTTATCGACCGCTTTCATCAGGCCGATGTTGCCTTCCTGTATCAGGTCGAGGAACTGCAGCCCGCGGTTCGTGTATTTCTTGGCGATCGAAACAACCAGGCGAAGGTTGGCCTCGACCAGCTCACGTTTCGCCTGATTCGTCTCATATTCGCCGACGCTGATCGTCTGATATGAGCGTTTGATCTCGATGGCGGGGAGGTGATAACGCTCCTCGATATCCTCAATGATCGCTTTCGCATCGGCGATCTTTGCCTTCAGGTCCTTTTTGGTCGCGGCAACGGGCTTTCTTGCGAGCCGTGCCTCGGCCTTCTTGATGATCTGCTCCTGCTTGCGGATCTCCTCGACCACCTTGCGGATCGCGGAGATCAATAGCTGCATCGAGTATTCGGTCAGGTTGAGATTTTTGATCTCATGAGCCACCTCGAGCCGCAGCCGGCCCGTCTGGCGCGTCAGGCGGATAAGCTTCTTCGAGCGCTTGCCGGCCTTTTGGTTGGCCTGCTCTTTCTGGAGCTGCTTCCAAACCTTGACCGCGCCCTGGAAATTTTGCTTGATGTTGCCGATCCCCTCGAGCGTCCAGCGGAGATATTCTTCCGCCTTGTCCTCTTCAACCGAAATCTCGGCCTGTTCGGCAAAGATCACGGTTTCGCGGATGCTAGAGTTGCCCTCGGCAAGGTCTTCACCGATCTGGATCAGCCGTTCGATCGCGATGGGCGAACGGGCGATAGCCTTCTGCGTTTTGATCTGGCCCCGCTCGATGCGTTTGGCGATCGCCACCTCGCCTTCGCGGGTGAGCAGCGGAACGATGCCCATCTCACGGAGGTAAAGCCGAACGGGATCGTTCGATTTGTCCAAGGCCCCGGCAGAAAGATCGAGATCCAGATCATCCTCGTCAGAGGACTCTTCCTCATCGTCCAGCGCCAGATTTGAGGCGCGTTCCAACATCCGAGCGTCCGATTCGGCAACGGAGATATTTGCACCCTCCAGACGTTCAAGAACGTCCTCAAGGTCGTCGGGCGACATCATGTTTTCCGGGATCTCGCGGTGCAGTTCGTCGAGGCTCAAAAATTTCTTTCTCTTCCCGAGGGCCAGCAGCCGGTCCATCAGGTCTTCTTTTTCGTCGTAATCGGCCATATTTAATAAACGATTTTGATTAAATTGGGCTCAAAATCGTTGTTCTCTAAATAGATAATAACGCCGGAGTCATGCGATTTGTTTCGTACAGGCGGACAGCGTTTAAACTGAAAAGTATATCAGAATTCCTTGATCTTTGTAAGCAGCGCGTGCTTCATCCGGGCAAGGTCCATTTGTTCGGCGGCGAGGTGTGCGACGGTCTCGTGATCGCCTGAGCCCTCGGCGGCCATAAGCTCTTGAGAGATCTCAAAGATACGGTTTGAGATCGCCATCGATCGAAGGGTCAAAATGCAGTTTTCGGCCAAGTGGAAAACGTCGTCCAGCGCTTCACCCTCCTCCCGCTTGGGCTCGGTCATCATGATCAGCGGCACCAGGTCCAGCAGCATATCGTCCTCCTCGATATGCGGCCTTATGTGCTCGAGCGAGAACTCGAGCCCGTTTTCCTCTAACTCATATAGTGCTTTATAGATAGGAGCCGTCGCCAGGTGCTCATAATCCGTTTCTTCCAAGATCGGCAGCACCTTTTCGCGGAGCTCCGGATCATAGACCAATAGCTCGAGAAGCTGTTGTTCGGCCACGGTGACCTTTGCCTGCGTCACCCGCCGGACCTGCCGTTTAACGGTGTCGGGCTCTGCGGAACGGCCGTTCTTGACCGTGTGCCACAGGTCGCGGTTGAGCGAGCGGTCTTCCATTCGGAAAAACGTCATCGCCTCGTCAAAGCTCTGCCGCTTCTGTATCGGATTGCGTATCGCCGCCAGCACGGGAAGCGTCTCTTCGATCGCCTCGGCACGCTGCTTGGCGTTGGCCGAGCTGCGGCCCTTCATCGAGGCCTCAAGCACGAAGGGCAGATAGGGCCTCGCACGCCCCCGCGCCTCGTTATAGGCCTCGGCACCGTTCGCACGGACAAAATCGTCGGGATCCTGGCCATCGGGCAAAACAAGCACCTTGATCTCAAGGTCCTGCGGCAACAGCTCCTCGATCGCACGCCGAGCCGCCTTTATCCCGGC
>JAEWBM010000001.1 GCA_023391155.1 Acidobacteriota bacterium
GCGCTGCGTCGTTCAGGAATCGCAACGCGTAGGCAGTGAGAGCGAGGTCCGCGGTGTCGTCACCTCCCCAATAAGAGAAACCGCCGTCGGCGACCTGATAGCCGACCAGGCGTTCATAGCCGCGGCGTAGATTCTTCATAGCGGCCGCTCGGACCGAGGCGGGCACCCGGTCGTTTTCGGCGGCGAATTTAAGGATCATCAGGTTCGGATACGTCGACGAGATCGTCTGCTCGCCGCAGCCGTATGGGCGCTGCAGCAGGCCCTCGACCGATTCGACCACGTGTGCGAACAAATTCGGATAGATCTTGAGTTCCGTAGCGGCGGTACCCGGCAGCGCGTGTCCGGGCAGCCCGACATCAAAGCTGCCGACGCCATTGAAATACTTCGAATCGGTTGCGACGATCTCGTGGCCGTCGGGCCGAACGGTGACGGGTTTTTCGATCGCGTCGGATTCCGTCTCGCCGATCGCCGTCACGCGCTGCTTGCCCTCCTTAACGGTTCGGCGGGCGGCAAAACCGAACACGGCGTTCTCTGCCGCGCCCGAGGCCACAGCGATCTGCTGCCGGGAATCTGAGAGAAAGGAGAACCAATCGCCCGGGTCCATCCCGACATCTACCTTCTGTGCCCGGTCTGTGTAGTTACGTATCTGGACCGGCAAAAAGATCTCGTCACCTTGGGTCAGGAACTTCGGCGGGTCGAGGTCCGCAAAGAACGACTGAAACGCTGTCACCTTCGATTCCGCTATGCCCAGTCTGCCGCTGCGGTCGGACGCCACCGCTGCCATCTTCCACGTCGTTATGTTATCCGCCATCCGAAACGTCGCACGCCCCCTGCCATCTTCGCCCGTAATAAGTTCCGGCTGCCAAAAGAGCGTTTCGGGGAAATATTCTCGGAGCCTGGGAGTTGAATTCGGCCCTTGAGCAGCCGTGGCGCCGGGGCTCAAAGCAGTCAGTTGAAGGGCGTTGCGAGCCGTAGCCGGCAGGGTTAGTATTGACGATGCCGACCGCGATCCAGACACAAATGAGGTGGTTGTGTCGACCGGATCCGCTGCACCCATTACTGTTACGGCTTCCTCAACGTTGCCGACATCCAATGAAATGGATATTTGATTTCTAGTGCCAGGCTTCACCTCGATGTTCATCACGACGGCACGCATAAATCCGACAGAGTCGACCGTGACGATATATGTGCCGGTAGGCAGGCCGGTAAAAGCAAATCGCCCGTTCGCATCCGAGCTCGTTTCTCGCTCTGTCCGAGCAGCATCATTTCTTGCGGTGACCACGGCCCCGGGAATCACCGCACCGACCGGGTCGGTAACCGTGCCTGTGATCACCCCGGTTCCTTTCACATCGCCGAGCGGAACATCTACGGCGACCGGCTTGATATCATCGCGAGCCTGTTCGGAAATAACATGGTCGATCTCCATAATGGTTATATCGTCGTAGGTATCCACACGGCGATCGCGGCCGGAACCTATAATTGAGAATTTAACGAGACTCTGTGTCACCGGCGTAACGATGCGGCGGACGAGGCGCGTTACGTCGCCATGGTTCTGAACGGTTTCGAAGGTAATTCGATCCCAAAAGCGAGACGACAGGGTTTCGGTTATATAAACGGGCTCGCCGTTACCATCGCGTACCTCGTCGAGGTCGATGCCCGCCTTGCGAAGTTCCTCGCGAAACTGCTCTACGGTGAGTGGGGCCTGCGCAAATCCCGCATGAGCCCTATTGATTCGTACCCTTAGGTCGGCGAAAAGATCGATCCGGCTGGCCCAAACCTCAAAATCGTCACCACGCCACGTGTTTTCGCTTTCGACACCATCGAGCCCCAGGCTTATGATTCTGGTTACAAGCAATCGCCGCTCGCCCTCAAAAGTGATCTTATATGGGCGGCCGTATCGGTCAAGAAGCTGACGCATACCAAGCTCGTTAAGCAGGGTCTCGGGATCGCGAATGAATTGACCGGTTCGTTTGTGGTAATTCTCGATGGCGGTGTCGATCGCGTTGCCTAAGGGAGTGAAATACTCGAAATCCTCACGGTAAGCGTCAAAATCATCGGATGTGCCGATCGTCTTGTCCGGGCCGGCCGATCGAATGGTGACGGTGTTAAATTTCTTGTCCACCGAGAAGTGTGCGGTATAAGGGACGCCCCATGGGTCTGACATGGAGTCCAGATCAACACCGGCGCGGCCGAGTATGTCACGCAGCTCGTCACCATCGGTCGGATGGAGGTAGTTTTGCGTATTGAAGGCTTTCGTGAGAGCAGCCGCAAGGGGCTCGAACTGCTTCTTGATCACGGGGCTGAAAACGTATTTCGCCTCCTCGTCGTAACCGTCCGTCCGGAAGATATTCGGATCATATTCGGGGTTAAAAAGAATGATCTCAGCAGCGAGCTGCATCTCTTCCGAAATGGGCTGTTTTAGGTCGAGTTCATTAAGATCTTTTACATTGATGCGGCCGAAATTGGCACCGTATCCTAGCCATTTCCCCCAACCCCGAAACATTCCGGCGAATTCAGAGTCGGTGCGCGCACGCTCTTCGACCGCCTGGTCCATGATCACAATTCCCAGAGCGCTTCGGACCGAACGTCCGAGGGAGTCAAGCACGCTTATACTGATAGATGCATCTTCGTTCGGTTTGTAAACGGCCTTATCAAATGTCGCCGCAACCTCAAGCCCGCCTCGTGCCGGAAAGATCACTCCGCGAGCGTGGGCCGTGACATATTCATTCTCGTCGTTCTCCAGATAAGCTCCGATCTTTAGCTCCCCGCGAAATTTGTCACTGTATGGGATTTCCAATTTCGCCCGGCCGTCCACTAAAACGGCAAAACGTGAATCCACAACGGACCGGCCACGTACGACATCGATATGGGCCGTGGCGCCCTTCTCGGTCGAGACGATCTCTACCCGTATTGTCTCCCCCGGTTTATAGATCGATCTGTCAGTGTAAACACGTATTCCCGGTTCATCGCTGAAAAGTATCTCGAGTTCTCTGGCCGTTCCGTTGTTTCCTTTCCGGTCACGGGCAACGGCGATCAACTCAATATCGTCATCAGGATGGCCGATATCAGGGCGCGGGACAGACAACTTCCCGGCACCGAGTGAGTTGGTTCTAAGGGTCGCAACCCGCTTAAAGGGGCTTTCGCTATCTTCCTCCCGCCCGCGAATCTCTACGTCACATTCGGCCGGAGTGCCGTCGGCATAGAACGTTGAGATATATGCTTCGACGCCAAGTTCCGGCGAGAAACGCCATTCGTTGATGAAATACACATGTATCGGCTCTTCTGAGACTCGCACGTCGAAGCGCCGCTGTTCGGTCCGATTAGTGGACGGGTCGGTGTAGTAGGCGGCAAGGCGGATATCCCTATATTGCTCCCACCGGTCTTCGCTCAGTTCCCGATGTGCGTCGGTCAGATCGAACCGGGCGATAAATTTCCCGTCCTGGTCAGCCGTGCCCTCAATTGTTTCGCCCTCTTCAACGTCATAACGCTGCTCTTTCCAATTCCACTCACGGCTGTTTTCTTCCACGACGCGGACCTTACCGCCGGGAACCGGTTTGCCAAAGAGGTAATCCGCCTTGATCTCGATCTCGGCTGTGAGGTGGGCGGGCAGGTAGTACGGCCTATCGGACTCGGCGCTGACGACAAAATTGGGAAGGTCGTAGCGAGTGATCTTGACGCGGTGCAAACCGACCTCGCTGTTGCTAGGCGCGCCGGCTTTGATCTGATAGTTTCCCAAAGGTACGTTTCCGGGAATTTCCCACGAGAGCGATGCGACGCCAAACTCGGATGTGACGATCTTTTCGCGATAGAGCAGCGTGTTGTCCTCATCCGATATACGGACGTCGAGCTCGGTTCCCGCCATAACCGTCATTGCCTCCGAACCCTTTAACAGGATCCCGCGCACATTGAGGGCCTGCCCGGGCTGGTAGATCGGCTTGTCGGACATCATCATAAAATTCAGATCATCGGTGTCCGTGTCGAGACTCTCCTCGACCTCGCGTACTATGCCATCGCGCCGTCCGATCACGGTGAGATCTCCATTGCCGTCAAATTGAACACCGGCAGGGATCGAGATGTCGATATTTGCGAAGCCGTCGGCATCGGTTGTCGCAAAACCCTGAAGCTCGAGGGTGTCGTCATCACCGTCTGACAATCCAAGTGCGAGCATCCCCTCGATGGCCACACCGGAGGCAGGCCCGCCCGTGAAGGGGTGAACGGCCCGGACGCGGGCGCGGTATGTGATACCGGTGGCGACAAACTCCGGAGCGATGACCCTCAACTCGAAAAGTTCCTTGACAAGTTGAGAGAGCGACATGATCCCGTAGGCATCGCCGATACGATATCGCAAGCGGTACCACGCCAGATCGGTGTCGTCATCCGCGTATTCATCATCGATCTCAAGTTTGAGCTCCTTGATCTGGCGGCCCGGTGTAAGTTGAACACCCGGGTTGTTGAAGGAAGAAACGACGATCCCAGCGGTGTCGACCAACTCGACCCGAACGGGAACGGTCGATGCCGTTTGCGAGTCGACGGCGACGCGTGCGATGACCTCACAGTCCGACGCGATTGCCGATGATTCACTTTCAATAACAGTCTGTCCGGCGGCCGAAAGGGCGCAGATCAGGCACAGTACGAGCACGGGGAAGAGCTTCTCACACATCACGGTTTCCTCAGTTGTATCAGTAATTTAGGAGCGCCGATCCGCACCGGACGGTTTGCATCAGATGTCCTATCGAAACTATCGGCTGTGATGCGGTGAGGTTTTAAATTGGTTGCATCGGGGGGAGTCAGCTCCGACATAAAGAACCTGTTAGGGGCGCGTGGCGAACGGTGCGCACCCTAACAGGGCAGCGGGCTTAGTGTGGGCTGACCGCTATAAAATCCACTCCGGCGATATCGCTGTCGAGATTGATGGCCACCGCCGGCTGTGTGAACCCCCATCGCGAGCTGTGAGCAGAAAGGATATACGTCCGGCCCGCCTCGACGCTCTCGAATCGGAAATAGCCGAAGCTGCTCGATAGTGCCTGGCGAACACTGCCGTCCGGTGCAAGCAGCCGCAGATAGACCCCCTGCACCCCCGCACCGTCCGCCTTTGCGACCCGTCCGCTGATCGACACGTGTGCCGCCGTCGGAGCAAACGGGCCGAATGCCCAAAAGCCGCTCTGCAGCGAGAAAGGCGATTCGGAACTCACGGTTCCTGCCCCCGCCTGTCCGATCGTGCCATCGACGGTGAACTGACCGCCCGAGCTGCGTCCGGACCCGTGCACGTTAGAGTGCGACACGTCATACCCCCCGCCCGTCTGTGCGGAGCAGACCAGCGGCAACACGAGTGCGACGACCGTTAATAGCTTCTTCATTGTTTCTCCTCTTGTGCGTTCGGTGCCGCCTGGTTCGAACAGATCTTTGCCCCCGGCATTAGCTCACAGATCACAGTTCTCATCGCACGGATCTGAGCCTCTTGCTCCTCGATCTTCATTTGCTGTGCCTCGATCTGTTCCTGCTGCTCTTTCACAACATTGATCAAAACCACGCCGATGCGGTTATATTTCACACCCTCGACCTCTCCGTCTTTGTTATATATCGCAAGCAGCGGTTCGACAGCTGCTACTTCCTCGGCAACCAGGCCGATATCGTGCTCGTCGCTGGATATCCAATCAAAGGTAACCGGACGGAGTCGACCGATTATGCTCGATGCGGATGCAAGATCGGCGACATTCTTTTTGTATCGAAGGGAAGAGCTGGCGCACCAGCCAAAGTAACCGTCGCCGTTTGCACAGATCTCGTTATATGTGCCGGTGGTCATTGTACGAACACGGAACCTGGTGCCGGGAAGTAGGTCGACATGGGCCCCTTCAAGGTAGATGACGTTGTCCGAATGAAAAGAAATATTACCGCTGCCGCCGGTAGAAGTGAGGGAAACCCCGTTGTTGGAATTGATCGCGATATGGTTATCGGAAACAATGGAGG
>JAEWBM010000013.1 GCA_023391155.1 Acidobacteriota bacterium
CGGAAGAACTTCAGCGTGGACTTCGAACGAATTTCTGGTTCAACGTATAACAGGCCGGGATTTGGTGTCAAGATTTTTTGATAGGGGCGGCCGTCTGAAGACCGTTGGGGATGATCTCTTTCGGGGCGGTAGTGTCAAATCATTTGTGTAAGTAGCAGGTTCATGGTTGTTAAAGAGTCTGTTGGTGTGGGGGCGGGTACCCGCCCCCACACCGGCCGAAGGCTCTGCCGTTCGACGCGGGACCGGGGCCCGGATGTGGTTTCACCCGGGTTGGTTGCCGGGCGGCATTCGATCCTCATAGACAATGAAGAACCGGTTGAGGGCGTCGCGCCAGGCATGCACCGGGCGGGTATGCCAGTGTTTCGTGACATTCCTCAGTGCCAGATAGAGCAGCCTCAGGAGGGCGTCATCGTTGGGGAACGACCCGCGTGTTTTCGTCACCTTTCTCAAAGATCTGTTCAGCGATTCGATAATATTCGTGGTGTAGATTATCTTTCGGATCTCGGGCGGGTGGGCAAAGAACGGCACTATCCGCGGCCAGTTCGCCCGCCAGCTTTTCGAGATCATGGGGAAGCGTCCGTCCCACTTCTTTGCAAAGGCTTCAAGCTCCCTTGCAGCCGCCTCATCCGTCGCCGCCGTATATATCTCTTTCAGGTCGGCCGCCACCTGCTTTCGCTCCTTCCAACCGACATAGTTCATTGAGTGCCGCACCATGTGCACGATACACAGCTGCACCTCGGTCTTCGGGAAGACGGCCTCGATCGCTTCGGGAAAGCCCTTTAGCCCGTCGACACACGCGATAAAGATGTCCTCGACGCCCCGGTTCTTTAGCTCGGTGACCACCTGCAGCCAGAACTTCGCTCCTTCCGTCTGTGCGATCCACAACCCCAGCACTTCCTTTATCCCCTCGAGGTTCACGCCAACCGCCAGATAGACCGCCTTGTTGCGGACATGTCCCGCGTCCCGCACCTTGAAGTGCAATGCATCCAGATAAAGGATCGGATATACATTCTCGAGCTCGCGGCCCTGCCACGCACGCACCTCGTCGATCACTTCCTCGACCACCGTCGAGATCAGTGCCGGCGACACCTCCACCTGATAGATCTCCTCGATGTGCATCTGGATCTCCCGCGTCGACATCCCCCGTGCGTACATCGAGACGATAGCGTTGTCAAAGCCCGTGAACCGCGTCTGATGCTTCCCCACGATCTGCGGCTCAAATGTCCCTGATCGGTCACGCGGCACCTCGATCGGCATTGTCCCGAACGTTCCCTTGAGCGTCTTCTTTGATCTGCCGTTTCGTGAGTTGCCGCTGTTCCGCCCCTCCGCCGAATGCTTCTCATACCCGACGTGCTCCGTCAACTCCGCCGCCAACGCCCGCTCCAAAAGCCGCTTCGTCAACTGCTGCAGCAGCCCCCCCTCCCCGATGATCTCCTCGGGCGACTTGTATTCCCTTAGCAGCCGATCCATCTGCTCATCCGCTTCTCGCTCCTCCGCCGTCGGCCTCCGCCTCGGCCGCTTCTTCTTCTCTCTCTCCGTGGTCATCTCTCTCCTCCCTGCCGAACACTACATCATCCGGCTATATATGACCACTTACACAAAAAAATCTACACTCTCCTGCTCACGGCAATATAAGGTCTGAGTTTGCCGATATAAGATCTATTCTCGCCAAGAAAAGAACTATTTTCGTCAGGAAAAGATCTATTTCCGCCAAGAAAAGATCTATTCCCGCCGAGAATAGTTCTGTTCCCGCCAAGAAAAGTTCTGTTCCCGCCAAGAAAAGATCTATTCCCGCTGAGAAACGATCTATTTTCGCCAGGAAAAGTTCTGTTCGCGTCGAGAAAAGTTCTATTCTTCCCAGAAAGAGATCTGTTCCTGTGCAGAAAAGTTCTGTTCCCGGCGAGATGAGCCGTGGCCGGGCCTGTAAGAAGTTCCCAATTCATCGGCAACACACTTGGCCGGGGTATAGTTTCTAACAGGGTTTTGCGGTAGAATCTGTGTTTCGGGCCTGCCCGTCGCATGGCTTCCCACGACCGGACGGGCGGGCACAATTTTATGCTAACAAGCGAGATCACTTACGAAACCTGGCACTGGCTGCTCTTTTTCGGCGTTGTCCTCACGGCACTCTTTGTTGATATCGGGATCGTTAACCGGAAGGCTCACGCTCCCAGCCGAAAAGAGACGTTCATCTGGGCCGCGGTTTGGGTATCGCTGGCACTCGCTTTTAATGCGTTCGTCTGGTACGAATTCGGACGCCAGCACGCTCAGGTCTTCTTCACCGGCTACCTGATCGAACTTTCGCTCTCGGTCGATAATCTCTTCGTCTTTCTTCTGATCTTTTCCTATTTCCGTGTGCCGAAGGAGTATCAGCACCGCGTGCTCTTTTGGGGGATCATGGGTGCGCTCGGAATGCGAATGATCATGATCTTTGCCGGAGCGGAGTTGGTGGAGCGCTTTCACTGGATCATCTACATCTTCGGCGTATTTCTGGTCTATACGGGGCTCAAGATGTTCAGCGAAACCGACGATGATTTTGACCCTACGGAGAGCGGGATCGTACGTTTGGCGACGCGGTATATCCGCATCGAAAAGACGTATCACGAGGATAAATTCTTCGTTAAACGCAACGGCGTCCGCACGGGAACGATGCTTTTGCTGGTGCTGATCGTCGTCGAATTTACGGACCTCATCTTCGCCGTGGATTCTATACCCGCCATCTTCGGCATCACGACGGACCGATTCATCATTTACACCTCGAACATCTTTGCGATACTGGGGCTGCGGACATTTTTCTTCCTGCTCGCGGATATCGCGGACCGTTTCCATTACCTCAAGACCGGCTTGGCCTTTATACTCACCTTTATCGGGGTTAAAATGTTATTGCCCCTGTTCGTCGAGGCCTATCTGTGGGCGGGCGGCGAAGGCAGCGGTTCGGTGCTTGAGCATCATGCTAAGCTGTTCATCGAAGGCGAGTATAAGGACGAAGTGATCAATATCTCGCTAGGCGTGGTCGTTACGGCCATAGCACTCTCGATCATTCTTTCTCTCATCTTCCCGACAAAAAAGGAAGACACATTGGCACCGGATGCCGCTCAGGAGATCCTCGAATCCGAAACAGATGGAAAACGAAAATCCCAATAAGTTTCGCAAGTTCTATCTGGAATGGTGGCGGATCCGCCGCAGCACGATCTATGGCCTGGTCGCGCTGGTCATCCTTGCGGTGGGGCTGACGATAACGGGTTGGTTCGCGATCCGGTATGACTGGTTCTCACAGGTCGAGCTTTCAGATATTCCCAAAGATGCTGCGAGAATAATCTCGTTCGAAGGCGATGTGCGAATAACACGTGCCGCGACGCGTGAAACGCTGGTCGTTACTCGCGAAACTTACGCCGCGGCGGGCGATACCATACAAACTCAAGCGGACGGCAGAGCGGTCGTTCAGATGATCGACGGCTCCGTTTTGTCGGTACGGCCTAATAGTACGGTCGTCATTCGGGACAACTCATCGCTCTTCGGCGGACGAAACGTGCGTGTGGCGCTCGACGACGGGCAGCTTAATGTTCGAACCGACCAGACCGACGGCGAGAACGTCGTCGAGATGCTCGAATCAGAGACGCGCCTAAGGCCGGAAACGGACGCCAGCTTTAACGCCGACCCGCGGGCGAACGGCGGTGAGATCCGAATCTCGCGCGGCAGCGTCGAAACGACGATCGGCGGCGACAGTGCCGAGATCGCCGCGAACGAATTTGCCGCGATCCGCGGCGGAAGGCTTTCGGATCGCGAGCAGCTCCTTCTGCCTCCGCGGCTTACTTCGCCGCCAAATCAGGGACAGATCGCCGACAGTGGCGGCGGCGTCAATGTGGGATTTGCGTGGGAGGACGCGGGGGGAGCGGCGGCATACCAGATACAGGTGGCAAGGTCGCCGTATTTCGCATCGGACTCGATAATGATCGATCGCGGAGATGTTACGGGCCGTGAATTTCGCATGGCGGGACTCACGCCGGGAAACTATTATTGGCGGCTAAAGGGTTCGGCGCGGTCGGGGCAAGTCAGCGAGTGGAGCGAACCCAGCCGCTTTACGGTGGTCCGCGGCGGAGCGGGTTCGGGGATCGATGTCGCCGAGTGGAATGTTGAGCGAGTCGGCGGGAGCGTTTATATCATCGCCGGCAGAACCCAGCCGGGAATGCTGGTCCGCTCCCAGGGTAGAGAGGTTTTCGCCGGCTCGGACGGCTCATTCCGTATCCAGATCTCGTCCCGTTCCTCAGAAGCCCCTGTCGAGGTAGGGGACGATCGAGGAAATCGTGCCGGCTTTGTCATTTCGCTCCGCAATTCTGCGGTGCTGAGGCGATATTGACGAGGAGGCAGTCGTGGGTTCGGGCCATTCACATGCAAATGAGAGGCGTTCCGCCGGCAGCCTTGTGCGTCTCCGAATCGCGCTCGCGATCACCTTTGTTTACATGGTGGCGGAAGCGGTCGGCGGCTGGCTGACCAATTCGCTCGCACTGCTTGCCGACGCGGGGCATATGCTCACGGACGTCGGTGCACTTGCATTAACCCTATTTGCTTTTAATTTCGCCTCCCGGCCGGCAACATCGAAAAAGACCTACGGATATTACCGCATCGAGATATTGGCGGCCTTTGTAAACGGCATCGTCCTCGCCCTGCTGTCGATCTGGATCATCTTTGAAGCGGTCGAACGCTGGCAATCGCCGCCCGAGGTGATGGGGCTACAGATGACACTGGTTGCGGCCGGCGGACTGGTCGTCAACATCATCGCCGCATCGCTTCTGCATTCCGATCATCAACACGATCTGAACATGCGGGGGGCGTGGCTCCACGTAATGGGCGACATGCTGGGGTCGATCGCAGCGATCCTCGCCGGGCTCGCGATCATATTCTTTGGCTGGCTGTGGGCCGATGCGGTGACGAGCGTCGTCATCAGCGTGATCATCATAGTCGGGGCGTGGCGGCTGATCCTGGAATCGGTGAACGTTTTGCTGGAGGGGACACCGCGTCGCATCGATCTCTCGGCGGTCGAGAACCATATACTTGCTACCGACGGCGTTGAGGGGATCCATGACCTGCACGTTTGGACCATCTCGTCAGGCATCGACGCCCTTTCGGCACATATTACGCACGACACTTCCATCTCGCACTCAGAGCTGTTGGTTCGCGTTCGGGACGGGCTCCGGCAGCGTTTCGGCATAGAGCACCTAACGATCCAGATGGAGACCTTGGACAACGAGGCCGAGGCAGTGTATGTATGTGAAACTGGCACGAAGTGCTTTGAGCCGGCGGGGCGCACCACCGCATGACGATCGACCTACCATACGTCGCTTCGCACATTCCGATCGAGGTTGATGCGACGCAATACAAGTTGCTCGACGCTCCTGTGATCCCGCCGTTGTCCGACGTCGAGATCGGGGAAGCTCTTGACCGGCCGATCGATTCGCCGTCGCTGGACGAGATCGTTGGAGCGGGCGAGACCGTTCTGATCGTTGTTCCGGATGCAACTCGGCGTGCAGCTGCAGGACAGATCGTCAATCTGTTGGTTCGCCGGCTGATCGCCCTGGGCGTCGCTGCCTACGATATCTCGATCATCTTCGCAACCGGGATCCACCGGCCCACAACCCCAGAAGAAAAAGCTGAGATCGTCACGCCATTCATCGCCCAACGCATAAAGATGCTTGACCATTCGCCGCGCGATCTGTTGCGTATTGCGGGCGTGGGCGACCAGGGCCGTCTCGTGCAGGCGGGTACACTTCGAGATGGTTCGCCGATCGAACTAAATCGTGCCTTGCTCGATTTTGATCACACGATCATCGTCGGCGGAATCAACTTTCACTACTTCGCCGGGTTTGGCGGCGGGCGAAAACTGATATGCCCCGGGCTCGCGTCTGTGGAAACCACCGCCGCGACTCATCGCTTGGCATTTGATTTTGAGAATGCGGCGAGAGCGGAGGGTGTCGGGCCGGGCATACTTGAGGGAAATCCGGTGCACGAAGCCTTCGTTGAGGCCGTCTCGGCTGCACCGCCGGCGTTTTCGATAAACACGGTTGTGGATCATGCGGGAGCTGCTGCAGCGGTCTTTGCGGGGGACTGGCAATCGGCCCACCGGGCCGCGTGCGATTCTTATGCTAAATCGCACACGATAGAGATCGGTGAGCTTCGACCGCTTGTGATCGCCTCGGCCGGCGGATCGCCTTACGATATTGATATGATCCAGGCGCACAAAGCACTGGATGTCGCGTCAAAGGCGTGTATGCCCGGCGGCCGGATCGTTTTGCTTGCTGAGTGTCCTGAGGGCCCGGGACGGGGCGATCTGATGAATTGGTTCAATGCGGCTGACTCGGCGGAGCTGGGCGAACGGCTTCGTCAGGATTACAAGGTCAGCGGACAAACCGCGTGGAGCATACTGAAAAAAACTGAAGCATTCGATGTACGACTGGTTTCCTCGATATCGGATGCGGACGCGTCGGCGATGCGAATGACCAAATGCCCGGACCTCGGTTCCGCGATAGGGGATGCGGAAAGCGCGGCTTACGTCATTCCCCGCGCTTCGACGATAATGGTCACACTCGGCTGACGCGTCGGCCGTTACCCTCCGTATCGAGCAGGTCACGCACCTTTTGGGCGAGTTCGTCATATGTGAACGGTTTCGGGAGGAAGTTGGTACCTTCCTCGAGTATCCCCTGCCGAACGGCGGCGCTATCTGTATATCCGGATGTGAAAAGTATCTTTACCTTCGGGTAAAGGACCTCGATCTTGTCAGCAAGCTCACGACCGCCCATTTCCGGCATCACGACGTCGGTCATTAACAGGTCTATCTCGAGCGCACCGTTATCGCAGACCTCAAGCGCATGTCGTCCGTTCTTGGCTTCCATGACGGTGTACCCGCACGATTCAAGCACCTCGCGGGCAAGATTGCGGACGACCGCCTCATCTTCGACAAGAAGAATGCGCTCGTGACCGAAGTGAAAATCGGCTGAAGCCGTTGGCGGCCGGTGGATCTCAGAGGCCGCCTCGACCGCCGGGAAATATACCTTAACGGTCGTTCCGTGCCCCTTCTCGCTGTAGACCCAGATGTTGCCGCCGGATTGTTTGACGATGCCGTAAACGGTCGCAAGGCCGAGGCCGGTGCCCTTGCCGGGGTCCTTCGTCGTAAAGAATGGCTCGAAGATGTACTTTCGCGTCTCTTCATCCATGCCCACTCCGTCATCGCTAACGGCAAGCATCACATACTTGCCCGGCCGCGTGCCGGGATGGCTTCGGGCATAGGCCTCGTCGATGGTCCGGCCGCGCGTTTCGATAACGATCGAGCCTTTCGATTCGATCGCGTCGCGTGCGTTGACGACGAGGTTCACCAAGATCTGAGCAAGCTGGCCGGGGTCGGCGTTGACCATCTTGATGTCGGTGCCGAGATCCAGCGAAAGGTCGATGTCTTCGCCAATAAGCCGGCGGAGCATCACGGCCGTTTCCTCGATCGAGTGGTTCAGGCTCAAGATCTGCGGCTGCATGATCTGGCGGCGGCTAAAGGCGAGCAATTGACTGGTGAGTTCTGCTGACCGTGCGCCCGCTCGGCGGATCTCCTCGATGTTGCGACGAAGCGGGTCGTTCGCGTCGAGTTTTCGCAGGGTCAACTCGCTGTAGCCGTTGATAGCCGTCAGCATATTGTTGAAATCATGGGCAATGCCGCCCGCGAGCCGGCCGATGGACTCAAGCTTTTGGGCCTGAGCGAGCTGCTCCTCACTGCGGCGGAGCGCGTCTTGCGCGAGCTTTGTCTCAGTAAGATCGATGACAAAGGCATATGCGCCCAACACCGACCCGTCGCTGGCCCGGTCGGGAACATAGCTCACCCTTAGGAAACTCGGCTCAGCACCCGTATGGCCGGCTCGTTCGAGCAATGCGTTGCGTTCGATCGTAAATTCTTCACCGGCGAGGGCTCTTTGAAATTCGGCTTCGAGGCCGGCATATGAACCTTCGCTAACCACTTCACGCAAGGTCTTGCCGACGACATCACCGCGAGATTTTCCGGTCCAATCAAGGTAATACCCGTTTGCAAACCTGCAGACCAAACCGGTGTCGAAATAAGTGATCAGGGCGGGTACCGTATCGGTGACCACTCGGAGAAGCTGTTCACTTTTTCGCAATGCCTCCTGTGCCTCACGACGTTCTGTGACGTCGCGTGCAATGCCCTGAACGCCCACGGGCTTGCCGTCCTCATAAACCAGCCGAGTGCTGACGTCCAAGGTGACGCGTTTGCCGTCCTTTCGGACGATCTCTGTTTCATATGCCGTCGCGGAGGCCCCCCCCTGGATCTTTTCCATGGTCTTCCGCTTGGCAAGCTCGAGGAACTCCGGGGCGACCACGTCCTTTAAGTTGAGCTTGAGGGCCTCCTCACGCGGGTAGCCGGTGATCCTTTCACCGGCGCGGTTCAGCGAGGTGAAGTTGCCCTCGAGGTCGTGGGTATAGATCAAGTCGTTGGCATTCTCGACCAACTCGCGGAAGCTTTCTTCGCTCTTTCGCAGAGCCTCGTCGGAAGTCTTTCGCGCCGTGATGTCGCGTGTAACGGACAGAATATTGCGAGGCCCTTCACCCGGTTCGTTCATCGGAACCGAATGGGTCTCGACCCATCGCTCAACCCCTTTGAGCGACCTTATTTTGAACTCGGAACTTTGAGGTTCGCCGTTGAGGACCTTTCGACTCATCCGGCGAAAGCGTTGGATATCGTCGTCAGAGGTGAGAAACCGTTCGATGTTTTCACCCACGGCAGATTCGAGCGAGTCGGCATCGATCATGTCGAGCCCCGCGCGGTTCATGTCGAGAAGTATGCTGTCAACGGTATGGATCTTAATGCACTCGGGCGATCCCTCGACGATCGTCCGCAAATGAACCTCGTTCCGCTCGAGTGCTTGCCTGGCTTCGACCTGTTCGGAGACATCCGTAAAGGTGCCGATCCATTTTCGGAAAGCACCGCCCGCATCGAACAAGGGTACGGCCCGGGCGGCAAAATAACGATAAACTTCCTCGGATGTTTTGAACCGGCAAATATACTCGAATATCCGGCGATCGGCGGCGGCGCGGCGCCAGGCGGCTCGGGCCGGCTCAATGTCCTCAGGGTGCATCAGCGCTTCGATCTCCGCAACCGAGCTGATCTTTGTTCCGGACAACTTGCTGAGCCAGCGATATATATCCTCGCTGGAGCCATCCTCCCGCGCAGTCCAGACGACCTGCGCCGAGGCAAGAACCAATGCTCGGTAGCGTTCTTCGGACGCTCGAAGCTCCTGTTCGGCGACCATCCTTTCAGTTATGTCGGAGAGCGTGCAGATCCACTTTCTAAAGCTTCCGTCAGGCCGAAAGAAGGGCAGTCCGCGTGCGGCGTACCAACGATATGCACCTGCTTTATCGCGCAGCCTGAGGGTTAGTGCGACGGGTGTCTTAGTTTCAAGAGCGATGACATATTTCTCTTTAACGTCTTCCCGGTCTTCCGGATGAATAAATTCCGTCCATCCGTAGTTACGGCTCTCTTCATAACCCTGTCCCGTCAGGTCGACCCACCACCGCGGAAACTCTTTCAGATTTCCACGCTCGTCGAGCTGCCAGACGTATGCGGTCATCGCCTTGACGAGCCCCCGGTAATCTTCTTCGGACTCCGCTAAGGCGTCTATCCTTGCCGCGTCACTCGCATCGCCCGTGACCAGGGCATCGATGCCCGCCTTTGCGGAACCGACCGAAAGATCGGAGCTTTTGAGGACCTCAACACTGTATCCGTACGACGCCAGGCGGCGTAACAGCTCTTGAGCATCACCGACGCGATCTTCGATCAATAGGAGCTTTAGTTTTTCCATGGTTATGGGGAACCTTGAAAACGAGCAAAAGAGGAAGCACCTCTCGGCAACGGCAGCGGGACGGATGCGAACAGCCGGGACGCTGGGATCAACGTATACTCGCCGAATTTGATGATGTGATAAAGGCCCAGATCCGACAATCAACGCTTCGCCGATAGCTATGCTTCAACGATGCCTGCTTGTACCGCCGCCCCGGGCTGAGGCGGTCATCTCTATCGATTGTAGTATTTTTACACCCGCGGGCAAAGCAGTTAAGCTCCCCGATAATCGACATACACCATATGGGGCGTGTATAATTCTGGACACTGATTAGATATGAAGCATCCCACGAATGCACTGGTCGTAGACGACGAACCCCAAATAAGAAATTTTGTTGCCGATATTCTTCGCGAGGAGAATTGGACCGTCACAAGCGCTGCATCAGCCGAGCAGGCGTTCGATCTGCTTGAAGATGCGGATTTTGAGCTCGTCTTTTGCGACGTTGTGATGGAAAAAGCTGACGGGTATGAGGTGCTTAGGCGCTTTTCGGCCGAACAGCCGCAGGCACGGGTCGTTCTGATGACAGGCAGGGGTTCTGCCGCCGGCGCTCTCGACGCAACGGCCATCGGCGCCTTCGATTATCTCGTAAAGCCCTTCGAGGTCAACGACGTGATCAACATATCTGATCGCGTTCTTGAGCAGCTAAAGCTGCGCTCCTCATCGCGTTCGTCGACGGAGACAGATGCGGACCCGGGATATCGCTCAGACATCCCTCTGATCGGCAAGAGCCCCGCATTTGTTGAGTGCCTAAAGATGGTCGGCCGCGTCGCCCCCTCGACCCTTCCAGTATTGATCACGGGCGAATCCGGCACGGGAAAAGAGATCGTCGCATCCGCTATCCATCGCCGCAGCCCACGTGCGGATCGCTCCTTCGTCGCCGTAAATTGCGGAGCGATACCGGTCGATCTTATCGAATCGGAACTCTTCGGACACTCGAAGGGTTCGTTCACAGGGGCGAGCGCCGAACGTGTCGGCCTCTGGGAGCAAGCTGACGGCGGCACCATCTTTCTCGACGAGATCACAGAGACGAACCCGCTCTTCCAAGTTAAGTTGCTTCGGGCGCTGCAGCAAGGGGAGGTTCGGCGAGTCGGGTCGAACCGCACGCTAAAGGTCGATGTAAGGGTGATCGCGGCGACAAATCGTTCGATAGAAGCGGAAGTTGAAGCGGGCCGCTTTCGGCAGGATCTGATGTACCGGCTTAATGCGGTGACCATCTCGCTGCCGCCGCTGAGGGAGCGGGGACAGGACATCCCGCTGCTCGCCGAACATTTCGCCGGACAGGTGCGAAAGAGGGACGCGAACTCGCTCAGATTTTCTAAAGCGGCTCTCGAACAGTTGAAGAAATATAATTGGCCCGGCAATGTACGAGAGCTTGAAAACACGATCCTGCACGCTGTCTCGATGGCGGATGATATTGTTTATCCCGAACATTTGCCTGAACGGGTGAGCAGCTTTGAGGGTACCGGTGCCGGCGGTGTAAGCAACGCCGACGGCGATCTCGGGGCGGATGGAGAGTTTCTGCCACTTGCCGAGATGCAGGCCGCTTACGTTCGCCGGGTTCTTTCACATACCGGGGGGAATAAACAGGCGGCCGCCCGCATTCTAAACATCGATCGTAAGACGCTGTCACGCATAATCTCGCGTTCCGAATAGCCTGCTATGCCGGGGCATTTTGCCCCAGTTAAGACTTCTCGTTGGCCTCAAGCCCTGTATTTACCTAGCATTTCGAGTTTGAGGACGCGGCACATAGTTTGCATTCTCCTTATGAGTTATGCAAAGCTCCCCCGACCCAATAAAACTGTTAGTGATCGGTTCCAATTTCGAAAGGCTTAGCGAAATGTTCGACGTTTTCGAACGTTCGGGCTTTGGCCTGGCGTTCGCCTCCGGCGGCCGCGAAGGGCTCCGAGCAATGCGGATGGAACGGCCCGACATGGTGCTCTGTGAAATGGGGCTCCACGATATGACCGGGCTTGATGTCTGCCGCGCAATTCGAACGGATGCAAGGCTCGGCGAGGTCTGTTTCGTGATGATCGCGAAGTCATACCACAATGCGCAGAACATTCTTGATGCGATGGCGGCCGGCGCCGACGATTGCCTTACGGAACGTTCATTATTGACGCACCTTGTGGCAAAGATCGTCTGGATGGTGAGTAAGCGTCGCCTCGAGCAAAAGCAGAGGGCCGACCACGCCATACTGCGTTCTCGGCAAACCCAGCTCGCGGGCCTATTGAAAGACGCCGCCACGATGCTCCAGGAACTTAACCGGACCTGCAGCTCAGAACCGCCGGCGGAATTGATAGGCTCGATCGCCGGACTGCTGGATGAGCAGGTCACGGTTCTTGAAAAGCTTGGCGCCGGAAACTCGCCCGGATGTCCCGCCGCTTACGCAACCACCATCGAATACGATCGCCATCAGGCGATGTGATCAAATAAAAAACGCCCCGCTGATCAGTGATCAACGGGGCTAATCGGACAAAAGGAGGACTTGCTGCGTTTGCGAAAGGCGTGGGAGGCCTTTCTCGTATACGGCGGAGGTTACCGCATAAAGAAAATGGGAGGAGCGGTGCGAAAAAACTTGCCTGCTGTCCGCACCGCTCGTTATCGCCAAGGGGTTAGTGCTTGCCGATCGTGGTCACAAGGAGTGAATGACCGTTGTGGAAGGTAGACACAGAATATAGGAGCTTACGTTTATGGCATATGAAATAGGAGACCGTTCTACTTGATCATAGAACCTGTGGGAGCGGTTCCGCCGTAGCCATCGAGCCGTTTTAACTTGTCAATCAACTTCGGCCTCTGACGCCGGTGATGCTTTTCGCATCTGCAATAGATAGAAGCAAGGGTCGTGCCAAACCTCCTGTGTCGTGCTAACTCGTATGATGTCAGCCGGTTACTGAAATGACGCGGTCGGGAGCTGTGACGCGAAACAAAGAGGGTGGGGAAATGTGGGACACCAGGTGCCGGGCATCTTTACCCGCTTCAAGCATCTGCAGTGCGGGCCGACCCGGCGTTCTGATCCCGGCCACCAAGCAAGATTATCAGATCGTCGAGCGGCACCGGCCGGCTGAAAAAGTAACCCTGATACTCATCACAGCGAAGAAGATCGAGAAAACGGACTTGATCCTCTGTCTCGACGCCTTCGGCAACGACCCTGAGCCTCAGGTTGTGGGCAAGGCTTATCATCGCCATCGTCAGGCTCGCGTCATCCGGGTCGGTGGTCACGTCACGAATGAAAGACTTGTCGATCTTTAGGACGTCAATCGGGAGGCGTTTCAAATGCCCAAACGACGAGTAACCGGTGCCGAAGTCGTCTAGAGAGATCCTGATGCCCAGATCGCGGAGATCGGTTAGCGTTTCCATCGCTGCATTCATATCGCGCATCAGGGAGCTTTCCGTGATCTCGAGATTTAGGAAGCTGCCCGAGAGGCCCGTTTGTTCGAGGGTCTGCTGGACCTTTTCGACGAGCAGGTCCTGGTGCAGCTGGCGTAAGGAAAAATTGACCGCGACGCTGATATCGAATCCTCGCTCGTTAAGACGGCGAGTTGCCTCACACGCCTCGCGCAGCACCCATTCGCCGAGCGGTACGATCACGCCGGTCTCTTCGGCGAGCGGTATGAATTCCGCGGGGGAGATCATTCCGAGTTCAGGATGCCGCCAGCGGACGAGTGCCTCGACCCCAGTAATACGGCGAGATTCGGCATCGACTTTCGGTTGATAATGAAGTTCGAACTCTCCGCGCTCGACAGCGCGCCTGAGATTTTGCTCCATGGCGAGACGACGCTCGGCCTCGGCATTCATTCCGTCCGAGTAAAATTGATAGCTGCCGCCGCCGTCCTCACGTGCCTGCAAGAGTGCAGCGCTGGTGTTTTTGATCAGTTTATCAGGATCGGCCGCATCCGCCGGGAAACAGCTTATCCCCACACTTGCTGTCAAAAAGATCTCGTTCTCGTCGGATGCGATCGGCGGCTGCAGGGCGCTTTGAAGATCTTCGACAAAAGCCGCAATGTCGCGCTCTCCGCCGGTTCCGGCAAGCAGAAGCCCGAACTCGCCGCTTTCGATGCGTGCCAGGGTCACGTCGTCGTCGATCGCAGCCGCAAGCCGCCCCGCGGCCTCGCTCAAGATCTTATCGGCACGGGCGTGGCCGAGGGCATCCTGCAGCTTCTGAAACCCGTCGATCGCAAGCCGTATCAATATAACTTCTTCATCGCTGCGGGCGGTTATCATCGCCTGCTCGAGGCGATCGCGGAAGAGTATCCTGTTCGGCAGGTCTGTGAGCGGGTCGTGATATGCAAGGTGATTCAGCTGATCGGTTCGCTGGCGGACGAGATTTTCGAGCTGTTCTTCATAGAGGCGTTTTCCCGCCAAAAGCTTGTGATGATCGAAAGCCCGCTTTACCGCAAGCTCAACAAAATCTATCTCAAACGGCTTGCGGATGTAGTCAAAGGCACCGACTCGCATCGCCTGGATGGCGACATCGATAGTTTGATTGCCGCTGATCATAACGACGACGGTGTCGGGTGATCGTTTCAAAATGCGCGGGACGACCTCGATGCCGCTCATACCGCCGAGATCGATATCGCTCAGAACGATGCTGAACTTCTCGTTTTCGATATGCTCGAGTGCCTGGGCGGCGGACGCCGCGGTCCGACATTCGAATCGTTCTGAGAAAAGATCCTGCAAGATATCGCGGACGAACTGTTCGTCATCGATGATCAGCATCTTGTAGGTTCGCGCAGTACTTTCGTTCATAGTCAGTGAGGTTACCGAAAAAGCCGGCTGCCCGTATCGTAAATTCGAGAGTAAAAACGGAATCTGGTGCAGGGCCGGAATCAAAATGGGAGCAACACCCGTGCCATGGACCCTTAGGTGGGAAACCCTATTAAATATAGCGAATATTACGGATTTGACCAGCGCGGGGGGCGGAGGTGGGGAATTTTGGTGCGGACGAAGTGAACAAGAAAAAGCCGGCACGAGGCCGGCTTGGGGGTGTCGCTAACGAACGCATCAACTCACGGAAAACGTTCGGGCAATTGAATCGGTAAAGTGCTGGATCGAACGGAGCTTGTCACGGTAACCGGTGAATCGGAGGATGTACACCGTGCTTCCGGACCTGAGAAAATAGAACCTGCCGCTTTTTGGCCGGCCACGTTCGACGAACTCGAAGTTAAATATTGTGCCTGAAAGCTTTCCGCGGAAGTTCTCTTCACGCCCGGCGACATATCCCCGCATAAACTGCAGCTTTTGTTCCTCTTCGCGAATAACATCGCTAAGCGGAGTGTCGGGCGACGCGGTGGTCTTTCGGATCGTAAAATATCCGTCATTGCGGTCGACGAAAACGAACTCAGGGCTCGTGTTGCTGTCGGATGGCCGAACGGTCATATTCCAACGCTCATCGGGAATCTCGAACGTGTATTCCACACTCGGGTCGGAAAATGTGCTTGTCTGTGCAAAAACTGCCCCGGACGCAAAGACACACACCGCTGCCATTAATATTGCTTTGCTTATATATTTCATGATCTTTGCAGGTTAGAAGCTTACAATGATAACAAATTTTGCGAAATTGCGAAGATATGATGCTCAGGGCGGCCCGATTGTTGTATTTATCTCGTGAGGGGCAAATGCTAGTTTTAGCCGTGTGATGCACGTACAGCCCGATTTGTCTATACTTACTAGCTTGGCCGAAAAGCAATGCTTTCGAACGAGATAACACGGATCCGCCCGAGTGAGAAATGGATAAACCTCGAGCTACGCGAGGTGTGGGCTTATCGCGAATTGCTCTATTTTCTCACTTGGCGCGATGTTAAGATCCGCTATAAGCAAACTGCGATCGGAGTATTGTGGGCTGTCCTTCAGCCGGTCCTGACGACAGCGATATTCACGATCCTTTTTGGCGTCTTCGCCCGCTTTGATACCCGTGACATTCCCTATCCGTTATTCGCGCTGAGCGGGTTGATGATATGGCTGTTCGTACACAACTCGATCTCGATGGCGAGCACGAGTTTTGTAAATAACACCAGCCTGGTTACGAAGGTATATTTCCCGCGTTTGGTAGTGCCGATCGCTGCGTCTCTAGCGGGCCTCTTTGACTTGATCTTCAGTATCGCGATACTCGCCATTCTGATGGCGTATTACGGGACGTTTCCCGGGCTTGAGGCCCTGCTCGCACCTCTATTCCTATTTCTGGCGGTTGTTCAGGCTGTTTCGCTCGGAACACTTTTTTCGGCATTGAACGTAAGGTTTCGCGATGTTAAGTTCGCGCTGCCGTTTCTGCTGCAGGTATGGATGATCGCCTCGCCGGTCTTCTATCCCTCGACGATCCTTCCGGAAAAATGGCGGCTCGTCTTTGCTGTCAATCCGCTGACGGGGATCATCGAGGGCTTTCGCAGTTCGATTTTCGGGATGCCGTTCGATTGGCCGGCGATCCTGGTGTCGCTGGCTTCGCTGGCCGCGATCGCGGTCGGTTCGCTGCTCATTTTTAAGCGGATGGAGGACGAATTCGCGGACGTTATCTGAAGCCGGAATGATAAAGGTCGAGAACATTTCTAAGCGATATTATTACGGGCGTTCACAGCCCTATTCCGCACGAGAATTCTTTTCGGGCCTGCTGACGGGCAAATCCGGGCGGGCTGCCAAACGCGAGCTTTGGGCGCTTAAGGATATAAGTTTCGACGTCGACGAAGGGGAGACGCTGGGCATAATCGGGAACAATGGCGCTGGGAAGTCGACGATCCTGAAGATACTTTCGCGCATTACCAAACCTACGTCGGGATATGCCGAGATCAGTGGTCGAGTCGGCAGCCTGCTGGAGGTCGGCACAGGGTTTCACCAGGAACTTTCCGGCCGCGAGAACATCTTTTTGAATGGTGCGATCCTTGGGATGCGCCGTACCGAGATCGAGCGCCGATTCGATGAGATCGTTGATTTTTCCGAGATAGAGGAATTTCTCGACACTCCTGTCAAGCATTATTCGAGCGGGATGTATATGCGGCTGGCGTTTGCGATCGCGGCACATCTGGAACCGGAAGTGCTTATCGTCGATGAGGTGCTGGCCGTCGGCGACGTCGGCTTTCAGCGAAAATGTCTTGCGAAGATGCGGGACGTTGGCAGGTCCGGGCGGACGGTCTTGTTCGTCTCGCACGACATGCAGGCGATATCGCGGCTCTGCGGGCGGGTTATCTGGTTTCGTGACGGGAGCATCGTGCGAGACGGCGAGACACGTTCCGTTATAAGCGACTATATCCACGAGCAATCCCGTACGGGAGCGACGGGCGAATGGGCGGACGATGATACTGCGCCGGGAAACGGCTTTGCCCGGCTTCTTTCCGCGAGGGTCACCGGAAGCGACGGCCGGATCTTGCCTACCGTGGACATACGCCGGCCGGTCGGAATAGAAGTTAGGTATCGGGTGCTTGGCGGAGGCAAGACCGCTGTTCCTGCGATCCAGCTCAATAATGACCAAGGGGCAACCATCTTTGTATCCCACGACTGGGCGAGCGGGTGGCGCGAACGTCCGCGCTCCCCTGGGGTTTACACCAGCACGGCGTGGATACCAGGGAATTTGCTTTCCGAGGGAGCATTTTTTGTGACCGTTAGTTTTGCCGGCCACGCGCCGGCAGAGGAGCATTTCTCGGCCCGCGACGCCGTTACTTTTACGGTGATCGACACGCCGGACGGCGACGGGGCACGGGGAGATGCCGCCGGGCGCATTCCCGGAGCGGTACGCCCGTTGCTTGAATGGGAAACGGTCATTGCCGAGGATGCCTGAGATAGAAACACGCGGCGTCGCCCTCGCCGCTCGCATTGAGCTCACGGGCACGGGTTTCCCACTCGTCAAGCTTCTCCTTTGTAAAGATCGCTGACGGCTCGAACCGGCCGCTGCCGCCCTCGGGAACAAGCGGCATATCCCGGCGATATTGTTCGCTTCCCCAGAACTGGAAGCCGGTGGAGTCATAGACCACCGCCGACACTTCGAATCCGGCCTCCCTTGCCAGGTCTTTCATCGCGCGTTCCGAATAAAGATACAAATGGCGCGGCGGATCCATCTGAACCCAATCGGTACCGTATTCCTTCCAAGCCCCGGCCGCTACCGGGATACGGATCAAACAGGTCCCGCCGGGCGCGAGCAGCCTTTTTATTTCCCTTAATTCTTTTCTAGGCTCGGGCAGGTGTTCGAAGGAATGGTGAAGCATTATCAGATCAAAGGGCCCGGTGAGCTCGGAGAGCGGCTTTTTGAGCACCTTTACGCCTGACGGGTATTCGATATCACGCTCGATGAACGCATCTGCGCCGGTTAGATCCCGAAAACCGAAGTGATGAAGCGAGAGCAAGAGCCGGCCGGCCCCGCATCCGTAGTCGAGAATACGGGAATTCCAATTCAGGGCGAGATCGGCTCGGCGAATAGATTCAGGATAGTGATTACCGAACCGGGGCTCGAGCCGCGTCAATAACTTGCCGATAGCGCCGCGCCCCGTAAGATAATATCTTCCGACAAAGCGTGCTGCCAGGCGGTGTAAGGCCGTTCGTCCTACGGGGCTTTCCGCGTCGAATGAGAGATAGTTCGAAGGGTAATATTTTGCGAGGTCCTTCGGGACCTCAATGATCTGAAGCGTACCGCAATCGCCGCATTCGAGATAATCGAATTCTTCCCACGTGCCGAACATCATTTCCCGGGCACGGTGAGAAAGATTTCCCTCAATGTTCGAGCAAATCCGACACTGCATTTCTGGGATTATACCTGACGGCCGATCGCAAAGACCTTGACCAGAACGAGGCCCGCGACGAATCCGCCGATGTGAGCCGCATAGGCAACTCCGCCGGAGCCGGGATCCGAAAGATATCCGAGCAGTATCTGGTAGCCGATCCAGATGCCGAGTGCAATAATCGCAGGCACCGTCGTTAGGAAATTGAAGATTATCGCCCGGACCCGTGCTTGCGGGAAGAGCAGAATGTAGCCGCCGAGCACACCCGAGATCGCACCCGAAGCACCGAGCATGGGGATCACCGAGTCCGTATCCATCACGATCTGTGCGATCGCCGCGGCCATGCCACACACGATATAAAAGGCCGCGAAACGGATGTGGCCGAGAAGATTTTCGAGGTTGTCACCAAAAATAAAGAGGAAGAGCATGTTGCCGAAGATGTGAGCGAAATCTCCGTGCATGAACATCGAACTGAGAAAGTTGAAGTATATGGGAAGGCTGGTGGGATAGTGCTGTATCTGGCCGGTGTTGCCCATCGAATCGCGGACCACCTGAACACCCGTCAGGTCCACGCCGCCTGTGATCTCCTGTGGGACCAGCGAGTAGGCATAGGTGAACGATTCGTTCCCGCCCATTCCCTGCAGCAGCACAAAGACCAGGACGTTGATCCCGATGAAAATGTAGTTCACATAGGGCGTTATTGTTACGTTCGAATTGTCATCGCCGATCGGAAACATATCTCTCCCCCTGTCAGAAAAACGTACAGAATGGTAACCCATCGACGCTCGTTTGCAAATATCGTTCTCATCGGCGTCACGCAGCCTCGGGTTTGGTGTCGGTCAACAGGTCGTAGCCCTCGCTGCGTGCGACAAACGTTGCAGCCGTGACGTCACCGACGACATTCAAAGTGGTTCTGCACATATCGAGCAGCCGGTCTACGCCCAGAATGATGGCTATCAGCGCCGGGTCGATGCCGATCATAAACAAAATCCCGATGATGAAGGGAATGGAGCCGGAGGGTACGCCGGCGGTGCCGATGCCGCCGAGAATAGCCAGATAGACCACCATGAGCTGAAGTCCGATGGTCAAATCGACACCCGCGAGCTGAGCGAGAAAGAGCACGGTGACACCCTCGTAAAGTGCAGTGCCGTTTTGATTGGCCGTTGCTCCGACGGTCAGCACGAAGCTGTTGATCTCTTTTGGAACTCCGAGGTTCTCATGAGAGACACGGAGCGCGGTGGGCAGCGTTGCGTTCGACGACGAAGTGGAAAATGCCGTCAGTATCACGGTCTGCAGCCGCTTGAAAAACTCGATCGGCGATATGCGAGAGAGCAACTTTACCGAAAGCGAATAAACCCCGAAGAAATGGATCGAGAGTCCAAGAAGCACCGTAAGAACGAACCAGCCGAGCGACAACAGAAGGTCCGTACCAAACTGGGCAATGTTGTTAAAGAGCAGACACGCGACGGCGTAGGGAGCAAACTTCATCACGATGTCGATGATCTTTGCGGTGATCGCGAACAGGCCCTCATTGAAACTGACGAAAGGGGCTGAAACACTTTCGGGCAGGAGCGTGATAGCAATGCCGATGATCAGAGCAAAGAACATTATGTGAAGCATGTTCGGCGACGCGCCTGAAACCGAATTGAAAACGTTGCTGGGCACGATCGTCTTTACGGCCTGCATCAGAGGGGTATCGCTCTGGGCCGCTTCGGCCGCTTTACGCTGGGCCTCGGTTGCCGCCGTCCCGGCCGTAGAAAACTCGGCCTTGAGCTCGGCGGCCGTCGCGTCGCTTATCCGTTCGCCGGGACGGATGGTATTTGCGAGGCCGAGGCCGATGATCACCGATATCGCCGAGATCACGAGCGTGTAGGCAAAGGATTTGAAGCCGATGCGTCCCAGCTTTCTTATGTCGCCGATGCCCGCGACGCCAACCACAAGCGAAGAAAAGACCAGCGGCACCACGATCATCAAAAGCAGGTTGAGGAACAACTGTCCGATCGGACGGGTGAAGTGCTCGACCGCCCAGACGACCCAGGGGTTTTCGCCGCCGAGGGTCCAATTAACGGCCAGTCCGCCGATAACGCCGACCGCAAGGCCGATGAAGATCTTGGTGTGAAGGGGCATCCCCTTGGGTTCATCAGGGGTATCATCATCGAGATCTGTAGTTAATTCCTGTTCGTAGGGGTGGTCGTTCTCGCGTTGTTCGCTCATTATTTTTAACCTCGGAATGGTCAGGTATGTACGGGCCATTTCGCCCGTCGCGCGATTATCGAGAAATACGCGAAGGCATTCAAGCCCGCGAGGCCTGGTCAGCGAAAAATATTCTGATCGATCAGAGCCGAATTTTGACCGGTTTGATTTAGCACTGAAAAAAGGCGAAACTTGCGAACATGAAAAAACTGGCCCTGCACTGGAGGATCCTTATCGGAATGGCGGCGGGCGTGCTTTTCGGAGCCGCGATGATCCAGACCGATTGGGGGAAGGACTTCATCGTCGATTGGATCAAGCCTTTCGGAACGATATTTATCAATGCGCTCAAATTGATCGCTATCCCACTGATCCTCGCGTCTCTAATCAAGGGTATTTCCGACCTGAACAATATTACCCAGCTTTCAAAGATGGGGTTTCGGACCATCGGCATATATCTGATGACGACGGTGATCGCTGTCAGCCTCGGCCTTGCGATCGTTAATGTTGTGCGGCCCGGGGCAGCGGTCACAGAAGCGACCCGGACACAGCTAGTCGAAAGCTATCAGGGTGACGCGGGTTCGCGGATCACCGCCGCGGAACAGCAAAAGACTGCGGGCCCGCTAAAGCCGCTCGAAGATCTGGTCCCGGAAAATATATTTGCCGCTGCCGGCTCGAACGGCAACATGCTTCAGGTGATCATATTTGCGATCTTTTTCGGGATCGGACTGATATTGATACCGACAGAAAAGGCGGCGCCGGTCAAGAATTTCTTCTCCGGACTGAACGACGTTGTGCTTAAGATGATCGACCTGATAATGTTGGCGGCGCCTTTCGGTGTGTTTGCGCTGCTGGCTGCGATCGTCGCGGAGGCTCCCGGCACGGACCTGTTCTTCGCCCTTGGATGGTACGCGTTGTCTGTGCTGCTAGGGCTCACGATCCTGTATTTTTTCTATGTCTTTCTTGTCTGGGCGATAACCAAAAAGACCCCTCGCTTTTTTCTGTCGGGCATTGCTCCGGCGCAGCTACTTGCCTTTTCCACCAGCTCGAGCGCGGCAACGCTACCGGTGACGATGGAGCGTGTCGAGGAACACCTTGGAGTCGATGACGAGGTCGCAAGTTTTGTGCTTCCGATAGGAGCGACGGTCAATATGGACGGCACGAGTTTGTATCAGGCGGTCGCTGCAGTATTTATCGCACAGACGTTCGGCATGGACCTCTCGCTTGGCACACAACTGGGTATTATAGTGACTGCAACGCTCGCCTCGATCGGGAGCGCGGCCGTTCCCGGTGCGGGCATGGTGATGCTGGTGATCGTTCTGGCGCAAGCGGGAATTCCGGAGGTCGGTTTGGCATTGATCTTCGCTATCGACAGACCGCTTGATATGTGCCGCACGACGATCAATGTCACGGGTGATGCGACGGTAGCTATGATCGTGGCCAAAATGCTCGGAAAGCTTGGTGTGCCGAAAGAAGAGAGGTGGGACGACCGGCTCGAAGAAGTGATATGACGCTTTTCGAATCGATCCATTTCACCTCCCGCGGAAGGCGGACGACGACAGCCTCCGATCCAGCTGTGATCGCAGCACTTAGAAAGATCGTCGGGGACGAAAATGTAGTCGTCGATCCGGACCGTGTCGAACCATACGGCGCCGATGCGGTAAAAGAAAAATTTCCACCTGAGGCTGTCGTTTTTCCGGAATCGACGGCCGAGATGTCGGCGATCCTTAAGCTCGCCAACGACCATGTCTTTCCGGTGACCGCCAGGGGAGGCGGCGTCGGTTATACGGGCGGGGCGGTACCTGTCGACGGCGGCATCGTTATCGGTACCGACCGGATGAACCGGATCATCGAGATCAACGCTGATGACCTATATGCAGTCTGCCAGCCCGGCATCCGCACATTTGAGCTTCAGCAGGCCGTTGCCGAACAGGGCCTGATGTTCGCACCCGACCCTGCCTCCTATAAAGATTCATTCATTGGCGGCAACATTGCCGAAAATGCGGGCGGAATGCGTACGCCGAAGTACGGCGTCACTAAGCACCACGTTCTCGGCCTGGAAGTGGCCACCGCTACGGGTGACGTTATCCGCACGGGGGGCAAGACGGTAAAAAACGTCGTCGGTTTCGACCTTACGGGCTTGATGTGTGGTTCCGAGGGGATGCTCGGCATAATTACCGAGGCAACACTAAAGCTGCTCCCGATGCCCGAAGCCACGTCGACGGTACGAGCGAACTTTCGCTCGATGGCCGAGGCTTGCAGCGTGCTAACAAAGTTCACGCCACACGGACTGCTTCCAATGGCGATGGAGGTGATCGACAAGTTCTGCGTTGCCGCGGTCGAGGAGAATTACGCGTTCGGGCTTTCGAAAGAGGCCGAAGCCATTTTGCTTATCGCCGTCGACGGTTCGGAAAGTGAGGTCGATCGCCAGGCTGCATTGATCGAAAAGATAATAGCCGAAAACGGCGGGTTCGATATCATCCGTTCCCGGACGCAAGAGGAAGAGGAAAAGCTTTGGGACGTGCGCCGTGCCATTTCGCCGTCGCTGATGAAGTACGGCACGCTCAAGATCAACGAAGATGTTGTCGTGCCGCGATCGAAAGTTCCCGAACTCGTTGCCCGCATCGAGCAGATCGGCAAAAGCCATGACACATTTGTAGCGAACTTTGGCCACGCCGGCGACGGAAATATTCACGTTAATTTTGTCGTGGACCGCGACGATGCCGATGCGATCGCGCGAGCTCGTCAATGTGTCGCCGAGACATTTCGTCTCTCCGTGGAACTTGGCGGCACGATCTCCGGCGAGCACGGGATCGGATATGTAAAGGCGCCGTACCTTGATTACGCGATCGACCGGCCGACTTTGGAGGTGATGAAAGGTATCAAACAGGTCTTTGATCCAAAGGGGATTCTAAACCCAGGCAAGATGTTCGTTTGAAACATTACACGCCCCGCCGCGGTAAAACAAACTAGAATTAACAAAACCGCAGCTTTTATCCTATTTGTATGAAACTCATCTTTCTCTTTCTATTTGCCCTCACACTTATCTGTCCGCTTCCAGCGCCCGCCCAAAACAAACTGATCATCATTGTCCGTCACGCGGAGAAGGCAGCGCTTGAAACGGAAGGGAATCCTGACCCGGAACTTTCTGAGGCAGGTAAGCAGCGGGCGGAGCGGTTCAAGCAGGTGATCGGGCGGTATCGGCCCGGAGCGCTTTATTCTACGAATTACCGCCGCACTCGGGAAACGGCTGAGCCTATTGCACAAAAGCGGGACAAGGAAGTGCAGATCTATGACCCGCGGCTCCCTAAGGATCTGATCGACAGCATTATGTCGAGCAAGATCAAACGGCACGTCGTGGTGGGGCATTCGAATACGGCACCCGTCCTTGCAAATCTGATCGTCGGCAAAGAGGTGTTCCGGAACCTGGAAGAGTCCGAATACAGCGTGATCTATCTTATCCGTTTAAAAAATGGGCGGGTCACGGAGACGCGGCTACTAGATTATTAGCAGGTAAACGCCACCCGGGTGTTAGAATCTAAAGCACTATGATCAAACAGAGACTTGTTCAGACGGGCCTTGCGGCCGCTGCCGTGGTTTTTCTTTCGCCTGCCGCCTTCGGCCAGTCCGCCGCCACACCCCTCGATACATTTTGGAACAACCTGACCAGACTCTGCGGAAAGGCTTTCGCCGGCTCGATCGCGGAGGACAGCAGCCCGAGCCCGGATTTCACGGGCAAGGCGCTTGTGATGCATGTTCGCTCGTGCGAAAAGGATCGCATCCGCATACCGTTCTTTGTCGGTGACGACCGCTCGCGGACCTGGGTGCTGACGAGAAAGAATGGCCGGCTCGAATTAAAGCACGATCACCGGCATGAGGACGGATCGCCGGACAAGGTGACGATGTATGGCGGCACCAGCAGCAATGCGGGCGAGGCGATCCGGCAATTCTTTCCGGCGGATGAGGAGACAACACGCGTAGTGGAACCGCCTAAGGATGACGCGCCGTCGGCGGCCGCTAATATATGGTGGATCGAGCTGGTCCCCGATTCACATTTCTCGTATAACCTCAGGCGTCTCGGCCGGGGACGGATCTTTTCAGTGAAATTCGATCTAACCAAAGCTATCGAGGCTCCGGCTCCGCCGTGGGGCTGGGAAGAAAAGAAGAAATGAACCGTCCCAGCGAGACACAAGAGGCTCGGGAGTTGATCGACGGCGGTTCTGATTGGGCCGAAGCGATGCTCTCAAACGATGCCGACCGCATCGGCGCGTTTATGGCAGATGAGTGGGTGATCGTTTCGGAACGCGGTGTTGCGGGAAAAGAGCACTTTCTGGAATTTGTGCGCTCGGGCCGCCTGACGCACAGCAAATTTGAGATGGTCGGCGAACCGCGGGTCAGGTTCTATGGCGACACCGCGGTGATGACCTATCGTCTGGTGAACACGGCCCAATTTGATGGCGCGGAGTTCGACGCCGATGAGTGGACGACGGACGTCTTCGTGAAAAGCGGCGGCAAATGGCTCTGCGTTTTAAGCCATATTACCGCCGCTCTAAAAAACTTTCCGGGCAATCGTTAATCGGCCATTACCGATCGCGATCCTTTGCGAAGTAGCCTTCGCGGTGGGTCAGCCTCACCTTCTGCTTCTGCAGTTCGGGATTAACGACCTTGATCTCGATCTTGCGATACGATCCGTCGAGGTCCTGGTCAACCGGCTCGTAAGCGAGCAGATATTGTGAACGCATCTCTTCCTCGATCTGCTTAAATGCCTCGCGAAGTTCGCGTTCATTTCGTGGGAAGTAGGCCCGGCCGCCGGTGCGCTCCGAAATCCTTTCCAGAGCTCCTTTATCAACTCCACCGTAATAGTTGTCGCCTATGCCGATCGAATAGATCACCGCCTCGGCCTTTTGTGCCGCTCCGACCGCGTCGTCAAGTTTCTTTGTCCCGAAGGTATTTACGCCGTCGGAAAGCAGAATAATCGCCCGCCTGGTTCTTTCGGGTGCGGGGCCGAGGATGTCTTCGGAAGTTACCCAGACGGAATCCCATATCGCTGTCGATCCTTGAACGGCTTGATTTCGTCCGGAGATAGGCGGAGTTCCGGGAATCCGTCCTGAAACACCTGCTCCCATATAACCCGCCGGCGGGATGAATCGTACGCGGTCGATCGCATTTCGAAGGCGAACCAGGTTATTCGTCATTCCCTGTTCGAGCGTCGATTCGCCGGTAAACGAGATCACCGCAACCTCATCGCGGTCCGGACGAATAACGGAATCCAGAAACGAGATCGCGGCACGTTTTTCTTCGGGCAGTGTTCGCTCCTGTGACACGCTGGTATCGATCAGGATGGCAAGGCTCATGGGCAGATCGACCTGCCGCGAAAATAACGAGATCTCCTGGAGCTGGCCGTTTTCAAAAAGCTGGACGTCTTCCGGTTTGAGTCCCAATAGGAGTCTCTTTTGCCGGTCCTGGGCGGTGAAAAGAACGTTGACCGTCTCAGTGTCGATCTTAAGGACCTCTTCTTCTTCCTCTATTGGCGGAGTCGGTTGTGGGACAGCCGTGTCCTGCGCTTTGACCGTTGCACCGGCGGCGAAAAGCGCGAGCAGAGCCGCAAACGCAAACGAAGCCCAATTTCCTGATCTTGTAAACATCTTAGTTCTTATTACCTCAGCTCGTCGCGAAGCGCTCGATAGCTCGTTTTCGTTCGGATCTTATAATCTTTTGTCTTTGCCCTATCCGTAAACCGAACCTCGATCTTTCGCTCGCGGCCGTCGTAATTCTGATCGGCGGGCTGATAGGTGATGATGTACTGCGTTCTCAGCTCGTCAGAGATACGTTTGAAGGCGCGCTCAAGGTCGAGCATGTTGCCGGTAAAGAAAGCCTCGCCGCCCGTCGCTTCGCACAACCTTGTAAGATATCGGTCGCCCTTATCTTTAACGGTACCGGCCTCTACGCCGGGTACAGAACCGAGGAATCCCGCCTTAGTAGAGATGCCGAAGATCGTCGTTTCGGTACGCTGTGCGATGTCGATGGCATCCTCTAAACGGGCGCGGCTAAATGTGTCGTCGCCGTCGGTGATCAGAACAATGACCCGTCGGCCCGGCACGCTGCGGAGCTTTTCGTCGGTGAACTGCCAAATGGCGTCATAAAGGGCGGTCTGTGAACCGGTCTTCTTTACATTCTCGACGGAGCTGTCCAGGAGGTCCAACTTGTCCGTGAAATCCTGATGCAGAGCGACCGCGTGGTCAAAGGTCATGAACGCGGCCTTGTCTTTCCGCAGCCGGGTAACGGTATAGAGAAAGTTCTTGGCCGCCTCTTTTGAAAACCCGAGCTTGCCCGCGGTCGAGGGCGACGTATCCATCAGCACGCCGACATAGACCGGAGGGTTGGTCTTTTCGTCGCTGAAGAAAGTTACCTCTTGCTGCACACCATCCTCAAATACCGCGAAATCACCACGCTGAAGCCCTGTGACGAGGTCCTTTTTATGGGTGACGGTCACCGGAAGCCGGACCTCAAAGGTCTTTACCTGGCCGGTATCATCGGGTGGAGTTGCTGTCGGCTCCTGTGCGCTGATGCCCGCGGCTGCGACAAATGTGCAAAACGCGGCGAGAATGAATTTGTTTAACGATCGCTGAATTTTCATGACGTGAACAGATAATTTGAGATGCCCAAAGCGAGGCTGATGTTGCCTTTGCCAAGCCCCAAGTATAGCAAAACGGGCAGCGTCGGGCAGGTCGGCCGACGTAGGCCGACTCTCATCTGACATGAGCTCTTGGACAAACCGGACGCCGGTCGGCGACAATGTCGAAAACACTATGGACCCGAACATCTTTAGGGAGTACGACATCCGAGGCCTTGTGGATGCCCAGTTAACCGACGAAACGGTGGCCGAGCTGGCCAGGGCTATCGGAACCTTTTACGCCCGCAACGGCGCCGAGCGGATCGCCATTGGGTATGATGCGCGAGAGAGCTCACCGCTTTTTGCGGAGTTGCTCGCCGCGGGGCTGAATGCCTCAGGGTGTGACGCCGTTATGATCGGCATGGTGACTACCCCGGTCCTTTACCATACGGTATTTACGGCGGAAGTGGACGGCGGCGTGATGATCACCGGTTCGCACAACCCGCCGGAATACAACGGCTTTAAGATCTGTCTTGGCCGTGACGCGCTTTTTGGCCCACAGATACAGGAGATCCGTGCAATTGCGGAAAGCGGGGAATTTTCGGAAGGGGACGGGACGGTCGCGAAGATCGATGTGCTTGACGATTATCTCGACGATCTTGCGGGCCGCGTTTCGCTCGGACCACGTCGGCCAAAAGTGGTTATAGACGCGGGCAATGGAATGGGCGGGGTCACGGCGGTTCCGCTATTTCAGCGAATAGGCGTCTCACCGATAGAGCTATTTACCGAACCCGACTCGACATTTCCGAATCATCATCCGGATCCGACGGTCAGCGAAAACCTGGAGGACCTGATCAGGGCCGTTGGGGAACACAAAGCCGACCTCGGCATTGCGTTTGACGGCGATGGCGATCGGATCGGCGTGGTCGACGAAACGGGCCGGATCATCTGGGGGGACGAACTGATGGTGCTTTATTCGCGGGCGGTGTTAGAAGAGCATCGCGGCGCGGCCATCATCGCCGAGGTGAAATGCTCGCAAACGCTTTTTGATGAGATCGATAAAAGCGGCGGCCGCCCGATAATGTGGAAGGCGGGGCACTCACTGATCAAAGCGAAGATGAAGGAGGAAAACGCCGCTCTAGCGGGCGAAATGAGCGGGCATATCTTCTTTGCGGACAGGTTTTACGGGTTTGACGACGCCGCTTACGCGGCCCTTCGATTGATCGAGATATTGTCCCACGACGCTCGGCCGCTGTCGGAGATGCTTGCCGACATACCAAAAACTGTCTCGACACCCGAGCTGAGGGTGCCGTGTCCGGACGAGTTCAAGTTCGAGGTGGTGAAACGAATCGCCGACAGCTATGCGCGTACGCACAAAGTAATTACGATAGACGGGGCGCGGATTCTTTTCGATAAAGGATGGGGCCTGGTGAGGGCCTCGAATACGCAGGAGATACTGGTTCTGCGATTTGAGGCGGAAACCGAGACAAATCTGGACAGGATCCGCGGAGAGGTTGAAAAACGAGTAGCCGAAGCCATTGCGGCTGCACATTCGGCCGGGGCATAAAACAAAACGAGGCAGAAGCCGGCCTTCTGCCTCGTGATACTGCGACGAAATCTTCGGTCTTTAAGGGAAAACACCGAGCTCCATATAGCTGATCGCGATCTTGTCGATCGCGCTTACAAATGCCGCCGTTCGCATATTGTCCACGCCGTCTCGATCAAGGATCTCGCGTATTTGCTGATAGGCGATGATCATCGTTTCTTCCAAGCCAGAATAGACGAGGTCCGTTTCATCTGCCCCGCGTGCGGCCATCTGCCTTTCCTCGGGCGAAAGCTTGCGTCCTGTTTCCTTCTCAACGAGATTAAGAATACGGTCGTAAGCTGATTGCTCGAATCGTTTTTCGATCCGGCCGAATCTGACACGGGAAAGATTCTTAAGCCATTCAAAATAAGAGACCGTTACGCCGCCGGCGTTGATGTAAAGGTCGGGGATGATCATTATCCCCTTCTGCTCGAGGATAGCTTCTGCCGCTGCCGTCACGGGGCCGTTCGCCGCCTCGACGACGATCTTTGCCTTGATCCGCGGGGCGTTTGAATCAGTGATCTGATTCTCGAGAGCTGCCGGGATGAGAATATCGCATTCCAGCTCCAGGCCTGCCTCCCGATTGGGCAGGTTGGTGGCCCCGGGGAAATCCATGATCGACCCAGTCTCTTTACGGTGAGCGACCAATTTTTCGAGGTCGATGCCATCGGGTTTGTGGATCGAGCCCTCGAACTCAGCGACGCCTACGAGGATGGAGCCGCCCTCGGTAAAGAACTTCGCCGCGTGGTAGCCCACATTGCCGAGGCCCTGCACTACAAATGTCTTGCCCTCGAGGCCGGCGGTAAGGCCGAGCTTGGTCATATCCGCGGCGTGGCTGCAGATCTCGCGGGTGCCGTAGTAAACACCGAGGCCGGTGGCCTCTTTACGGCCGCGGATGCCGCCCTGCCCGACCGATTTTCCGGTCACGCAGCCGAGTGCGTCGATCTGCTCCGGGTGAAACGCCTGATATGTATCGGCGATCCACGCCATTTCTCTGGCACCGGTGCCGTAATCGGGTGCCGGGACGTCGAGAGCCGGGCCGATGAAGTTTTTCTTGATCAGCTCTGCCGTGTAACGGCGAGTGACACTCTGCAGTTCCTCGACCGACAGTTTCTTGGCATCGACCTTTACGGCACCCTTGGCACCGCCGAAAGGCACGTCGACCACCGCGCACTTATAGGTCATAAGTGTCGCAAGTGCGATCACCTCTTCCTCATTAGCGTCCTCGGAATAGCGGATACCGCCTTTGACGGGCAGTTTGTGGTGGCTGTGCTGTGCACGCCACGCCTGTATCACACGATAGCCGCCCTCGGTGCGGATGGGAAAGTTGAAGCTGTAGAGGCTGTTGCAGGCCTTGATCTGTGCAAGCAGCCCCTCAGGATGGCCGGTCAAGGCTGCTGCCTTGTTGAAATAATGATCGACGCTGGCCAGGAAATTATGGCCTTCTTCCATTGCTGACATTTGTAGAATCTCCCTAAAAATACAGAAGTTATAGGTTCATTAAAACATACAAAAAAATTAAATCAATCGGCGAGGCATTTGTCCCTTGATAGGAATTCGGGGGTCTCGACGCGTTCAATTGCCGGGAAACAAAAAAACCGATCGGAGGATCAGAAAAATGTTGTTCAGAAAAAGTCTTTTTACCGCAATTATTCTCGGCGCATGTGCAGCGGGAGCATTTGGTCAGATAGCCGGAAAGTGGACCAACGGCAGCGTTGGGGCCGTTCAGTATCAGAACCGTGTCACCGGAGCGACGAAGCCGGGCCGGGGCAGCGTATTCAGTTATAAGTTCAATGCGAACGGTACATATGAATTCATCGGCTATATGGAGGTGTCTATGTATAGCTGCACGACGACACTATTCAATCAGATAACCGGCCGTTATAAATTGTCTGAAAGCTCGCTCGAGCTCAACCCCAGCCGCGACTTCTGGAAGAGCACGAACTCATGCGCCGCAAGCAGCAATAAAGAGCAGACCAAGACGCCGACGAAGAAGCAGTACGAAGTTCGACTGACCGAGGATGAGTATGGAAACTCGCTGCTCTGCCTAGCCGACGGTGAAGGCGAAACGTGCTACAAGCGGGACGATGAGTAACGGGTTACGGCGCTCCGGCGGTTCTTGCACCGTGTTCATTCTGCAGGAACTGCCGGATCTTCCAGCCGAGAATTATCGCGGCGGCGAGTCCGACGATCGCCCATGAAATATTTACGAGCAGGTCTGCGGTCGCTTCGACCCGGTCGCTGAAATAAATGCCGAGCAAAAGATAGATGAGGATCCAGAGCACTTCGCCGACCGCCCCGACCAGCGTGAACCACAGCCACGGGAACTTCGTCGAACCGCTTAGCAGGTTTATCCATGGCCCGAACGGGGTTACCAGCCAGCGGCTGAAGAAGATCGCTGCAAGGCCCCACTTGTCGGAGTACGCTTCCGCTCTTTTGAGCATTTCCCGGCCGCCGAACCGCCGCGTGATCCGCTCTATCGCGGGGCGTCCGCCCTTACGACCGAGAAGGTAGCCTAGCTGGTCGCCCGTGATCGCCCCGAGGCTGCCAACGGCCAATGCCATCTCGAACGCGACCTCGCCCTGCTGAACGAACGCCCCCGCAACCAGCATAAGGATCTTTACAGGCATGGGGATGCCAAATGCAGAAGCAGCCAGCATCGCGAAATAGACCGGCAGGCCATAAAGGGCGAACCATTCAAGGGCGAGTTCGGTCAACGGGGATCCCCTCCCGGTGGGCGGTTTTTGGCGCGATGGTCAAGGATCGCTGCTTCGAGAGCGGTCTTGAGTTCGCCAAAAGGACGGCCTTGGTCTTCGGCGATCTTACCCAGCGGCCGCCGGTCGCGGGCGTCGGGCGGAAGGCCCACAGCTTTGTTCAGCTCAGGGAGCGGCACATTATATGAATTGGCGACAAAGCCGACGCGCATCCATTCAGCGACCGGCTGGTCCCGATGCTCCCGCCAAAACTCGGCGCGTTTATAGGTTCGGTAGGAATAGTACGCGGTAAAGGCGATGGAAAGTACAAAGGCGGCACAAACGACCCATTGCCAAATCTTGAACGACCTGAACCTTCGTAGGAACATTCATACCCCTATGCGGTCTACTTGCTCTCTGAAACCTTGAGAACGGCAAGAAAAGCTTCTTGGGGGATCTCGACACGGCCGACCTTTTTCATCCGCCGTTTGCCCTCTTTTTGCTTCTCCAGCAGTTTTCGCTTACGGGAGATGTCGCCGCCATAGCATTTCGCGATCACGTTCTTGCCCATGGCTTTAACGGTCTCGCGGGCTACGACCTTGTTGCCGATCGCGGCCTGTATAGGCACCTCGAAAAGCTGTCGGGGGATAAGCTCCTTCATCTTGGCCGCGAGCAAGCGGCCTTTCGACTGAGCGGTTTCCGAATGTAGTATCAGCGAAAGGGCATCGACCGGTTCGCCCGATACCAGTATGTCGAGTTTTACGAGCTTGCTCTCGCGATAGCCCGAGAGATGGTAGTCGAGCGAGGCATAACCCTTTGAAACGGATTTTAGCCGGTCGTAGAAATCCAGGACGATCTCGTTGAGCGGGAGTTCGTAGACCAGCATAACCCGGTCTTTTGTGACGTATTCAAACCTTTTCTGCACGCCGCGCTTTTCGTCCAAAAGCGGCAGGATCCCGCCGAGATATGCGTCGTTCGTCAGGATGGTCGCTTCAATATAGGGCTCTTCTATCTTCGCGATGCGGCCCGTCTCGGGCATCTTCGATGGCGAATCGATCTCCGCAGTGACACCGTCTGTCGTTGTGACGCGATATCTAACGCCCGGGGCGGTCGTAATCAGGTCCAAGTCAAATTCTCGTTCGAGGCGCTCTTGGATGATCTCCATATGCAGCAGGCCCAAGAAGCCGCAGCGGAACCCGAAACCGAGAGCTGTCGACGATTCAGGCTCATAGAAGAACGACGCATCATTTAGCCGCAGTTTGTCCATCGCATCCCGGAGGTCTTCGTACTGCGCGGAATCCGTGGGATAGAGCCCGGCAAAGACCATCGGCTTTACTTCCTGAAACCCCGGGAAAGGCGTGTCCACGGGACGGGCGGATTCCGTGATCGTGTCGCCGATCTGCACATCAGCGACGGTCTTGATGGAGGCCGTCAAAAAACCGACCTCGCCCGGGCCCAGTTCGCCGATGGGCGTCGCTTTTGGTTTGTTTACGCCTAGGGTCTCTACAAGATATTCGCGGCCGGTGTTGAAAAACTTTATCTTGGTACCCTTTTTCAGTGATCCGTCGATGATCCTGAAAAGAACGATCACGCCGCGATAGCTGTCGTACCAACTGTCGAAGATCAGCGCCTTCAGCGGGGCGTTTGCATCGCCTTTCGGCGGCGGCACCTTTTTAACGATCGCCTCAAGCACGTCCTCGATACCGAGCCCCGTCTTGGCCGAGGTCTGGACAGCATCTGAGGCGTCGAGCCCGACGATGCTCTCGATCTGTTCCTTAATGCGATCGGGCTCTGCCGAGGGCAGGTCAATTTTGTTGAGGACCGGGATCAGCTCAAGATCGTTTTCGATGGCCAGATATGTGTTCGCGAGGGTCTGTGCCTCCACGCCCTGAGATGCATCGACGACCAACAGAGCGCCTTCGCAGGCTGAAAGCGATCTCGATACTTCATACGAGAAGTCGACGTGGCCCGGGGTGTCGATCAGGTTCAGCACATATTGCTTCCCATCCTTGGCTTTATAATCGAGACGTACCGCGTGCGCCTTGATGGTAATGC
>JAEWBM010000029.1 GCA_023391155.1 Acidobacteriota bacterium
GCATGGTCGATAGCTATATGGTCGTCGACGGGATGATGTCGTTCAAGATCAACAAGAATTTCGATATCAGGGTCAACGCTCACAACATCGGCGACAAATATTACATCGACCGCATCGGCGGAGGCCACATTCTACCCGGCCCCGGCCGTGTGATCCTGGTTAGCACCGCGTTCAATTTCTGATCGATGTTAATAACGATCCCTAACGTACTAAGCACTGAGACGGTCAAGGCGGCCCGGGCACGGCTCGAGGCCGCCCCGTGGGTTGACGGAAACGTGACGGCGGGGCATCAGTCGCGGCTGGCAAAGCACAACGAACAGGTTCCTGCCGAGGACCCGGCGGCGATCGAGGTCGGCGATATTATCACCGAAGCTCTCGAGGTGAACCCGCTCTTCATATCCGCCGCTCTTCCGCGAAAGATCTTTCCGCCCCTTTTTAATCGTTACACGGGCGGGCAGAGCTTCGGCACTCATATCGACAATTCCATCCGGCAGGTTCCCGGCACCGCGCATCGTGTACGAACAGATCTCTCCGCAACACTGTTCTTTTCGGAACCTGATGAATACGACGGCGGCGAACTTGTGGTTGAGGATACCTACGGCGTACAGCAAGTAAAGCTGCCCGCCGGAAGCTTGATCCTCTACCCGGCAAGCAGCTTGCATCATGTTACGCCGGTCACCCGTGGAGCACGTATGGCGTCGTTCTTTTGGATACAAAGCATGGTTCGCGACGACGGCGAACGCACCCTGCTTTTCGATCTGGATTCGGCGATCCAACGCGTGATCGGCTCCGATCCTGAACATCCCGCGGCCGTCAGCCTGACGGGCGTTTATCACAACCTATTGAGGCGTTGGGCCGAGGTCTAAGACACAAGATCAAACCTGCATGAAAAAATTCCGAACTGTCATCTTTTGGGCGCATCTCGCGGCGGGGCTGATCGCCGGCGTCGTGATCTTCATCATGTCGGTCACGGGGGCCTTGCTCTCGTTCGAGCGGCAGATGATCGAGGCATCTGAACGCGAAGCCCGCACCGTCGCCGTTCCTGCAAATGCCGGCACATTGCCGCCGTCGCAGATCTTAGGTTCCTTCATTGCGTCTCGCCCCGGTGCCGAGCCGGCAACACTCACGATACTGAACGAACCGGATGCCGCTTGGCAGCTCTCGCTCGGCCGCGGCGAGATCGCGTTCGTCGATCCCTATACCGGCAGCGTCACCGGGGGCGAGAATCGAACGGTCCGTGATCTCATGTCCGGCCTCCGCAGTTGGCACCGCTGGCTCGCTATGTCGGGCGACACACGTCCGATCGGCAAAGCGATCACCGGCGCCTCTAACCTGCTCTTCCTCTTTCTCGCGATCTCCGGCATCTATATCTGGTTCCCGCGAAACCTCTCGTGGCGATCGGCGAAGAATGTGCTCTGGTTCAAGCGCGGACTCACGGGCCGTGCTCGTAACTTTAATTGGCACAACACTATCGGCTTCTGGACGTCACTCTTGCTGATCATCTTTACGCTTACCGCGACCGTCATTTCTTACCGCTGGGCATCCGACCTTCTCTACACGCTGACGGGCAATACGCCGCCCGCCTCAGGCCGCCCAGGCGGAGGTGATTCTGAAAAGGCCCCCTATGCACTTCCCGAAAACCTCGACCTTCTGGTCGAGCGCGCCGCGGGCCACACGCCGGAGTGGCGGTCGATCGCCCTCCGCCTGCCCATTTCTAAGGACGAAGCATCGTTCACGATCGACGAGGGCATTTACTGGAATATTTTCGGCCGATCGAGTCTGACCCTCGACGCGGCGACCGGCGATGTGAAAAATTGGGAGCCGTACGGCGAACAGAATGCCGGCCGCCAACTCCGCACGTGGTTCCGATTTACTCACACGGGGGAAACGGGCGGAATCCCGGGCCAGGTCCTCGGCCTGATCGCCTGCGTCGGCGGCGCTTTTCTAGTGTGGACAGGATTTTCGCTCGCGTTCCGGCGATTCGGCAGATGGCTAAGAGGCCGTAGACAAGATGACCTTGTCTAGTGCGGTAAGCAGGGGCTCGATCATTGCAGAAGCCGCCGCCTAAGCAGTGATGATCACGGCTTTTGAACCGGTAAGTTCGGAGAAATCCTTGGTATAGATCGCCTCGACGGGGCGACTTTTGTTAACCGCCGCGACCGCGGTGACAATATCTTGCGTTGAAACTAGTCCGCTCTCGACATGGGCGATCGCCCATTTCTTAAAGTTCCCTGCCCGGCCGAGCGTTTCCTGTAGCAATTGCAAATACTGAGACTTGGTCTGCACCGGCATTCCGAGGCTGCCGTTTCGAACCGTATCCAATTCCGGCCAAAAATCGCCCTCGCCCCGCAGCCACTCCTCACGCCAGACCGCTCGGGTGGTATATCCCGTTCGGTTGCCCGAAACCGGCGGAGGCAATCGAAGGAAAAGCAGATCCGCAGGCGACTCGGCGATAAACTCGCTGATCGGCTTGTTCTGGCAAATATTGTTTTGCCCGTTATTTATCGGGTCCGGCAGCGACATCCATATCCGCCGATAGACATTCGAGAGCGGCTGCCGCAGCTCGCGGGTTTCCTCAGTGAATGAATGAACATAATCACCGACAGCCATTGCGATGCTAGCGGCGATCGCAAAAGCGAACGGCGACCGCAGCCGATCCAGATTTCTCCGCACGTTATCGAACCACCATGCGTCTGTCTCGCCGAACCAATTCCGCAAAGCGGGATTCGCAAGCCGGTGTCCCGGTACATAAACATCCTCGAGCACGAGGTTCACATCGTCGTCGGTAAGTTTTTCGGCATTATTCTGTATCGAGGCGACGGCAGCGGTCCATGCCGAACGCAGCAGGTCATTCGCCGCAACGCGCACCTGGTACCGCTTGAGGTAAGAGCCAAGCACCGGATCCGGCGTGAACGGCATCGACACCGATTCAAATTTCGATCGGCGCAGTACGTTCAGGTCAAAAGCGAGCCAGCTTGACGGAAAATGTTTTGGTTGGTGCATCATCGCCGCCGCGAACGTCGGTCCGCAACTATCAGGATACATCACACGCGTTAACGCACGCTAACGCCTGCGGGCCCCGTCGTGCTATTCCGATTCAAAGCCCGAAAGCTTTAGGACAAACTCCGGAACCAGTGGTTCATCCGGAACTACATTCTCACGTCCTCGGGCTACTGCCCAACGGTGCAGCCACGATATCCCCGCCGGGCCGTAATACTCGTCCTTTTCTTGGTAAGCAGGGTCTTTCAGCGCGGTCTCGAGATCGACGAATTTATACCCGCGTTTCTTCAACATCCGGGCGAGCTCGCCAAACCGCTCGGCATTTATAGAATTCGCATGCAGAAGCAGCGTCTGCGAGATCTCCCGGCCGAAGAGCTTTACCGATTGCCGTTCCCAATAATCGAGCTTCTGCTCCATGTACGGAACATAGGCGTCTGCGACCCGTTTTGCGAGCTTAGCATCGCCCCGGTCGTTGGCGATGTCATACGCCCGGGCGAAAATATAGTCGCCGTTATCGTGCGTTATCGGAGCGATCGTATAGCCGTGTTCTTTCAGGAACGCCGCAAATTCATCTTTGATCTCTTTCGTACGGCCGGTTTGAAGGAAGGGATGGCGAAAGTATCGCAGCCGCTTTCCCGAACGGCCAAGAAGTTCACTTGTCACCTCTTGTCCGCGAAGGACATCTGCCCGATATTCCGCCGGGTCTATTCGGTTAAGGCTACGGTGCGAATAGGTGTGATTCCCCAGCTCCAGGCCAGCGTCGAGCCACATCTCGAGCAGCTCGATCTGCGAAGGATCGCGTTCCTCACCGGCGTAAAGCTTATTCTCGTTGAACCCGACCGCCGGCACCTTGTGTCTCCTCAGGCTCCGCAGCAGCTTTTTGGTTATCGCCAGCCGGGTCGCCGGGTCATTCTTGGTGGAAACGGTCGGGAGATCGTCGATAGTAACTGCGATCGTGCGTCCGTCCTTCTGCCCAAAGCCGATCGATGCCGAAAGTAAGAGGGCCAATATAAGTGAAAAAGATCTCATAAATTATTTCGCGAAAAGGGTCGACATGTCTCGAAAGCCCTTAAATTCCAAGGCGTTGCCGCTCGGGTCCAAAAAGAACATGGTCGCCTGCTCGCCCACCTCGCCCGCAAATCGGATCCTAGGCTCGATCACAAATTCGACGCCCTGTGTCCGCAGCTTTTCCGCAAGGTCTTTCCATTCGTCCATCGGCAAAACAACGCCGAAATGCGGTACAGGAACGTCGTCCGCGTCAACTTTATTTGCCGCTTTCGCAGTGACGCGGCCCGGTGCAAGATGCGTAACGATCTGATGCCCGAAAAGGTCAAAATCGATCCATGTGTCCGAGCTGCGCCCCTCGCGACAGCCTAGCACTTCGCCGTAGAAACGACGTGCGGCGTCAAGATCATCGACCGGAAACGCGAGATGAAACGGCCCCTTCATACTCCGGCTGCCTCCTCGCGTACCGCCTTTGCTATCTGTCTTATCGATCCAAGGTGATAGGCGGTATGGGCGACCATCGCAATGCCCTCGCCGACTCGCCGCTCATCCCACGACTCGATCCCCGCGATGCAGCGCAGCGTCTTTTCGTACGTGTCCCTGACCGTGGAACGCAAAGCGTCCCATTCCTCGGCGTTCACCGTTTCGATCAGCCAACTGTCGTCCCAATTGACCTTTTCCGTCCTTCCGGTCATAAATTCGCACAGCCGGTCGAGATAGAACTTCGCGTGCTCGGTCTGTGCCACGAGCGTCGTTCCGTAAAACTCCCGCGACGCCGCCGATGCCGATACCGCGTCGATGGTCGCGAATACCCCAACTCCATGATCAAGATATGCCGACCCTTGCCCCTCCGGTGACCCCTCAAAGGTCTCTCTGAGAAGGTATGCCAGGGCCTCGATAAAATGCCCCGCAGCAATGTTATTCTTATCGTTTTCCATTTGTGTTACCCTTTTCAACCGTGAACGAAAAAGTCGATCAATTTATCAACGAATTCGACGAGAGCCTCTCCGCCGGCACCTTTATAAAGATGTCACTCGGCAATTATAAGGGGAGCGATGACCATCTTCAAAAAATTATGATGCGCATCGTTGCCGCCAAACGCGGCAAGCGTCTATTTGTACAGTATAAATACGAGACACGCGACGTCGTGAAGAACTATCCGCTCTCCGACGGACGCCGCCTCCTCACCGAATTCCTCGAAAGCGGTTTTCGCAATGCCCACCTTTTTTCCATAGAGCGTGACCTGCAGCTCGATATCGGAAAACGAAACGCTCGACTGAATACAGGTAAGCCGAGTATCAAAAACCTGCCCTCGATCGCCCACGATCGAGAAAAGGCCGCGGCCGTCGATCGATCATCATATTACCTGAGGCTGCTCGGCATCACCGGCGATTCCGGCGAGGTCCTTTCTCGCCAATACGACAAATGGAAACAGATCAATAAGTTTGTTGAGATCCTCGCCAATCTTTACCGCCGATCGGATCTCGGCGAAAGAAATGCCGTCAAGATCGTCGATATGGGCTCCGGTAAGGGGTATCTGACCTTTGCCGCTTACGACTATTTCACAAACACGTTGGGTCTAAAGGTCTCAATGAAAGGCGTGGATGCCCGCGGCGAACAGATAAAGCTGTGTAACGAAGTTGCCGTTGCGGGCGGCTACGATGGGCTGCGGTTCGAAGAAGGGATGATCGGCGACGTCGATGCCGCGGGTGCCGATATAGTCATTGCGCTCCACGCGTGTGACACGGCGACCGACGGTGCGATCTTTAAAGGCATCGCTGCCGGGGCGTCGATGATCGTTACTGCACCTTGTTGCCACCGCGAGATCCGGACGCAGCTTAAGCCTCCGCCGAATCTCGAGGGGATTCTACGCCACCCCGTGATGCTTTCTCGAATGGCTCAAATGCTAACAGACGGCCTGCGTTCGCTCATTCTCGAACGCGAGGGTTACGCCACGCGGATGATCGAATTTGTTGACACCGAACACACGCCGATGAACGTAATGCTAACGTCCGTTCGGCAAGGTTCCGGAACATATCGCGAGGCAGCGGACGAGATCGAGCAGATCCTTGTCGATTACGGCATCCAGGAACAGCACCTCCTCGGCCTCCTTAAAAAAGATCGAGGCCGCACCGCCGAAGCAGGTGCAGCCCACGATCAACCAAGGACCTCGATATAACTAGCTTGCGTATGACAGCCCGTTTTTTTTCTCACCGTCCAATTCCTTGACCAATTGCACCGCAAAGAGCTATTATTACTGTTTGTCTTTTGCAATAAGAGAAGGCCATATCATGAAGAAAGAAATTCATCCGAACTATCAGGACGTCACCGTGACCTGCGCCTGTGGACATTCGTTCCAAACCCGCTCAACACTGGGCGAGGAGCTCCATATAGAGATCTGCTCTGCTTGCCACCCGTTCTTTACAGGCAAGCAAAAGCTCGTCGATACGGCAGGACGCGTTGATCGGTTTAACAAACGCTATGCACGCGGTGCAAAGGCGACGAAATAGGCTTTTAGTGGAGATCACCAGCCACCAGTATTAGCTTTCATAAAGATGCCGGGCCTTTTGGCGTAGGGCCGGTCGGGAACTCCCCGTCCGCCTTGCCAGCAAAAGGCCCGGCATTTTTGGCTAATGCATTATGGAAAAGCTCTACACGGTAGATTGGGAAAGGCTTTTCGTTCCGCACGACTCTCTTCTCGAGATGATCATACGCGGTTCTATAATGTTCCTGGTGCTTTTCGCTCTGTTGCGGGTCTTTCGCCGACAGGCCGGGGCACTCGGCGTAGCCGATCTGCTGGTGATCGTCGTTGTCGCTGATGCGGCGTCTAATGGGTTTCACGGCGAAGGCTTTTCGCTGACCGAATCGGCCGTTGTCGTCGCTACCATCTTTGCGTGGGATTGGGCCCTCGATTGGCTCGGTTATAAGTCAGAATTGTTCCGCAGTATGATCGAGCCTGAGCCCTTGAAGGTCATAAAAGACGGGCGCATCCTTCGAAAAAATCTCGCAAGCGAGATGATCACTGAGGACGAATTGTGGTCGCAATTGCGATTGCAGGGAATTGATGACCTCACAATGGTCAAAGAGGCTTACTTCGAAAGCGGCGGTGATTTCAGCGTTCTCCGCCACGACAAAAAGCACCAAGTCAACAAAACCGACGATAAAGCCGTCAATTAATCAGATGAAACACCCAAAGCGTACCCGCACTCTTCGATTCATTCATACCGTATTTGCAATGGAACGCGACCTTATCGTCGGCGGACAAGCCGTCATGGAAGGCGTTATGATGCGGACACCGTCCGCATACGCTATCGCCTGCCGCAAGGCTGACGGAACCATAGTAAAGACGGCCGAGAAATTGCCGAAATGGAGCGACAAATATAAGTGGCTCAATATTCCGGTGCTTCGCGGGGGCGCGACTTTGATCCAGACCATGGCCCTGGGCGTCAAAGCTCTCAATTTCTCCGCCAAGATCTACGAAGACGACATTAAAGAGCAAGAGGAGCTGGCGAAGGCCCGCGTGGTCGCGCCCGAACTCGCCCTGGCCGACGGCACAGCCGATGAAGATTTCACCAGGGCCCCCGCGAAGTTGACGCTTCCGGCGGAACCCAAGTCAAAAGGAAAAGCATCGCAATCCGCGGGAGCCGTCGGATCGATCATTTTCGCCCTCGCTTTCAATATTCTGCTCTTTGTCGTTGCGCCGCTGCTTGTCACCAATGTCGGGTTCATCGCCTTGGGATGGGCCGAACCCCCCGTTATTGCATCTGAAGCAGCTTGGTGGCAGTCCGCTTACGCTTATGTCTGGGAGACCAAACCGCATTCGTGGATCGCATTCAACCTCGTCGACGGCATCGTCCGAATGATCTTTTTTGTGATCATGATCTTTTCGATGTCGTTCCTAAAAGATATCCGCCGCGTCTTCGAATATCACGGAGCCGAACATAAAACGGTCTTCACCTGGGAAAAGGGCTTGGACCTCAACGTAAGGAATGCTCATCCGCAAAAGCGCCAGCATCCACGCTGTGGAACCTCGTTCCTGATGGTCGTGATGCTCGTTTCGATCGTGCTTTTTTCCGTGATCGCCTTTGAACAGACATGGCTCAACCTCGTCGTCCGCATCGCCCTTATGCCGCTCGTCGCCGGGCTTTCGTACGAGGTGATCCGTTACGCGGCGAAAAAGGAATCGAGTGCGGTCTTTAAGTTAATGACGCTTCCCGGTATTTGGCTGCAGAATATCACCACCCAGGAGCCCGATGATGAGCAGCTCGAGGTCGCGATCGAGGCATTGAACGAATCGCTCAAGCTCGAACCGGAGGCCGCCTGAACCTCTATGCTGGAAAAGCTGGAACAGATCGAAGCTAATTACGAAGAGCTGACTCGGCAGATCTCGTCTCCCGAGATAATGTCCGATATGAAGGCCTATGCAAAGCTGATGAAGCAGCATAGCGACCTTGGCGAGATCGTCGAAAAATATCGCGAGGTCAAACGTCTCCGCACCGAACTCGCCGGCGCCAAAGAGCTTGCCGAGGCGGCGGATGACGAAGAGATGCGGGATATGGCATGGGCCGAGGTGGAAGAGATCGAGGCACAGCTCCCGCCTGCCGAGGAGGCCCTTAAATTCCTCCTGCTGCCCAAGGATCCCAATGACGAAAAGAACGTCATTCTCGAGATCCGAGCCGGCACCGGCGGCGATGAGGCGACGCTTTTTGCCGCAGAAATGCTTCGAATGTACGCCCGCTATGCCGAACAACAGGGCTGGAAGATGGAGATCATGGAATCGGCCGACACCGGCGTCGGGGGCATAAAGGAAGCGATCGCGATGATCGAGGGCAACAACGTCTATTCGAAAATGCGCTACGAATCCGGAGTCCACCGCGTTCAGCGAGTGCCGCAAACCGAGACCAGCGGCCGGATCCACACATCGGCGGTAACCGTCGCTGTACTTCCCGAAGCCGAAGAAGTAGACATCCAGATCAACCAGAACGATCTAAGGATCGACACATTCTGCTCCTCGGGCCCCGGAGGCCAATCGGTCAACACCACCTACTCTGCCGTCCGCATAACCCATATGCCAACCGGGCTCGTGGTTTCGATGCAGGATGAAAAATCGCAGATCAAGAACCGCGAAAAGGCGATGCGGGTCTTGCGGGCGCGGCTGCAGGAGATCGAAGAGCAAAAGCAGCACGACGCACTTTCAGCCGAACGCAAACAGATGGTCGGCAGCGGTGACCGCTCTGAAAAGATCCGCACTTACAATTTCAAGGAAAATCGCGTAACAGACCACCGCATCGGCCTCACCGTCCATCAGCTCGACCTTGTAATGCAGGGCCAGATCGACGAGATAATCGAAGCGCTGCGGACACACTATCAAACGGAAAAGTTGAAAGCAGAGGCGGTTACAGGGTAAGCGGCCGACGTGGCCATTGCCACCGGCGGCCTGCAGAAAACGTTGAACTGTGGCAGTAACGAAATTATATTTGGTCAGGCACGGGCAATCCGCCGGAAACGCCGAAGGGCGCTTCGGCGGCCAGGGGCCCACTCCGCTTTCTGACCTCGGCCGCACCCAGGCCGAGATCACCGCCCGACATCTTGCATCCGAGGGCATCGACGCTATCTACTCGAGCGACCTCGAACGCGCGGTCCAAACCGCCGAACCGCTCGCCGAGTTGCTCAACCTTTCCGTCAACGCCACAAAGGCATTTCGCGAACGAAACGTCGGTGTGCTTGAGGGGCTTACCTTTAACGAATCTCGCGAAAATCATCCCAAGGATTTCTTTGCGCTGGTTAACCGCAACGTCCACCACGTGATCACTCGCGGCGAAAGCTACCGCCATCTGCTCCGCCGTGCGACCACAGAGTTGTGGGACATCCTCCGCCGGCATCAGGGCGAACGTGTCGCCATTTTCTCGCACACTGGGGCGATCTGCTTTATGACCCTGCACCTGATGGGGGCGATCCGCCGCGACACCAAGAGCACACCATGGATCGTCACCTCAAACTGCGGCATCAACCGTTTTGAGATCCGCAGCCGGCGAAACATCAAGGTGCTCGCCGTTAACGATACCCGCCATTTGCACGAGATCACGGGCAACGATTCCTTCGCCGCCCAGTGATTTGTCCTGCTTTTTTTTGACTTTGTCCCAGCATTGTTCTATCAATTAGGTATCCCTTCTTTGGAGACCACACTATGAAATTACGCATTTTTCCGGCGCTGTTAACGCTGATGATCGCCGTTCTTCTCTTCCACCCGGCCCATGCACAGGGCGATGTCCGCTCCGCGACCGGCATGCCCATCCCGATCGGCCAGCCCGTCATTTGGGGCAAGATCGAACTCCGCGGCCTGAAACCCGACCAAAAGCCCCCGATCATCGTTGTCCGGCTAATGTTCAATGGAGCGCAGATCGGACGTGCCGAGACCAATGACAAAGGTTTTTACTATTTCTTGGGCAGCCCGCGAGACGGCTCGGAACTGCAGGTCAGCGTCGGGGGCGCTGAGGTGGGAAAGGTGGTGCTTACCGCGATGGGCGGCGAACGCCATGACATGACGATCGATTGGCACGAGAGCTTCGGACAGTCGCAGCAGACGGGCGTTATCTCCGTCAGAGACGCCTATACGGGTAGGAGTGATTCTAACAAAAAGCTATTCGATTCGGCCGCTTCCGCCGCAAAGGCGAAAAAGGCCGACGAAGCGATAAAGCTCTACGAACAGATCGTCGCTGCCGACCCGCAGGATTTCGTCGCCTGGACGGAACTCGGAAGCCTCCACTTTCAGAAAGAAAAATACTCTGATGCCGAAAAGGCGTATGATCGGGCTCTTTCGCTCAAGGCCGACTTTATGCCGGCACTGATAAACATGGGCAAACTTCACATGGCAAGAAAGAAGTACGACGCCGCGATCCCGGTACTTGAAACGGCGATCGCGGCCGATCCCGGTTCCGCGGACGCATTTCATTATCTCGGAGAATCCTATCTTCAGAATAAACAGGGTTCCAAGGCTGTCGGTGTGTTGAATGAAGCCATCCGTCTCGCACCGATCGAGAAAGCTGAGATCCACCTGCGGCTTGCCGCACTCTACAATGCCGCCGGCCTAAAAGACCGGGCGGTCGCCGAGTACAAGATGTTCCTCGAGAAGGTTCCCAACCATGCCGAGAAGTCGAAGATGGAAAAATATATCAAGGACAATTCCTGATCTGATCGAAGTTGAACAAAAAACCGCGGTTCCATGGAGCCGCGGTTTTCTTGTTTTGCCATTGCGGACAGCAGAACAAAAAAGGGGCCGCCCCGAAGGACGGCCCCGTCAAATCGGCTATACGCCTCGATTAGAAATCGTAGCGGATAGCAAACTGCAGTACGCGAGCGTCGCTGCGCGTTCCGGTGAAAACGCCCCAACCGGACGGTGCGGTACCGAGGTCCGGACGGAAGCCCATAGCGGTATTCGCATTACCCGCGAAGATCGGCGTGTTCGTTACGTTGAATACGTCCATCCTCAGGCCGAGTTTGTGATCTTCATACCATGGCATCGTGAACGATTTTCCGAGGCCCAGATCGAGCACCCAGTAGGCCGGCCAGCGAAGCTGGTTGCGGTTACCGGTCTCACCCGGATAAGGGCTGCGGAAACTCTGATATGCATAGTCACGATCTGCGAACATCGCGGGCAGGCCGCCCTCGCCGGTATAAAACACACCGGTTTCGAGAGGCCGCGTTTGGATCATCGCGCTCTTCAGGTTCCAGTTGGTCGCCCATCCGGAGTTATCGAAGATCTTGAAGCTTGTTCCATGCGGCTGTCCCGAGTTGTATCGGAAGATCGAGGTTAACTGCCAACCGCCCAGGACTGCTTCAACAAACGGGTTCGCATCCGTCATGAACTGACGGCCGCGGCCGAAGGGAAGCTGCCAAATGCTGTTGAAGTTGATTATATGACGCATGTCGAAGTCCGATGAGGCATAGTTGTCGCTCTGCCGGATCGGGTTAAGAATGAACGCCGAACCATAAGACGCGCTCGTCTGAAGGCCTGACGTATCATCCATCGAATGCGAATACGTGTAGTTAAAGTCCCAGGTCAACGTGCTCAACCGTTGGCGGATGGAGAGTGTTCCGGCGTTATAGTCAGAACGTGCGATCGAACCGAACGAGTCAAGTGCACCATACTGGGTCTGATAGAACAGAGGTGACGGCCCAAGCGCGTCAAACACGTACTGCGGCCACGTCCAGTCCGTCGATCCCTGAGCATATGCGAAGAACAACTGCGAGTTCGTAAGCTGACCATGCAGCGAAGGCCACAAATTCTCGAAGAACGGAATGGTCGGGACGGTACCAAGGGCTCCGCCCGAATAGCTATGCTGGGCAAGAATGGTAGCCGCCGTGTAATAGTCCATTCCGGAGACCGGATCGACCAAATTATTCGCGCTCATCACGTCGCGGCGGGCCAGCAGATTGCGGGCCTTTCGCATGATGTACGAAGCCTCAACATAGAACTTCTTCGGCAGTTGACGGCCGTAGGTAAGGTTCACCGAATAGTTGATCGGCGCTTCAATGCCACGATCGATCGACGATTCGATACGCATGCCCAGGTCCTGCGGCTGCTGCAGCGGGAAGATCAACTGTGCCGGCGGAACAACTCCGGGGAAGCCCTGAATGTTCATGTTCGTGCCGTCCCAGAAGGGGGCCGGGTTCGTCGTCAGGTTAAATGTATTGGCAGGTGTCGTGTAGTTCGACAGGAAGCCAAGTGTATTCGCCGCGTCAAACGACACCGCAAGCTGTTGCCCGTAGTAGTCGTTCGTTACGGCAAAACCGCCTCTGAGAACGCCTTCACGGTTCTTACCAAACAAAAACGCTCCGATACCGCTCTGGAAATTCGGCGACCACGCTACCGAGATACGCGGCTGGAAGTTGTCCTTGTCAGCATCGTACATCGGCGGGCGGCCGTTGACCTTACCCGAAAGTTCGATCAACAGCGGTTCGTCGTAGTTACCGCCTTGAGCGGCGGCATTCAGCCGGCGCTGGAAATATTCATCCAACGCGATATTCGGAGCAGCCTCAAGGCCGCTTGTCTCATATACCGGCGTCGAATATCCATAACGCAGGCCGAGCGTCAGCGTCAGGCTCGGACGAACCTTCCACGAATCCTGGACGTAGAAATCATACTCTTCTGTTGCAAACTCACGAATGGTCGGTTCGTTCGCAACCGGATTTCCGCTTGCATCAAAGTTGAATCTAGCGGTGTATTGATTGAGACGGCCAACAAGAGCAACCAGCGACGACTGAGCCGACCGGATCCAGGCCGGATCGACCGACGTACCGTATGTGTTCTGTAGGTAGTTATCCCAGATAGCGGTAATACTGGAACCGCCGCCGGTGTAAAAACCGAAGTTGGCAACTGCACTGTCGTATGCGGCGCCCCAGTTTACACGCTTGTTCCTGATTAAACGGATGTTCGTTCCGAACTGAACCGTGTGATTGCCCTTGATCCACGTAACGTCGTTTGTGAAGTTGTGGGTCGGGTTCACGCGGCTGAAAGTACGCGAATAGTTGAACGGCGAAAAGATATCTCGGAACGTGATAGCGTTCTCCGATGAGTCGCCTTGGTTGCTGAACGCAAGCCGGGTCATACCATAGCTGAACCGGTTTGTCAGGCTATTGTTTATCAGCCATGTATGGCTGCCGCCCACGCGGAGCGGATGGCTCCACTGGTCGGTACTCGGAGTGTCAGGAAATGCTCCGGCAGCACCGTAAAGGTCCTGCTGATAGTTTCCAAAAACGCTGACCGTGTGACGTTGGTCGCTCGTGACCGCCCAGTCAAACTTCGCGGTGTGCGTATTTTCCTTTACCGGCAGCGGCGCGTTGTAACGGAAGCCGCCCGTGTTAAGATCGTCGCCGAATCCCAAAATATTTGCGGGATACCGGGATGCCGCCGACGCGAGTAATGAAACGACGTTCGGATTGACATCGACAACAGGGTCGCCGTTCGGATCGGTCAGACCGTTGATCGTCGCAATATCAAAGCTTCTCAGGACACCGGAATTATCGTAAAACTGAATAATACCTTGGCCCAACGAAGCGAGGGGAACAAGCCGCGTAACTCCTACACTCTTCGCTTCTCTCATACCTTCGTAGTTATAAAAGAAGAACAGACGATCTTTTACGATCGGGCCCCCGAGGCTGCCGCCGAAAAGATTACGGATCAGTTTCGGACGCGGTAGTCCGGTTGCATTGTTATACCAGTTGTTCGCATTGAAGTAATCATTACGATGATATTCAAAAAGGTTGCCGTGCCATTGATTAGAGCCGCTCTTCGTGATGAGCGAGATCTGAGCACCGGCCGAACGGCCTCGCGAAGCGTCCGGGTTCGATGTGGTCACGCGAAACTCTTCGATCGAGTCGGGCGTAACGCGAACAACCGGCGTAAAGGCTGTACCTTCCTGCTGGTTGTTGACGTCGATACCGTCAAGCGTAATGTTCGCCTGGTCGGAACGTCCGCCGGCAACATAACCGCCTGTCGTAACGGCGGGTTGCAGGCTCAAAAGAGCCGCAACGTTACGGCCTTCAAGCGGCAGCTGCGAGATCTGTTCGGCAACAAAGTTGTTTCCGAGACTCGCATCCTGAGTATTGACAATGCCCTCAATTCCGCTTGCATCGACCGTGACCGTTACGGACACCTCGCCGATCTCAAGCTGAACGGGCAGCGAGGTCGTGTTATCGACCAACGCCTGAAAATCTGTGGTCACCGCTCGGTTAAAGCCTTCGGCCTCGACCTCGATGCGATAGTTCCCCGGCTGTATGCCGGCAAAGCTGTATTGACCTTGTGAATTGGTAGTGGTCGTTCGGGTAAAGCCCGTTTCCGGGTTAACCAAACGAACCGTTGCACCGGGTACGGAACCACCTGCCTGATCGGTAACAGTACCGTTCACGCCAGAGGTTCCCGCCTGTGCAAAAGCACTGCTGACCGCAAATATGGCCAACAGAATAGACGCAAGGCCTTTTAAAACCCCGGTCCTCATTTTGCTAACTCTCATAGCTCCTCCATTGTTAGTTTGAAAATGGCGAAAGAATTTCCACTGTGGGTTAGGCATTTTGCGTTCCAAACAACGCAAACTCGTGAAAACCTCGACATTTACAGGGGTTTACGGCGTTCGTCCTCTGGGATAGGGGCCGTAAAGCTTAAACTTTTCGGATAATATTCAAATTTTTGGGGATTTGAACGATTGCGGAATTATAGCTTTTTTAGGGAATTTATCAACCTCAGCGCGGATTTTGCCGCAGTCGCACCCATCCCGACCGCCGTCGCGACCGTCGGCGCGACGGGATTGGCCACGTCCCCGGCCGCCCAAACTCCTGCAGAGCTCGTACGCGATTCACTATCGACAAGGATATAACCCGCATCGTCCATATCGACCTGTCCCGCTAAAAGTTCGCTATTCGGGACTACGCCTATTCTGATCAGAACCAGATCAGCATCTAGCTGCATTTGCTCACCCGTTTTGACGCTCTCGACCGTTACGCTCTCTACCCTTTCGGTACCGTAGATCGAAATAGGTACATACTCCGTAATTACATTTATGCCGACATCCGCCAATACCGGTTCAACGAACTCCTGCCGCGCCGAAAATTCATCTCGACGGTGGACTACCGTCACACTGTCCGCAAATTCCCGCAGGATCAAGGCATTTTCAAACGCCGCATCGCCGCCCCCGATTATCACCACCCGCTTTCCTAGCGCCGATTCCCGCTCGCCCGCGCCCGATGTGAGTATCCCGCGGCCCTCGAATTCGTCCTCCCCGGAGATTCCGAGTCTACCCCTCCTCACGCCGGTTGCGATGATCAGGGCTTCCCCCCTGATCACGTCACCGTTAGCTACTGTGACAATACATTCTTCAGCGTCGATCGACGCGGCCTCAGAATCTGTAATTACGTCGATTTCGAATTTATCCATCGAGGCTGCGAAACGCCCGAGAAGATCTTCGCCGTCCGCGGCATCGGCCCCAGGATAATTCAAGATCGGAGTGTGAATGATTCGCAACTGCCCCCCAAGATCGGCTCGCGACTCGATCACAACCGCACTCATCCCCAGGTCCGCGCACCAAAGGGCCGCCGAGATTCCTGCGGGGCCTCCGCCGATGATCACTACGTCGTAATTCTTTTGTTTTCCGCTTGTTGCCACCTTACTCTTTTTTGTCAATTTAACGTGTCAATAATTGTCACTTTGACCGATGCCAATTCTTCTGCCGCCTCTTTAAAATCGCGGATTTTACTAGCCCCCACCGCGTTTACACCGTCTTGCGATAATGGCACTGATTTTGCTTTAAGAACAAGTCTGACGTCGGTTCAGCGTCTGCCGGGCCGTTTCGAAACGCTCAAAATCCACTTTCCTTGACCTCGTTTTTCCTATGAGATTAGAAATCGATCAAGTTCCGGGCACCACGCCTTATTCACCCGCGCTTCCCCTCGCAAACAATGGCGAAAGCAAGACCGCCGAGCTGCTTGAGGCCGGCATTCGTTCAGCCAAGGCCGGCGACCGCTCGGCCGCGCGTACCGCGCTTCTCGAATGTACCGAGCTCGACCCAAATAACGAGGCGGCCTGGATGTGGCTCGCCTCTATCAGCGAATATCCCGAAGAGCTGTCCGCCTTTCTCAAGAATGTTCTTAGCATAAACCCTGCAAACCAAAAAGCCGCCGAGTGGAGCAAAGCGACATCGGCTCTCATGGCGAAGACCTTCGTCGAACGAGGTGCCGTAGCCGCGGAACAGGGCGACAGCCTGCGCGCCGAAGAACAGTTCAACGCTGCTCTCGCTGAGGATCCTCACTGCATAACGGCTCTTATGTGGTTGGCGTCACTTCAAGATTCCGACATCGGCCGCTCACTCTATTTCGAAAAGGTCCTGGCCATCGATCCCGAGCATGACGAAGCCGGCCCGGCGCTCGCCGCCATCCGCTCTGCACGTCTGGATAGATCCCTCGCGGAAGCGAAGGCCGCAGCGGTTGCCGGCAGAACAGCCGAGGCGTTCGGCCTCCTGGACGCAGTGATCAGCGAATCGCCGGATTGTGAAGAGGCATGGATGCTTCGATCGATGTTCACCGAAAACTACGCTGAAAAGATCCGCTCGTTCGAACGCGTTCTTGAGATCAACCCCGGCAATGCCGCCGCTGCCGCCAGCCTCGAATCGCTTCGAATGCTCGAAAGCGCCATTCCCCAGGAAGAGCCCCAGAGCGATCTTGAACCCGTTCAGCCGCCCACCCGCGACGAGAGCTATGCCGCCATCGAAGCAAGCAAGTTCGTTGAAGACGTGCCCAGTGAAAAGCATCCGACCCAGGACCTTGAGTTGCCCGACGGTGTCTCAGAGGCCTTTGGTTCACCCGAGCCCGGCGACGACCGAAGCATTGCCGAAGATTCCCCTGCTTCATTCGACCAGGCGACAGAACTTCCCTTTATAGATGAAGCTGAACTGGAAGCAGACGAGTGGGGCCAATCCATCGTCGCCGAGATCGTTTCACCCGAAGAGTTTTCCATCCTACCTCCGAGCGTGCCGTTGGAGGACCCCGTCGGCGATTTCGAGATCGATCCCAACGCGACCGTGATCGTTAATAACATGCGGCAGCCGGAAGAAGCGTCGTTCGAACTCGAATCTGCGCTTCCCGCCGTTGCACCGCCCGACGAACCGTCGCAGGCGGAGAGTATTTACGAGAATAGCTCGGCTGAACTGGATGCCGAGGTGCCTCCGATCCCGGCCCCGGCCGAAATGCCGATCGCCGAAGAGCCTGAAAGTTCTAGCTTCGACACCGTTCTCGAAGGACACGAGATCGACCCAAATGCCAAGCATCGTCGGGCCGAACCCGCCCCTTCCGTGCCCGCCGATCCGATGGCCTGCCCCTTCTGCAAAGCCGTTAACGAACCTTTGGCCCCGTCTTGCACCTCTTGCTTTGCCGGCCTGACGCTTTCTGATCTCGAACTCCTTCTTGAAAACAGTCACGTCGATCGCTCGATCGTCCGCCATGCCGTTGAGCGTATGGAGATCGAAAAGCGCGTCCGCCCCTTTACCGAGTATGAAACGACAATGCTCGGTATCGGACATCTGAACATCGGTAATCTCGAAACAGGTTACTCGTTCCTGCTCGAGGCGACAAAGGAAAATCCGAACAATGTCGTGCTAGCGAGCTACGTCAACAGCCTTCACATCCGGCTCGAAGAGATCCGTAGCCGCCGTGAATCGGCCGACGCAAAGATCAAGGGCAAAACGATCCTTGTGATCGATGACAGCCCGACCATCCGTAAGCTCATCTCCGGCAAACTTGAAAAATCCGGCCACATCGTCTTCTGTTCGTCGGATGGCGTCGAGGCCTTGGAACGGCTTCAGGACCTTGTTCCCGACCTCGTTCTGCTCGACATCGCAATGCCCAGAATGGATGGCTACCAGGTCTGCAAGATGATCCGCTCTAACGAGGCCACCAAGGACGTCCCGGTCGTGATGATCTCAGGCAAGGACGGCTTCTTTGATAAGGTCCGGGGCCGCATGGCCGGCACCTCCGGATATATAACGAAACCCTTCGGGCCGGAAACACTAATGAAGATCGTCGATATGTATCTTCAGAACACCGCTATCGACGATTTCCCCGAAGACGAAATAGTCGAAGATGAATAGTTCCCCACACTCCCCCGCCGAACCCGGCCAAAAATACCTGTCCTTCACCTACGGCGAACGCACCTGCGCGATCAGTGCCGATCAGGTCGAAGAGGTCCTTGGGTCCCTAACGGTTTCCCGAGCGCCCGGTGCGGGCCCGGCCGTTAGGGGCATCGCCGTTCACCGCGGTGACATTTTGACCGTTCTTGAGCTTTCCGAGTTGATGCCGGCCGAGTTCCCTAACGGTTCAAATACAAACAAATATCTCGTTCTCGCGCCCGGACACGACGGTGCACGCCTCGCCATCTCGATCTCTCGTGCAAACGGCTTCAGCGATCTCACAAGCGACGAAATGAGTCCGGCAGGATCACCGCCGCTGATCATCAACCGCCAAACGATCGCCGAGATCGCGATCAACGCCGTTAAGACCTAGCTCCAAATTTTCCACTATGAGCAGCAAACCCGAGTCCATTCTGAATTCCCTCCGCTCCCGCGTTTGGCTTGCGGTCTGCGGCCTCGCGCTTGCAAACTGTATCGCGGGCGTCGCAGCCTATCTCATCGGCACGCTGGTTCTTTCGTCACCGCTTATCCCGGTCCTCTTTGCGTTTGCTCTGGCGACTATCGTGACCCTCATTTACGGCCGCTGGCTTGCCGATGAGGTCGTCCGCCCGGTAAAGAAGGTTAACCTCGCATTGAAATCGATCGAGCGAAACCCGACCGCCCAACTCCCGTCAGCCACCGGATCTTCCGAGACCGACGAGATACTCATCAGCATTCAGCGAAACAACCGCCAGTTCGTAAATCTGATAACCCTGATGGACCGAGCCGCGGCCGGCGACACCCAAGGTGCACTTCAACCTCTCGAGAGCTCAGACCGCATCACGAATTCGTTCCAAAAGCTCGTCGGCAAAGTCGCGGATTCCATCGATGCACTCGAGCGGCTAGAGGCGATGCGCCTCTCGATCCGCACCCTTGCGAACGAGGCATCACGCATAGATAGTTTCCGCACGATCGACGACCTAAACACAGAGTCGGAACACACCGCTGACCTCGCACGTGCGCTGAATGGCTGCCTCGCTCGCCTTGCTGCCGAAATGCACGACATCCGATCCGAAGTTACGCGGTCCGCCCCGATAGCCGAAGATGCAGGCACTGCGGTCCGCAGCAGCCGCGAGGCTCTCGAATCGACCGTCGAATCGATAAGCTCCGCGATCTCTTCGATCAAGGCCGGCGAAAGATCTGACCCGGCCGGTGGGAACGCCGGCATCGAGGGACTGGCTGAGGCGAGATCGGCCGAGGCCTTTCCGTCCGTCGCAGAAAAGATCCGTGAGGCAGCCGAACGTGCCGCATTGCCTCGCCGCCATTCGAGCGAATTGCAGCGTCTAATGCGCCGCCTTCGCGAAAGGGCCTCGGCCCTCGCCGGCGTCATACGCAGCGTAGATGACATCTCGCGCCGGGTTAAGTTGGTCTCGTTGAATTCATCCCTTTCCTCCGCAGGCGGACCGATAGAAGCTCTTGCCGACGAGTTCAAGACCATGGCCGAAAGAGCCGATCGCCTGAAGAAGGAGATCGCTGACCTCGAACGGGCTATCGGCACTGAGATCGGCGATTGCGAATCTGCGGTCCGCGAGTTGATCTCGTCCGGCTCAGATCTGCATATTGCCGTCGGCAACAGTGCCGCGGTGCTGACCGATCTGGTACCCGCCATCGAGGTGCTTGCTTCTGTCCCGGCTAAGGCAGCGGCCCTTAATGCCGATCAGGCTAGAAGCCGGGAAAATGTTCTCCGCGTCCTGTCATCCGGATTTTTTGACCTCGAGAATTGTTTACCCCGGCTGCGGTCGGCCGAGCAAAAGATCAGTACACTTTGCGATGCGGTCCGCATTGAGCCGCTCCCGGCTGCGATAAACGACGTCTCCTCACAAGCGGTGCCGCCTGCAGCCCGGGCCCCGGAGCAAAGCGAGGGTGAAACCGACCGATGACACAAATGGACAGCACACTCTTCAAACTCCTTCTCAGATCGTCATCGGCGGCCGGATCAGGATTGCTCTTGATCGGTATAGGACTCTTGGCCGTTCACCTTTTCGGGATAAGCGAGTCGATGTCCCCCGCAGTGCTTTCACTCGTGGGTGGTTCAGTGCTTTCGATCGCGGCCCTCTCCGGCCTAAACTATTGGAACGTCCACTATTACCGCCGGATTACTGCTGTTGAAGAACACCTCGATCGGCTTGCTCACGGCCGTCTGACAAAGATTGAGACACCCGGAGAACTGTTCGATCGGCTCCGCGCTGTCTCTGCCTATCTGGAAAAGAGCTCGGAACAGATCGCGTTACTTGCAAAAGGTGACGGTCCTGAGGACATTCTCATACCGGAAACAGACGGAGTGATCGGCAAGGCAGTCCAAACGTTAGGCGATCGCCTTTTGGCTATCCGCAGCGAACACCGCGCGGCAGATTCCATCAGGGCCGAGCTCGCCGAGCTTGCCCGCACAGCCGATTCACTCGCGGCGTTGGATCTCACGGCTGCGTGGGAAGCCCGGTCGCCCGAATGTTCAGACGCCGCAGCATCCTTCAATGATGCCGCCGCGACGCTGCGGTCTCGCCTTCACGGCATCCGCGACTCCGTCACCCGACTGAGCGCTTCGACCACGGAATTTGAAGAGATATCCGAACAACTCCTCCGCAGCGGAAACGCTCAAAGCACTCAGATCGAACGATCCGCCGGCGGCATCGCCGGAACCGCGCGACAGTTCGCAGGGCTCCAAACCCGCGTCACTGAAACGCTAGCCGTGGCCGGTGGGCTCGATAATTCTGTCGCCGTCGAAAACAAGTCTGCCGATGAACATCTCTCGGCATTGACCGACCTGCGTAGACAGGTTCAGGAGAACCTCCGGCGGACAAAACGGCTTGGCGAACGATCGCAGGAGCTTGCTCAGCTTGCACGCTCATTTGAGGAACTTACGGAGCGGGCGGGCCTTTTTGCAATGAATGCAGCCCTGATCCCCTCGGGCCGCAGCGCAGGAACTTTCGCCGCTGAGTCAGAGCAGATCGCCGATCGCTGTTCCAAGCTCTCGCGGCAGCTCTCCGCCTTTAATAACCGCTTTGTCGCTGAAAGCAAAGAGGCCGCAGCCGCCAACGAAGATGTCATCAGGGAAGTCATTCACGCCTGCACTCAGGCAGAGACGATCCTGGCGTCCTCGGCCGACATGCGTTCCCGCTCGCTTGAGCTTAGCGAGTTGCTCGATGTTCTCGCTTCATCGATCAGCTACCAGGCCAAGAGTGCTCATGACTCGGCGGCGGCCATGACCGGGATTGCCGAGGTGACCGAATTGATACGTTCCGGCGCCAAACGCTGCTCCGCATCCTCTCAACGGCTTTCCCGCTACTCAGCCGAACTCACCGCCGCGCTCGCGGCATTTCGCCTTCCGGCCGAACGGCCGATCCTCGAGGATCGGGCCACACCCAATCGATCCGGTTTCGTTAATTAAATGGCCCCGGCTAAGGAGATCAAAGCAGACATTTCGTCGGCAGCGCACGCGATGCGCTCGACGCTCTTGGTCGCGCTCACGGGCTCCGAAGCGCCGCCGCTTCCTATCTCCCGTTTTGAGCAATTTCTGGAGCATTTCAACGATGACCCCGACGCTCAGGAGATCGGCCGCAAGGTGGTTGACGCCGCCAGGCTGGTCGAAAATAACCCCGATGAACCCGATCCGATAATCGCCGCTCTCGATGCGGTCTCGGAATTCGAATCTTATCTCAATCCGCTCGCCATCGGCGAGGAAGCCCTGGTCGGCGATGTCGATCAGATGATCGACGAGTCTTTTGACCGAATGCTCGGTGTGCCGACGGAGCCGGGCCGCCCCGATCCCGCGTCATCGCCGGGCTTCGAGATCGACGACGAACTCCGCGAGGTGTTTGCCGAAGAGGCCGAATCGCTCCTTACTTCGATGGGCGAACATCTGGACCGGATGGCGCAAGACCCGTCCAACAAGGACGCCTTGTGGGAGGTCCGCCGCAACGCCCACACTCTAAAAGGTTCAGCCGGCATCGTCGGATTGACCGCTGCCAGCGAACTTGCCCACCGCATCGAAGATCTGCTCGATGATCTCGCAGAAACGGACGCTGCGCCGCCGCCAAAAATAATTCCCGTTCTGCTGACGGCGACCGAATGCCTCCGTGCAATGGCCGCCGGCGATGCCACGAACCGCGTCGCCGAGGTCCGCGACCGCATTTACCGCGAGCTGGATAGCATGGCTGCCGGGGGTCCCGCAGAAACTGTGAACGAACAAGACGAAAAAGCTGTCGTCTACGACCCTGCGCCTGTGGATGAGACCGTTCGTGAATCCGAACAAGCAACTGAGCCCCGTTCCGTTGTTCGAGTGCCCATCGAAATGCTCGATGAGCTCCTGACGATCGCACGGGAGGGTACGGCGGTCCGCTCCCAGCTTGAGCATAAATTGTCGCAGCTAGATCGACAGGCGGACGAGATCCACAATCTCGCCCGGCGCCTTGCTTCACTCAGCAGCCGTCTGGAATCCGATCTCGAGCTTTCACTCCTTGCATCGGACCGCAACACGGTGCTCGCCGGATCGGCGCGGCTCGACCCCGGCGCATCCCGCGACCTTGACCCTCTCGAATTCGACCGTTACACCGACGTCCACGAATCGCTTCGCGAACTCTCGGAAACCGCCGCGGATGCCGCAGAGATCAGCAGCTCCGTCGAGGAGCTCAATGACCATTTCGAACAGCTTTTCCGGACCCAACGGCGGTCGATCGATTCGCTCCAGGATCGGATCCTCCGCAGCCGACGCATCTCATTTGACGGCCTGCGTCCGCGCCTTGAGCGGATCGTCCGGCTTACCGCGGCGGATGAAAACAAGATCGCCGAGCTTCAGCTCGAAAATTCCGACGCCGAGATCGATACTCAGCTAATGGATTCGCTCGCGGAACCGCTTCAGCACTTGCTCAAGAACGCTGTCGTCCACGGCATCGAATCGCCCGAAGCCCGCCGCCTTATCGGCAAGCCCGAAACAGGGCGCGTGACGGTGAGCCTCACAGACCGCGAGACACATATTGAGATCGTCGTTGCCGATGACGGAGCCGGTATCGCCCCCGATGCCCTTGCGGCACGTGCGGTCAACACCGGCCTGCTCTCTCGCGAAGAAGCGTCACGGCTCTCAGAGATCGAAAAGCTTCACCTCATTTTCAAAAAGGGCCTTACAACGGCCGAAAAGCTCGACCTCAATGCCGGCCGGGGGATAGGCATGAGTATCGTCCGAGAGGGCGTCGACGCGATCGGCGGCACTATCGCCGTCGATACTTTGCTCTACGGCGGAACGCGGTTCACGCTCCGTATGCCGCTCAAGCTCGCTTTGACCAACGCCCTTATTCTGGGCGTGGGCCGCGAAAAAGTGGCGGTCCCTCTGAAAAATATTGAACGTGTCGTTGAGTTTGCCGCCGCGGATATCTTTTCGGAAGGCTCCGACGACCTCGTTGAGATCACCGGCGCCCGCCATATCGTCCGCCCCTTTTCCGAGGTATTAGGATGGGGCAGCGGCCGCTGGGAGGCCGATCAGGTCATTACCGCACTGCTCGTCCCGGCCGGCGGCCAAACATATGCCGTGACGGTTGAGGACCTTATAAGGGCCGAGGAATTGGTGATCAAGCCCGTCGGCCCCCCGCTCGCATCTATTTCATCCCTGATAGGCGCCGCCGAGCTTTCAACCGGTGAAGCGGTCGCGATCGTCGATCTTCGCTCGCTGCTCGCAGGTGCTCACGACCGCCATGTCATGCCGCCGCCCGCTTCGGACGAGCGCCCGCTGGTGATGGTCGTCGACGATTCGCCGAGCATCCGGCATCTGACCGGGAACATCCTGACAAAGGCCGGAATGGACGTGATCCAGGCAAAGGACGGCGTCGACGCTCTGGAACAGCTCGATCGTGCCAAAACACTGCCGGATGTGATCTTTACTGATATTGAAATGCCCCGCCTCGGGGGCTTGGAACTAGCGGCAAGACTAAGATCGTCTGAGAAATTCCGTGACGTCCCCGTGATCGTGATCACCTCTCGCTCTGCGGAAAAGCACCGCGATCTTGCACGCGAGGCCGGCGTGGCCGATTACCTTACAAAACCCTTTGCCGAAGGCGACCTAGTCGCTGCGGCCCATCGATATCTTCGGTCCGTGCCCGCCGCGTGATCACTTTTTCGGCGGCTTGCTCGGCCGCACTTCCACCTTGCTCGGCAGCGTCCTTTGCGGCATTTTCAAAAGGTCTACAACTATTTCACCGATATCGCCCGGCTGTATCTGCCAAGCCTTGTCGTCGCTCGGTGTGTCGCCTCCGAACGCAGTATTCACACTGCCCGGACAAATGTAACTCACCTTTATATTGTCGTGGCGGACCTCTTGCATCAGCGCCTCGGTAAACCCGTTCAGCCCGAATTTCGACGCATTGTAGGCAGCCATTCGCGGGTGGGCATTTTGCCCCGCAAGCGACGATATGTTGAAAATGTAACCGCCCCCGCGACTCTTCATTCGCGGTATAGCGTAATGGCAGCCGTAGAAAACACCGTTAAGATTCGTCTCGAGCGTTTGGCGGAACTCTTCACCTGACAGTTCTTCTACCGTCTTTCCGAAATAGCCCACGCCCGCGTTGTTCACCAGGATATCCACGCCGCCAAAGACCCGCTCGCACTCTTCCAGCATCATCCGCACTTGGTCCTCGCTGCGAACGTCACAGATCTCGCCCGCGGCCTCGCCCTTCTGCGACAGCCGGTCGATCGCCGTCTTCAGGTCGCCCTTGTCCCGCCCGCAAATGAAAACACGTGCACCTGCCTCGATCAGGGCATCAGCGATCCCAAAACCGATCCCCTTCGTGCCTCCCGTGACGACCGCAACGGATTCGCGGATATTATCTTTACTAGTGCTCATTTACCCTGTTCTCCATCGACCGCGATGGCGGCCGTGAACTTATTGTCGACCGTCTTTCGCTGGTCGGGCGTGTCCATTCTGAGTTTCGGCGATTCCTTCTTTAAAATGCGCTTCCAGGCAATGGTGACCGACCCGTCATCATGGAGCCGCACGACCCTGAACACAACCGTAACGTCGAATCGTTTATCAAAGCTCAGTTCATCGTAGACGATCCCGTTGAAGGACCTCATAACGGTTCCGCGATATGCGATCGAACGCAGAGCATATGTCATATTCTCAGCGGTGTTGACAACCTGGCGGTACTCAAATCCATTGCGATCGATACCGGCTTGCAGTTCGCGCCCGACTCTCACCGCGGAATCAAGGTCGCGAGAGGGACTGAAGTTGATCAAGAATTCCATGCCGGGCGTTGACGCCGTAACGCTGCCAAGTTCAACGTCCCCGAGTTTCGTGAGGATGCCGTGCTGAAATATACCGCCGACCTCAAACCTCCCATTCCTGTATCGAAGATCCGCGATACGGTCGATGGAGTACCCCGCCTTTCTGAAAGAATAGAAAGCGCCGTTTCCCGGCATCGGATATTCCATGCACTTGGTCGAAGCCGAAATGACATACGGCGAACCGGCACAGTCGCTGTTGTCGGCCAGCCGTACGAGCCCCGTGTTCTTCTGCCGCAAAAGATCTCGGAGCATCTGAATGTCCGCAGCCTCCGGCGCCAGCGCTTCCTTTTCCTTTGCCGTCGCCTCGCGGTAGATCTTTTTCAGGTCTAAAAGCGTACTCGCCGGCAACGGGCGGCGGCGGGCATTTCCGGGAGTGACGTTCCGTAAACGATAGAACTCGTTGTTTTGTCGACGTCGTTCCTCTTCCTGCCTTTGCCGTTCGAGGGTGGCGTTCGGTGTCGGTTGTGGCGCCGGGGTCGGCGAGGTGGTTTGCGAGTGCGTGCCGGCGGTCAATACAAGAATCGCCATGACAGACCATTTCATCATATCGATCTCCCTCATATGGAGCCCTTCCAATATCCTAGAGCTTTTGCCTTAGAAGTTCGTTGACGACCTTCGGATTTGCCTTGCCCTGCGAGGCCTTCATTACTTGGCCGACAAAAAATCCGAAAAGCTTCTCGTTACCGCCCCGATAAGCCGCAACCTGGCCCTCGTTCGCGGCGATGACCTCATCGATGATCCTCGCGATCGAATCTTCATCCGAGATCTGCTCCATTCCCTTTTCGGCGATGACATCCGCGGGGCCTTTGCCAGTGGCGAACATCTCGATCAGCACCTCTTTCGCCTGGCTATTGTTGATCTTACCGGCGTCCAGGGTCCTGATCAGCTCACCGAGCCCTTCAGCCGTCACCGGCGATTCTGCGGCGGTCTTACCGGCGTTATTGAGTTCCCGGCTGAGTTCCGACAGCACGAAGTTCGCGGTCGTACGCGGGTTTCCCGACGCCCGTGCCGCAGTTTCATAGAACTCCGCAAGCGAGCGGTCCGCTACGAGCTGTGACGCGTCGGCGTACGATAGGGAATACTCCTCCATCATTCGGTCCCGCATCGTATCCGGCAGCTCCGGCATGACGGCCTTGACCTCTTCGATATACTCCGCCGTCACACGCAGCGGCTGCAGGTCCGGTTCGGGAAAATAGCGGTAATCGTGCGCGTCCTCCTTTGAGCGCATCACCCGCGTCTCATTGTTCTGTTCGTCCCAAAGCCGCGTCTCCTGCTGCACGCCTTCCCCGGATTCATGTGCGGCGATCTGGCGTTCTATCTCAAATTCGATCGCCTTTTGCATGAACCGCACCGAGTTGAGGTTCTTCAGTTCGACCTTATTATTGAATCCCGTCTCGCCCGTCCGCCTCACTGATACGTTCGCCTCGCACCTGAGATTCCCTTTCTCCATGTCGGCGTCGCTCGCACCGACCCACTGCAGCACGCGTCGAACATGGTTTACATAGTCATATGCCTGCCGCGAGGTCCTAAAGTCGGGTGCCGTCACTATCTCACCAAGCGGTGTGCCCGCCCGGTTAAGATCGACGTAGGAATATTTGTCCGTATCCGGAAGCCCCTCGTGCACGTTCTTGCCCGCGTCTTCCTCCAAATGCATACGCTCGATATGAATGGTCATCGGGGACCATTCGCGGGCGTGGCCGTGATCGTCGCGGTCGGCGGTCATGATGGTGAGCGTTCCGTTGGCTGAGAAAGGCCGGTCGTATTGCGAGATCTGATAGCCTTTTGGCAGATCGGGATAGAAATAATTCTTGCGGGCAAACACCGACGTTTCCTGGATCTCAAGCCCCAGCGCCAGTGCCGCGCGGGCGCCCAGCTCGATCACCCTCCGGTTCAGCACCGGCAGCGCTCCCGGCAGCCCGAGGCACACCGGACACGTGTTGGCGTTCGGCTCCCCGCCAAATTCCACGCGGCAGCCGCAGAAGATCTTCGTTTCGGTCGCGAGCTGTGTGTGGATCTCCATTCCGATCACAGCTTCCCAGCCATTTTTCATAGTTTCGCCTTCAGTCAAACAAAAATGCGGACAATGAACTCAATCATAATCCGCACGTTTGAATAAACAAAATTTGGGATCCGCCTTACCTCCGAACTCGAAAGACCGGACGCGTCCGCATCGTCGAGGGGCTCCACGTGTAGCTCGAACGCCCGCCGGGCTCATAGATCACGCCGCCCGGGCCTGCCCGCCAGCCGATCACCGGCCCGCGGCGGATAAATCGCCCGCCCCGCCAATAATTGCGGTATCGCGTCGGGTAGGCGTAGCCGTAGATCGTGCTGCCGCCGCCCGCGTACTGCTCGTTCACGATTACAACGTCCCTCCGGTCATTGGCTCGTAGTTGGGCCTCGGCCTGTTCGCGGGCGATGCGCTCGCGGGCAAGCCGCGCCGCCAGTTCCTCACGCTCCTTGGCGTCGGCAACCCGTTTCGCCTCAAGCTCTTCGGGCGACGGGAACCCCAGCCGTTCATAGTTTTCGCGAAGCTCGCGTTCCGCAGCCAGCCGTTTCTGACGATATTTTTCGAGATCGGCGTTCGTGACGGTTGACTGGGCCGATACGCCCATTGTCAGTATTGAGAGTCCGATGACCGCTATTAATATTCGCATTTCTCCACCTCGATATTTCGATGATATCACGCATTCGCTCGTTGCCGTCTCGTCTCATAGTGTGAATGAGACGGCGATACGACTGAGACGGCATGAGACGCTTAAAGCGCTAAAACCCGAAACTTAAGCCGATGCGGGCATTCCGGCCCGGAGTTCGAAACCCATTCTCAAAATATTCGTGATCAAAGAGATTTTCCACCGTTCCAAACAATCTAAGTGAAAATCGCTCACCCCCGGGCCGAAACGTGTGCCCCGCGGTCAGATCGGCCCGGCGATTGCCGTCGAATCGATAGACGTATGTCGAAAAATCCGACGTGCTGAAGATCGGAGCAAAGTACGCCGAACTTAGCAGCAGGTCGAGATTGATCCACGAATCCCCGAATCGCCGCGTCGCAACCAGAGTGAACTGCCGCTCAGGCACGCCGAACACGCTGATCACCCCGCTGCCCGGAACCGACGCTCGCCGCTGATCACTATTAGTGTATGTGAACGACGCAAATAGGTCCGTCGCGTCATCCGGCCTTATATCGGCGCTGAATTCAGCTCCTCGCGCAATGCCGCCCCGTTCGTTGATATAACCCCCGAAAGGCCGCGGCGTGCTGCCGATATCCGGGACCACATTTGCAAACCCGATCGTTTCCGTCAGACTCGTATAAAAATACGCGGCGGCCAGCCGTGCCTTCCCGCCGAATAGGAACTGCTCGACGCCGGCATCCGCCGCGATCGAGCGCTCGGGCTTGAGTCCCGGATCGCCCAGGGCGATGAATTCCGGCATGACGAACGTGCTGAAGAACGTGCCGTACCGTTCGTAGAGCGACGGGATCCGATAGCCGTTCCCTACATGTGCCCTGATCTTTGTTCCGGTCGATGCAAAATAGTAGGCGACGGCCCCGTCAGCGGTGAGCGCCGCGGGCGGCGAAGCGGCCGCTGAGCCCTGATATGGTGCATTTTCCAGGCTAAAGCGCGGTTCGCCAAGGCTGAACCACTGAGCCCGCACTCCCCCCGTCACCTGCAGCCGACCTTCAATAAAGGACGCAACGTCCTGGACAAAAAAGGTGTGGCTCGACTGTGATGCGCGAGTAAAGAAGTTGCCGATGCCGTCCGGCGTCGAGCCCGTATTCTCAAAACCTTCCCGTTCAAATTCGTATCCGAATTTAAGCGATCCTGCCGGCCCGCTCGCCCAGTCGACGTTCCCCCCTGCCGTGTGTATATCCCCGTCGAACCGCGACAACGACGCGGCCTGAAACCCCACGCCGAGCGGCCCGGCATCGTTAAGCCGCGACGAGGTCAGCCCGGAGTAAAGTGCATTCAGCGTCAGCCCCTCCCTGATCCTGTACGTGACAACTGCCTGGCCGTTAAAGAGCTTTGTCTTTTGCGTATCGTCAGGGTCGTCCACGTCCGGTGCAAAATTCTCGCCGGCGCGGGCGTCGATAACTCCGGCCGGCAAAACCCCGAGCGTGTCGGGATTCGAGTTAAGTCGCACGTAAGCATCGGAGACCAGGAACCGCCCTGAGATGCTTGTCGCCCCCGTGGGCCGGAACTGAACCCGGCTCTGGAAGTTGGTGTTGTGCGCGTTATCGTTTCCGTCGATGCCTTTGGTGTAGGCGGTTCGTGCCACCGCGAGATTGAATCCGAACCGTCGGTCCGAGGTGGCGTCGGACAGGTTCCCGCGAAACCGGTGCAGCCCGAGACCGCCGGCCGCATACGAAACCTGCCCGTGAGTGCCCGGGCCCGGTTCAGGCGTGATGAAATTCACCGTGCCGCCGATAGAGTTCGTCCCGTACAGTGACGAACCCGCCCCCCGGAGTACCTCGACACGGCTAACGCTCGTCAGCGTAATGTCGCTCAGGAACGGCGTCGCATCGCCCGTTATCGCCGAGGGGTCGCGGAGTCGAACGCCGTCGAGCAAGATCGCAGTATCCTGATTACGCAGACCTCGCGTCTTGATCGACGCCGTTCGCCCGAACCCGCCCGTTTGCTGCACACGAAATCCAGGGATCGAGCGAAGAGATTCGACGAGCGTAAAGTCCGCCCGCTCGCGCATTTCGCGCCCGCGGATAACGTTGACCGTCTTCGAAACCTCCTCGATCGGCTGCACCAGATCTGCCGAGATCGTCACCGTCTCGCTTATCCCGCCGACCTCCTCCAGCACCAGCGTCACCTCGGCGGGCATGCCCAAAACGACCTCGGCATCGGCGGGTTGCGAGGCAAAATTTCGCCCCGCTGCCGTGTGCCTCGCCTGGACCCGGTACTGCCCCGGCCCGACGTAGAAACGAGCCAACCCCGTATCGTCCGTTTCAGCTTCGCGGCTGCTTCCGTCCGAACCCACTGCCGTTACGACGACTCCCGCCGCCGGCACTCCTCCGCTTTCGACCCGCACCAGCAGCAGCGGGCCGTTCTGCCCGATCGCGGCCCCGGCCGAGATCAACATAACCAACAAAAAAATAAATATCTTCATATATCCTCTTCTGCCCACACGCAGAATGGTTCTTTCCTTGGCAAAAGCTCAAAGTTCCCGGCTGACGGCCTTCTCGGGCTGATCACGGTTGCGTGGGCAGCGTTGGATTCTCACCAACTTCCTTTGCAGCGATCGCCGACATTAGTAGATCGCGGTCACACGCGGTTTACCTGTGACCGGATTTGCGTCCAGCAATGACCGGACGCCGTAAACTTCACGAATATTCCCCTCGTTCAAAACATCGGCGGGCTCGCCCGCAGCATATACCTGCCCCCCGCTGAGCATTAGGATCTTGTCCGCGAATTCGGCGGCCAAATTCAGGTCGTGTGTAATGACCACCGCCGAGTATTCCATCTCGCGGCACCGTTCGCGAACCAGCCGGAACATCATCGCCTGATGCGCCAGATCAAGGTTCGCCGTCGGTTCGTCGAGCAGCAGCAGTTTCGCCTCGGTCGCCAATGCCCTTGCCAGTACCACCCGCTGACGCTCGCCGCCCGAGAGCTCGTTCATCATCCGGTCCGCAAAACCCGCGAGATCGCATTGCTCCAGAGCCTCATCCGCCGCCCGAACGTCGTCCTCGCTCTCCCATCCGAAGGCCGATCCCGAAGCGAAACGGCCTGCCAGAATGAACTCGCGAACCGTAACGGGAAACTTTGTTTCGTTCTCCTGTGCGACGACTGCGATCCGCCTGGCGATCTCTCGCCGCGAGAATTCGCTCAACGGACGCCCATCCAGTTCCACGCTGCCTGACACGGCTCTCAGCGTTCCGTTGAGTGCCTTTAGAAGCGTTGTCTTTCCTGCCCCATTTGGCCCGAGCAAGGCCACGGCCTCGCCTGGAACTAGGTCGAACGAGATGCCGCTCAAAACCTCATAAGGGCCATAGGCGATGGAAATTTTTCGAACACTCAGCATTAACGCCTGCTAATTTCTCCTCAGCAAATAAATGAACAGCGGCGCTCCGATCAGCGCCGTGATCGCACCGACGGGCAGCTCTCGCGGCGCGATCGCCGTCCGCGAAACGGTGTCAGCCAACACCACAAATATCCCGCCCGCGAGTGCCGATAGCGGTACAACGAGACGGTTATCGCTTCCGAATGCCAGCCGCACGAGATGCGGAACGATCAGCCCGACATACCCAACCGAACCGCTCGCCGCGACCGAAAGGCCTACCAACGCGCTCGCGGTACCAAAAACGATCAGCCGCACCCGACCCACCTCCACACCGTGGTCAAATGCGTCTCGTTCGCCGATCATCATCAGGTTCAACGCCCGTGCCTGCGACATCAGGATTATCGTACCCGCGACGCCGGCGGCCATCGTTAAATACGCTCCGTCAAAGGTCGCCTGCGAAAGATCGCCCAACAGCCAGAACGTGTACCCCCGAAGACGTGCGGCGTCGAGCAGACTCGTCAGAAGCACGATGATCGACGAAAGGAAAGTGGTGACGATCACGCCCGAAAGCACGAGCCGTTCGACGTTCATCCCGGCCCGCGTCCTTGCCATCTGATACACGGCAAAGGTCGCGGTCCCGGCACCGACGAATGCGAACACCGGCCGGGCGGCGGCGTAACTTTCGAAGGCCACGAAGGCGACCAGTGTCCCCAGTGCGGCCCCGTTCGATACGCCAAGCAGATAAGGCTCGGCTAATGGATTTCGTAATAGAGCCTGCAGCGATGCCCCCGCAACGGCAAGGCTTGCACCGACAAAGATCCCCAGCATGACCCGCGGCAGCCTGATCTCCCACAGGATCGTTCGGCTCGTTTCCTCGGAATCAAAAAGCGAAACGCTTTCCGCACCGAGCGACATCGCAAGCACCGAGGCACCCGCCAGCAAAATCAGCAGCAGGGAGCCATTGCGGTAACTCTTCCGTTGCTCGGTCATCTAAGCCGTCCAAATTCCGCCGCCAGCTTTTCGATCGCGTCCACCAAACGCGGCCCCGGCCTTGAGATAATGTCGGGGTCTATCCTAACGATCCGCCCATTTGCCACTGCAGCCGAACGCGAAAGCACGTCATTCGGCTCTCGATTATCGGAGCTGTCCGACAAAAGGATTATCTCGGGGTCATAGGCAAGCGCCGTCTCCTTGCTGAGCACGGGGTAGCCCGTCGGCACATCTGCGGTCACAGATCGCCCCCCGGCCCGTGCAACGGCATCGGTGATGAAAGAATCGCTCCCAACCGTCACCAGCGGATCCTTTGAGATCTGAACAAAAACTCGAGGCCTCGCCCGCCCCTCAAGGCTTGAACTCACTTGATTGAGCCTCGCCTGCAGCGCGTTCGCACGCTCAAGCGCAACGTCCTCGGTCCCGAACAAGACCCCGAGCCTGACGAGATCGGCCATGACAGAATCCACGTCGCCCGAGGCAATAACGAACACGGCGATATTCCGCGACGCGAGCGTGGCCGTGAACGCCTCAAGCTGAGACGAGGTCGATACCAGGACCACGTCCGGTTCCAGAGCGATTATCCGCTCGATATTCGGCGTCTGGGTGTCGCCGACCTTTTCGATCGCGGCCGCCTCGGCGGGAAAATCGCAATAGGTCGTTACACCCACCAGCCGGTCACCGGCCCCCGCCGCAAAGACCATCTCCGTAATGCTCGGCGCCAGCGAGATCGCTCGCTCGACCCGCTCCGACAGCCCAACCTGACGGCCGAGCCCATCCGGTATAGTCCTCGAACCGCCCGACCCGCCGGGTCCGGAACACGCGGCTAAAAGAGCGGCGGCGAGAGCAAAAACCCAAATGTTTTTCTTTATCCCAAACATAAACATGCCCTGTTCACGCGATCTGAAACGATCGATGGTGAACAGGGCATTTAAAATGGCCGGGTCTGCCGTCGATGTCTTAACGCGAAACATCTCATCGGCAAAGCTTTTCGGGCAGGCAACCTGACTTTTTGAACGTTGGAACGCTCAATTCACAGTGACGCGATCGTGCGGGATTCTCACCCGGCTTCCCCATTTAGCCGCGAAAAAATGCGGCTCCCTAAAGGCTTTGGTGATGTTAAAGAGCAAGTGCGGATTATTACCGCCACCCCGACAAATGTCAACCACTAACTACCACACAGCAAGGCCGTCGAGTACCTCGAAAAAATCAGGAAACGAAATATCGACACACTCCGCACCCACGATCTCAGTCTCGCCCTCCGCAAGCAGCCCTGCCACGGCCAAAGCCATGGCGATGCGGTGATCGTCCGCAGAATCGACCCGTGCACCCTCCAGTCTTGAGTGCCCGACTCGAAACCCGTCCGCCATTTCCTCCGCATCGGCTCCCATGGCCCGCAATCCCGCGACGATCGCGTCGATCCGGTCGGATTCCTTTACGCGAAGATCCGCGGCGCCATGAACCACGATGCCCTTGGGCAGCCGCGTCCCCAAAACCGCCAGCGCCGGCAGCTCGTCGATCAACCGGGCGGCCTCGCTTCCCTCGATCACCAACGTCTCGTCCCTAACACCGGTCGAGGAGGCGACCATGTCCGCTACGGGCTCATTATTCACCACTCGCTCGTTGGTCAAAGTGATCTCGACGCCGCAGCGCCTGATCATATCGATCACCGCATTCCGCGTTGGGTTCACCCCGACCCCGGGAAAGCTGATCTCCGACCCCGGCAGACATGCCGCCCCGACCAGGAAAAATGTCGCTGCTGAAATGTCGGCGGGCACGGTGATGCTCGAACCCCGCAGCACGCTATTCCCGCTGATCGCGACCCGATGCCCGTCTTTTTCCTCTACGGCTACCTCGGCCCCCATATGCTTAAGCATCCGCTCCGTATGGTCGCGGGTCTTGACCGCTTCGATTACCGAAGTGTTCCCCTCGGCAAAAAGCCCGGCCAACAATACGCAGCTTTTTACCTGTGCCGACGGCTTTTCTGTTATCAGATCGATCGAGTTCAGTTTAGATCTACCCCGCATCCTCAACGGTGGGCGTCCCCGGTCGCTCTCGATCTCAGCACCCATTCGGGTCAGGGGTTCTATAATGCGGCCCATCGGACGCCGCATCAGCGAACTGTCCCCCACCAGAACGGAATCGAACGGCTGGCCCGCCAAAATGCCCGCCAAAAGACGCATCGTAGTCCCGCTGTTGCCGCAATCAAGCGGAGTTTCCGGCGGCCTGAGACCGCCTTTGCCGCGCCCCTCTATCTTAACTACCGTGCCCTCTTGCGTAATGCCCACGCCAAGCTGCCGCAGGCAGTCGAGTGTCGACCGGCAATCCGCGGCATCGGAGAAATTCTCGATCCGCGTCACACCTTCGGCGATCGCGCCGAGCAGTGTGGCGCGGTGCGATATCGACTTGTCCGCGGGCAATTTTGCCTCGCCTTTCAGGGCCCGGGCTCCATAGATCTTCATAACTCATCAATTCTAGAACGTTTTTCGGCGAATTGTCTTGACAGCGCTTGTTACAAACCTTTACCTTGTAATCTCTAAGCTTGTGCAAAATATAGAAGAACTCACATTGCCAAGCCGAATCGAATCCGTCGAGGAGGCCGCGACAAAGGCGGAGGAATTTGCGCGGAAGTGCGGCTGCGGCGACGAGCATGTGTCGGCCATTGACCTCGCCATTCGCGAATCGGTGGCCAACGCCATTAAACACGGCAATCAATTCGACGAGGAAAAATCCGTCGATATACGATTTGTTTCTTCCGATGACAGGGTCGAGATACTGGTCAGCGACCATGGAACCGGGTTCGACCCGGATGAGATACCCGACCCGACGGATCCGGCAAATCTGTTAAGTGCCTCGGGCCGCGGCATCCTGTTCATCAGGACCTTTATGGACACGGTCGAATGGTCAAATGCCTCCGGCGGCGGCACGACGGTTAAGATGGTGAAAAAAATGTAATTCGCGGCCGGACGTGGACATTTTGCCGGCCCGTGGTCTAAAATCTGCTATTCATTTAAATTAAACTTCTGAGGAGATAAAAATGTCTGATATCAACATTTCGGAACGCCAGGCGGGCGATGTAACCATTCTCGACCTCGACGGAAAGGTGACGATCGGCGAGGGCAGCGTTGCTCTTCGCACCGCGATCCGCCGCCTGCTGGGTGAGGGCAAGCACAAGATCCTGCTCAATCTCGGCAACGTCGGCTATATCGATTCGAGCGGCATCGGCGAACTCGTCTCGAGCTTTACGGCGGTCAACAAAGAGGGCGGTACGCTCAAGCTTCTCAATCTGACGCAGAAGATCCAGGACCTGCTCGCCATCACCAAGCTGCTCACGGTCTTTGATGTTTACGACAGCGAGGCTGAGGCGTTGGCCAGCTTTGAATAGGTGATATCGGCCGCGGTTTGAACACGAGGATAAGGAGGGCTCACGGGGCCGGCCTTATCCTTTCGTATTTTTGGCCGCGGCGTGCATCTTTGGCGTGGGGCGATTCATCATAAACGGTGCACCACACTTCATATCACGACCAATGAAAAGGCTTTTATTCTCAATTTTCGCCGTCTCGCTGTTAACGGTTGGCATGCGTGCCCAGGTTGCTGAGGGATTTGATCTCTCTAATTACGGCGTCCGCATCGAACCCGACCGCCGCGTGATCGTCGTCCTTGCCACCATCGAGGCCGCACGCACCACCAATGCCGCGGGCGAATCTGTCCCGGTCATCAAGACCCCGCTTTCCGCCGAGGGCAGCAAGTTTCGCGACCTGCTCAAGAGTGACCTTGCCGCGCTGAACGGTGATCTGCGGGATAGGATCTCCGCTTTTATGATCCGGCATAAGGCGAACCGGCCGAATATGTCGGATGCCGAGATCGTTGCGCCGTTCATCTCGATGGCGTATAGCCTGACGCCCGCGCCCGAGCTGGCCGATCCGGTCATCACGACCGATCTGCCCGGCTCGCTTCTCGATGTGCTGGATTTTGCACCGCTCGTCCGCGATTTTTATCGGGTGTCGAGCATTTCCGGCAATCTTAATGATTATGTAAAGCGTTATAACGCTGTCGCCGATGGCCGCCTGCGGTCGTCGACGCAGGAGATGGTGTCGAACTTGTTGGGTTATTTGCGGACGCGGCCGCAGCTCTATATTCAGGAACGCACCCGCGTCGAGGTAGAGCGTTCAAAAAACACGAAACTGCAGACGAACGAGACCCGCAGCCGCGAGCGGCGGTTCCAGATCGTGCCCGAAATGCTTGCCCCGGTCGGGGCGGTAAATTTCGTTAACGTCCGCGACGACTATTATGTTGTTGTTCCGCCGGACACCGATGTGGGTTTTTCGGATGTTCGCCGCGGCTATTTACAGTTCGTGATCGACCCGCTGGTGCTGGCACATTCGCGTGACGTCGACACCGTGCGTGACGGCCTAAAGGCCCTGCTCGACGAAAAGCGAAAGGCGAACGCCTCGGTTTCGCCGGATGTTTACCTGACGATCTCGAGATCGCTTGTTGCCGCGGTGGACACCGTTCAACGCGAGAATGAGCGCATCCGCATCGCCACCGAGGCCGCTCGCAAGCGTATCGACCAGATGAAGACCGATGCCGAGCGCCGAGCAGTTTCCGCAGAGCTCGAAACGCTCAAGCGCGGATTTGCCGACGAGACCGCTCTTCGACTTTCAGAGGATTACGAACGCGGGGCTATCCTCGCATTCTATTTCGCCGATCAGCTCAGAAACGTCGAGGATTCCGGCTTTGATATAAACGCCTCTATGCGCGAGATGATACTCGGCATCCAGCCTGAAAAAGAGGCTGACCGGTTGCCGGAATTTGCCGAGGCCCGGAAACGGGCCCTCGCTGCCCGTTCCGCTAACGATCGGACCGAATCGACGATAATCGTCGAAAATCCCGTAACGACCAAACTCATCGAGATCCAGACGCAGATCGACGGCCGCAAGCTGGCTGAGGCAGATGCCGAGCTCAAAAAGCTGCTCGAGCGCAATCCGGGCGAGCCGCGCATCTTCTATAACATCGCCCGTGTCGCAAGCCTTTCCGCCGAATCCATCGAAGAGGAAGAGGCCCTTAAGGCAAAACTTCTAGAGGCAAAGGTCGCTTATGAGAACGTGGTCCGAATCGCCGTCAAACAATGGGAGGATGTAGCCGCCGGCCGCCAGGTGGCTCAGCCGATCGACCCCGCTCTCGTCTCGCTCTCCTACGTCGCTCTCGGCAAGATCTACGAGTTCTTTGACGACACCGGCTATGCGATGACCATCTATGACGCCGCGATAAAGCTCGGCCCCGTTGCCGGCGGCGGACACGGCGAGGCCCTCGCTGCCAAACAGCGTCTGCTCCGCGAACAATAACGCATTTGCGAGATCCCAATGGGCCTGTGAGCGATCACGGGCCCTTTCTCTTGTTCCGGACTTTCGCCTTTTCCTTTCGCGAGTGATAATTTCTAACCAATGACCGAGACCAAATTTCGCAGCGGCTATGTCGCGCTTATCGGGCGGCCGAATGCGGGAAAATCTACGCTTCTGAACCGGCTCGTCGGCGAAAAGATCGCCGCTGTTTCGAACAAGCCGCAAACGACCCGGCACAAGATCAAGGGCGTCGTGACGCTTGACGAAGGTCAGATCGTCTTTGTCGATACGCCCGGCGTTCACAAGCCCGGTTATCTGCTCAACAGGCGGATGATGTCGGCCGTCCACGATGCGATCCTGTCGGTCGATCTCGTCGTGCTGATGCGAGACGCCAGCGTTTCCACGGGCAACGGTGACCGTTTCGTCCTAGACCTCATAAAACAGTCCGGCTCAAAAGCGATCGCCGTGCTGAACAAGGTGGATAAGATCAATGAAAAGGAAAAGCTCCTGCCCCTGATCGACTTCTACTCAAATGAGTATGACTTCGAGGCGATCATTCCCGTCTCCGCCATGAAAGGCGATGCCGTCACCGCGTTGCTCACCGAGATCGTCAAGAACCTCCCCGAGGGCGAGCCCATCTTTGCCGAAGATGAACTCACCGATCAGCCGATGCGGATGATCGTCGCCGAGATGGTCCGCGAAAAGATCCTTGCCACGACCGGCGAAGAGATCCCCTATGTCACGGCCGTCGTCACCGAAAAATGGGACGAGAGCGATCCCGAAAAACCGGTCATTTATTGTGCGATCTATGTCGAACGCCCGTCGCAGAAAGGCATCATTATCGGCAAGGGCGGCAGCAAGCTTAAGCAGATCGGCACCGAGGCTCGCCGCGACATCGAGGCTCTGCTCGGCCGTCACGTCCATCTGCAGCTATTTGTAAAGGTCGTCGAGGATTGGCGAAACCGCTCACGCGACCTCGATGAAATGGGCATCCGCGAATGACATCCGAAAAACAAGAAAAGCGTTGGTTTTCCGTGGCCGTAACTGCCGCCGCCGAGGCCGAAGAGGCCGTCGCATTTGCTCTAAACGAACTCGACGCCGAAGGCACCGAGGCCGACCAGCTCGGCCGCCGCGCCGGCGAACCCGTCACCGTCAAAGGCTACTTTACACAGCTTCCGGATGCAGGCCAGATCGAATTGGCCATCGCCGATGCCTTGCGCATTTACCAACTTCTTCCCGCTTCTGTGACCTCCATCTCTACCGAGGAGGTCGAACAGACCGACTGGCTCGCAAAATGGAAACAGCATTGGAAGCCGACCGTCGTCGGCAATTTTGTCATCGCCCCGCCCTGGGAGGACGTCGACGACCCGGTGCGCCACTTAATTAAGATCGAACCGAATATGGCATTCGGCACCGGTACCCACGAAACGACCAAACTTTGCCTCGCTGCACTTGAGCAATATTTTACGCCCGGCGATACCCTGCTCGATGTCGGCACGGGCACCGGCATCCTCGCCATCGCCGCAGCCAAATTGGCCGGCCCATCCGATGAGGCATTCGTCGACGCGTGCGATACCGACAGCGATTCGGTGGCGATCGCCCGCGAGAACGCGATGCTCAACGGCGTCGGCGATTCCATACGGTTTTCTGAAGGCTCGGTCACGCCCGAAACCCCCACCGCCGATGTCGTCTGCGCAAACCTAACGCTCGACGTCATCCTCCCGCTGCTGGAAGACCTCATCGCTAGGGCGAAAAAGTATCTGCTCCTTTCCGGAATTTTAGACAAGCAGGAAGGCGAGATCGTCTCGGCCCTGGCAGTTCGCGGGTATTCAACCCCACAGGTCACCCGCGATGGCGAGTGGATCGCCGTCACACTGAAAATGGGTTAAGGCTCGTCCGGGGTCGACGTCGCTTTCGGAATGTCGCCGTCATCGGTGACGGTTATCATCGGCGTCCGGCGTGTCGGCCGCGAACGCGTGATCGCCCGCAGCACGGGCGGCAGGCTGGGTGTAGCGATGTTCGATGGCGAAAGCCGTTCCGTCCGTTTGAGTATCGCCCCGCCACGGCCCGCTATCCACACATTGCTGCCCCCTCGGTAGGCCACCGCCTGCAGCAGCGAGGGCGAGATCGTCGGCTGGCTCTGCCACGTCGCGCCGCCGTCGTTTGTCACTATTACGGTCCCCAGTTCGCCGACGGCGATACCCGAATGTTTTCCGATCGATGAGACAGCGAAGAGGTTTGCCTGGACCGGCGATTCGTTATCGCGCCATGTCAGCCCGCCGTCTTCCGTGCGGAGAATTATGCCCCCACTCCCGACCGCAAACCCATTATTCTCATCGTTAAAGCTAACGGAATAAAGGTTTTCCGTCACGTTCGTCTTGACCGGGGTCCAGACCTCGCCGCCGTCCATCGTCACCAAAATGGTGCCGCGGTCGCCGACGATCACGCCCCGCTTGTCATCAAGAAATTCGACATCCTCAAGCCAATACCTCGTGTCGGAATCGACCCGCTGCCAATATGCCCCGCCCTGCGTCGTCTTCAGTATCGTCCCGTTCCCACCGACCGCAAAGCCCACGAGGTCGGTCACAAAGTGAACACCGAAAAGGTCGTCCTCAACGCCTGAGACGCCGGTGCCCCAACTCGCACCGCCGTTTATCGTGCGAAGCACCGTGCCGCCGTCGCCGACCGCCCACCCCTTTTGCCCGTCAAAGAAATGCAGCGCATTCAGGTTCCGCTGAGTATTGGTGAATGTCGGCAGCCACATCTCGCCGCCGTCGTTCGTTATCCACGCCCGGCCGCGCGAACCGATCGCCACCCCGAGCCGGTCATCCAAAAACGCAAGGTCGTTGATATCCTCGCGGGCGCCGTCCGACAGGCGCTGCCAGCTAAATCCGCTGTCGTCCGTGCGAATGATCAGCCCGCTTTCGCCGACGCCCCATCCGGTGAATCGGTCCGCCATGTGCAGCGAGACGATCCGCGGGCTTGTTCGAATGCTGAACGGAAGCCACGTTTTGCCGCCGTCGCCCGTGACCCAGACCATTCCCGCCGCGTCACTCATCGAACCGTTGGCAGAGTCCGAGAAACAAAGCGAAAGCAGATCGGCGCGCCCGTGAAAATCGCTCCGCACCCACGTCTCGCCCAGGTCCCCGCTGGTCGCCACACAGCCGCCGTCCCCGGCCGCGATCAATTCTTTATCGCCCAGGAACGCGATCGCATTCATAGTCGCGCGTCCGCACGGGAGCGACGCGGACCACGTTTTTCCCGCATCGCTCGTCACCAATACGACGCCCTGTTCACCCGCAGCCGCGGCCAGATCGCCGCCGCGTGCCGCGATCGCATTCAGATTTTCGCCGTTTTCATGCGCCAGCGTTTCCCACGTCTTGCCCCCGTCCGTGCTGCGGACGACACGCCCCGCCGTACCCGCCGCCCATCCGAAGGCGTTCCCCTCGCCTGAAAAGACAACCGAACGCAGATGCTCCCGGGCATTGTTTTCGATCGGCCGCCAATCTCCGCCGCCGTTTTCGGTCGAGAGGATTGTGCCCCTTACGCCGACCATCACGGCGTTCCGCTCGTCACGCACAAAAACATCGGTGAGGTTCACGTCCGTCGGCGAAAATTGCCGCTGCCACGTGAATCCTCCGTCGCGGGTCCGCAAGATCGTGTTGCCCACACCGACCGCGTAGCCCGTTTTCTTATCGGGTGCAAAATGAATGGAATTGAGCGGATTTCCCTGCGGCAGCGGGTTTTGCCAGATCCAGCCGCGGATACTTTTCTGGGCGTAGGCCCCCGGCCCCGCGGCGGCCACGAGCAGCACCGCGAGGGCGCAGCGGCCCAACATAAAACGAAAACATTTCGATCGGGGGAACATCAAATACTCAAAGGGCCTATATCTCCACGACGCCGATCTCGGCTGCCAGTTCGTCCAAAATGTCATTGTCAACGCGGCCTTCGCAGGCGATCATCCGTGCCGCCTTGTCAGCGACCTCCTGGATCTCGTGGCCGGCATGCCCCTTTATCCATTGCCATTGGATCTTGTGCCGTGACGCCGCGTTGTCCAGCCGCTTCCACCAATCGTGGTTCGTCTTCCGCTTCCACGTCCCGCCCATCGTTTCGACAACGTAGCGGGAATCGGAAAAAAGCCTGACGCTGCACGGCTCCGAAAGATTCTCCAGGCCCAAGGCGGCCGCGGCTATCTCGGACTGCTGATTCGTCGCCGCTCCCAGATACTCGCCGAACGCCTTCCAGTACCCCTTAAATCCGAGCACGGCGACCGCCGCCGCACGCGGATTCCCGCGGCCATTGCCCAGGCTCGATCCGTCACAGACTATGGTTACTTCCTTCACTCTTTTTCGATGCGCATTTCGTGATCGAGATACCCCTCGAACGTATCGTCATGCGAGATAACAAACAGCTGATCGAAGTGCGTTATCTGTCCGATCTGCATCGCCAGATTCTCGCGGCGCTCGGCGTCCATATTGGTCGTCGGCTCATCAAAGAACGCGATGCGAATATCGGAAAGCTGCTTCAGCAACGCCAGCCTTACTGCCAGAGCCGCCGCCATCTGCTCGCCGCCCGACAGACTCTGAAACGTCCGCTCGTGGCCCCCTTCTTCCAGCACTATGCCGTAATCTTCACACCACCTAAGCGTCTGTTCCGCATTGCCGAATATCTCGCGAAAAAGATTGTTCGCCTCCGCCGAGATGTGGTAAACGTAATTCCGTGCGACGAGCGGTGCGGCCTCCTTGAGAGTATCGCGAATAAACTGGGTGGTTTCAAGGGTTTTATCCAGTTCGAGCTTTTCCTTGCGGCCCGAGTCGAGCTCTTTCCGCAATTCGCTCAGCTTTTCCAGCTTTTCTTCCAGCTCACCGATCCTGCGTTCAGAATTTTCCCGCCGCACCCCGGCAGCCGCGGCCCTTGACCGGAGCGTTGAAAGCTCTTCCCGTGCCGCATTATGCCGTGCCGCGTCATATGCCGCGTCGGCGGATCTCAGAACAGCCTCGGCCTCGGCAAGCTCCGCCTCCGCTTTTCTAAGTGTTTCCTCGCATTCGGTCAGCCCCGCGGCGCGTTCATCGAAAACCTCCGCGGCCCGCGAATATTTAAGAAAGGTGCGATGGGCCTGTGCCGAACCATCGCGAACCTTGACCGCCTCGTCCCACATCGCGTCCAGGTCCTTGTATTTTTCCAACTCTTCCACCGCCAGCCGCCGGTCGCTCTCAAGCCGTTCGATGTTGCTTTCGATCTTGCCGATGGCCTCGCGGACCTCAGCCTCAAGTGCTGCTTCGTTTTCGAGTAGTCCGACGCGGCCGCGCGGGTCTCCAAGCTCCCGCAACGCCGACTCTGCGTGCCGGAACTTTCCTTCGATCTCGGCCGCCCGCTTCGCTGCCTCGTCCGCCGCGACTATCTCCGCCGCCAGCGACTTGCCCTCGGTGGCGATCTCGACGAGACGCTGCTCAAGCGCCACGGCGCGCTCGGCCGCACGTTCCGCATCGCGGGACGCCTTTATCTGCATCGAGGCTGCCGACCGCTCCGTCTCCAGCGCCGCGATACCCGCCCGCAGGGTATCGAACTGTGAACTGACAAACCCCTCAAGCGTCTGGCCGTCCTTCAAATTCAAACAGCGCTCGGAAAGTATCGGGCACAGGCCGCCCTTTATCTCGGCCTGAAAACGCTCGTCGCGTTCAAGCTCCGCCCGCATCGCGGCGAGCCGCGCCACTATCTCGGCCTCGCGCTTCTCGGCGTCCTTGGCAAGGGTGCCGTTCTTCGCTGCTTCTCGGGCGGCGGCCAGTTCCGCATCTGCCTCGCGGTACTGGGCCCGCCTTTCGTCACGCCGGGCCTCGAGGGCCGCCTTTCTCACCGCCTGCGCCTGTTCCCGTGCCACCTCTTGCCTAGCACTCTCGACCTGCTTCTCAAGCCGTTCCTGCTCGGGCATCAGCGGCCGCAGCCGAGCGATCTCGGCGTGAGCCGCGAGTATCCGGTCAAACCTCTCTCGCGTATGCTTCTCGTCGGTCTTGACCCGTGCCTCGGCGGTCTCGATATCACGCAGCGTATGCCGCAGCTTCTCCCGCTCGGCCCGTTCGCGTTCGAGTTCGGTGATGCGGCCAAGCGTGCGTTCATATTGCTCCGCGAGATCCCTGACCTCGGCGATCCGCTCGCGAGCCTCGCCCGATTCCGCGAGCTCAGCCCGCTTCTGCCCAACTATCGTCTCGCACCTGAGCTTTTCCGCGGTCAAGCGATCGAATGTCGACCGTGCCTCATTGGCGGCCGTGGCCTGTTTTTCCAAAGCGTCAAGTGACGCGGAGGCCGCCTCCATATCCCCCGTCAGCTTCTCGATTTCGTCCGCAAGCACGGCAAGTTCCTGCTTTGCCGCCGCGAGCTCGTTCTCGATATCTTCCGCACCCTCGAGCTGGCCCTCTGCACGGCCGAGCGATTCGCGCAGGTCCGCGATCTGCTGCTCGATGAACCGTTGTGTTTGCAGCAGCTCGCTTGCCGCGCGGCGATATTCTTCGACCTTTAGCAAGGTGTCAAAGGTCGTCTTTCTCTCGGCCGGAGACGCCAAAAAGATCGCTGTCAACGTCCCCTGCGGCACACCGATAGCGTGCTTAAACAGCGCGGTCAGATCGGTGCCCGGCTCAACGCCCAGATGCTGCCACAGGAATCGGCAGACCTCGATCCGCTTTTCGGCGATCCGCTGCCCGATACGCGGGTCGTAAACGTAATATCCGGCCCCCGTGTCGCGGTAAACAACGTAATCGCGGCCATCGGCACTGCTTTCAAATGTGACGTAGACGCTGCCCTTTTTCGTCCCGCGGGTCCGGAACTCATCCTTTTTGTAATCGAGCACATCGAAAAGGGCCCAGGCGATCGCCTCGATGATCGTCGTCTTTCCGGCACCGTTCTCGCCCGTGATCGCAGTCGTGCCTCTCGAGAACTCGAATGTGGAGTTTCGATGAGATTTGATATTCTCAAGCTCGAGCTTTTTGATCAGCATTAGGTTCAAAAGTGCAGCGGGGCCGAAGGGAGAGGCTCGGCCATTGGGTCCCGGTTATTGCTATATCTCTAATTGTAGTTCAACGCCCGCCAACCTGAAAGAGCGGGCCAACTTCGCCTGACAATATGAAGATTAAAACCGGTGAAAGCGCGATCATGGTGCTCCATACGCCCCGCGAAAAGCTGCTCGGCATCGTCGATGAGATCGGCGAGGCCGGCATTTATATCCGTGCCATCGACCTCAGCTATTTCGATGATTGGTGCCGCTCGATCGCGGCAGATGAGCCCTATTTGGCGATGACGGATTACTTTATCCCGATGTGGCGTGTGGAGCGCGTGATGCGCGATGAGGGCGGCGAAGGAGCCCCATCTCTGAGCGAACAGTTTCGCCAAAGAACCGGGTTGGAACTCGGTGCTGTGTGATTATTCGGGACGCTTGATGCTGATGCTGCCGCTGTTGGTCGTCAGGTTCAGGCTGCAGGCCTCGCCCTTGCCGATAACAGCCGCGAGGTTCTTCGACCGCGAGGTCTCGTTGCGATAAGTAAATTCCATAGGCAGGTCCGTATCGAACGAGCCCCACCCATATGCCGCAGTAAGGTTACAAGACGACTGTTCCGGGATCAGCAGCCTGATCGAACCATTCGATGTCTTAAATCCGTAGATCCCGCCCGCGAGAAAGCTTCCGTCAAAGAGCACCGAGCCTGAGATCGAGTTTGCCTCGATCTGCCTGTGGGCCACCTTTTGCATCGAGATCGCTCCGCTCGCGGTCTTTGCACGAAAAAGGTCGCCGATCTGCCCCGGCGATACGTCATAGGCAAGAACGTTGCCCGTCGTACTCTCGATAGTGATCGCACCCGCCGAGCTTTCCACCGTCACGTCGCCCTGAAATGCCGCCGCCTCTATCCCGCCGTTCACGTTACGGAACGCAAGGTTCCCTTCGATTATCTTTACGCTTGCCTTGCGGACGGAGTCGATCACCGTTTCCGTCGAGCGGCCCGAAATGTTAAGCGAGGCGCCTGTCGGCACATCCATTTCGATCTCGCTCCCGCTCAGGCATTCTGACATCGGAACGCGCGTCCGGGCGTCTTGTAGGTCGGAAGCGATCCAGACCCAGTTGGCCATGCCCGCACCGTCTTTTTCCAGCACCCGCAGATTAAATCCCCGGCCGTTTCTGACAAAGACCCGCACTTCGTTTCTGTCCCAGCCGTTGATCCGCAAATTGCCGTCCGTTACGCAGAACTTGAGATTCACGTTCGCTGCCGCAGACAGCCTTGCCTCATTATCACCGGGCACGGCCGCAGCCTCCGGCGGCATCGGAAATCCCGGAGGCCTAGGCGCCGGCCGCTGGGCCGTAATGCTGACCGCACCGAATACAAGGCCCGCCAACAGGGCTGCGGTAAATTTTGAAGCGGATCTAGTCATTATATGGGCGGCTATCTGAGGCTAGCCATCAACTCTTCACGTTCACCGACCGAGTTCAACAGGTCGATCTTATTCTGGTAGGCCGCGTACAGTATCTGCTTCGCCGCCTGGTCGCGCGGGTTCCGCCTTACGACCTGCTGCATTCGGCTGATCGAATCGTTCACGATCGCCAGGTCACGTTCGAACGCGATCCGCGACGAAGGCGGCAGCACACGGTCTTTCTGCATCTCGACCGACGTATTTAGTTCCTCGATCGTTCGTATATAACTTTCTTCGCCGGGCACATACTGCAGCGTCATCGCCCGCGGTTCATTGTTCTGGACCGACGTCCTGGTACGCACCGGCGGGCTGTATCGTGCCGTTTGGGCCACCGGCCTCGGCCGTTCGGCCGAACGGGGCTCTTCCACGGCCGTAAATGTAGCCTCTCCGTCCGGAACCGTGCTCACCGTGATTTCGCGCTGCGGCGGTGGGGCCGGCTGTGATGTCTGTACCTGCGGCGTCGTAACCGTTTGGGCTATTTCGTTCACATCGCCGCGGCCCGACAGGAAATAACTTCCCCCGATGACCGACAAGACGATCACCCCGGCAGCCGCCGTCAACGACGGGCTTAGCAATTGAACGCTTAAAAATGCATATGCGCGTTCCCAAAATGGGGCTCGCGACCGTTCGGTCTCTATCGATTCGGAAATGCGGTCCCACAAACGGTGTGTCGGAACAAGTGTGTTGAGGTCGCGGTCAAGGGCTGCGAAAACGACGGAGTTCTCTTCTTCCGCATCGGCCAACAGGGCCGCGCACCCGTCACACGCATCGATATGGTATGTGATCGAATCGGCAAGTTCCTGCGACGCCTCACCGTCGAGGAACATCTGTATCATGCCTTCATCTAAACACTCTCGTCTCATAACACCTCTTTACCCTTTACGCCGTAATATTTCGCAAATTCGTTTCGCGCCCTGGCGACAAAGGTCCCGATACTTTTTTCGTTAAGCGAAAGGCTCTCGGCGATCTCTCTGTAAGACAGCCCCTGTTGTTTCAGTACCAGACAGCTTCGCAGCGGCTCTTTTACCTTGTTCAGTGCCTGTCTGATCTGGTTCACCTCGCTTAATTGTTCATACTCTGATTCGATCGAATATACCGCGTTTTCCCCTGTTTCTTTGACGTAATTCTCGTCTCGCGTGTTCGCCCTTATATTTCCACGCACCGTGTTCTTGGCCAGGTTTAACGCCACTCTGATCAGCCACGGCCTCAGCATCTCGGGGTCGCGGATCGAATCCGAATGCTTATAAAGCCGAATGAAAACCTCCTGAGTGACGTCCTCTGCCAGCCCGGCATCGTGGACGACGGAGCGCGCCGCGCGAAATACGGTCCTATGGTGCAGCGTGAACGCCTCCTCAAAATCGACCTCTACTTTCGCCGCTGCGGCTGTTGTGCGCTCGGACATCGAGTCCACTAGAGTTTCCGTCACTTTTCCCATTTCAGCATCGATCGAATGCTTCCACATAAGATACACCACTAAACGCGGTTTTGTGACAACGATCGGGTCAATATGGTAATACGACAGCGGCAGAACGAAGTTCCTCGGGTAAGGTGTCCGCCGGGGCCGCGGTGAGCAGGAAAAGGTGGGTCCCGGTGGACTCATTTATCGCGGTGGCCAGGCGTTCGAACGGCTCCCCGTCGAACGCCTCTTCAAAGCTCGGCTCGACAACGGCCAGCCTCCGCAGGTCCTCGTATAGATGCTTGGGACCGATCCCTCCTTCTGCAGGAGTATCGTCCAGGATCAGCGTCACCTCCGCCTGCTCATCGGTAAAGTGTGAAACTAGCGAAGCGGCAAGGGTGACTGCCCGTTCAAACCTCTCGAGCTTTTCCGCCTTTCCCGCCTGCTCGGCCTCGATCGTCTCGCGAAGCGATCGCTTTGGCTTCTCGTCAGCGGGCAGCCGGGTGTCGAAAAATATGATCACCCGTTTGTCGTCTTCCGCGGCAAATTCCCTCACGACCAGGCTCCGCGACCGGGCAGTCGCTTTCCAGTCCACGCGCCGCATATCGTCGTTCGGATGGTAATCCCGCAACGCAAGCAGGTCCTGTCCCGAGCCCCTCTTCATCGACATCAGGTCGCCCGTCTCAAGAGGCTGATCGTCCAGCTCATTCGTTATAGGCTCGATCGGCGGGAAAACGATCAGCTCCGTCTCGCGTGCCGAGAGCCGCCGCCGATGGCGAAAGAAAGCGAACGGGAACCGCGTCGAGAGCTCAAAATCCTTGATGATCAGCCGCCCTCGCTCCGGAAAAATATGCTCCGTCCGCCGCTCGACCGTTTCGCCGCGGGGAATGTGAACAAAATAATCCAGCGTCCGGCGGATAACCGGCGGCCGCGAAAGCCTCTCCGCTATCGCCCGCGGGAGCAATTTGCGCAGCTCCGGGGCTGCAGCGGATTCCTCCATCTCATTCCCCCGCACCTCCGCGATCACCGAAAAGCTGGGGAAAAACCGCTTGCGGTTATGAAGGCTGACCAGGATCGGCGTCACCTCGCCGGCAAATATCGTTTCCGGGAAGCGCATTTTCACATCCAGTTTCTTGACCGAGATCCCCCCCGCGATAAACCCCGCCACCATTGCCGCCGTCAGAAAAGAGAGCACCAGAAAAAGAAGATTATTGCCCGTGTTCCATGCAGAAAACCCGACGATCACGATCAGCCCCAGCATTATCGCCCCGCCCATCGTGAACTCGAACGGCAGGTTCATTTGCGACGCTTCCCTGCTCGCATTTCGTGCAAGCGGCGGGACAACAAAGATGATGATCAGTAGAACGAAAAGAAGCGAGACGCCCGCGGCGATCCCCGCCAGGCGTGGCTGATCGGTGCTATGAAGGTATAGAGTGAGAACGGCAAGGCCGATCCCGCCGAGGATCACGCCCGCTCCAAGGATGCCGTTTCTGAGGTCGCGAAGACTAAAAAGCTGGCTAAGAGATCGAAGTTCCACCTGGGGTGTTTACACGGGGACGGCCACGGTCTGCAGTATATCGAGCAGTGCCTGTTCGGCTTCGCGAGTGCGGTTTCTTACGGCCGACGCTCGGGCGCTTACGATAACGCGATGGGCAAAGCACGGCAGCACCAGCCGCTTGATATCGTCGGCAATGCAGTAATCCCGCCCCTCGATGAGCGCCATCGATTGTGCCGAGCGGAAAAGTGCCAGGCTCCCCCGCGGGCTGATGCCCAGCTCGAACGCTTCCGACCGACGCGTAGCGTCCACGATCTTCAGCAGGTAATCGACCAAGAGCTCATCCACCCGGACGCGCGTGACCATCGCCTGCAGCACCTGAACGTCTTCCGCCGACAGCACCGGTTCCATCTTATCGAGCGGATCGGTCCTTTCGCGGTCGTGAAGTATCGCCCGCTCGTCTTCCATGCTCGGGTAGCCCATGTGCAGCCGCAGCATAAAGCGGTCGAGTTGTGATTCCGGAAGCGGATAGGTCCCGTGGTGTTCCGACGGGTTCTGCGTGGCGATCACGATGAACGGCTGCGGCAGCTTCCGCGAGACGCCCTCGACCGTCACCTGTTCCTCGGCCATCGCCTCAAGCAATGCGGATTGCGTCTTCGGCGTCGCCCGGTTGATCTCATCGGCAACAACGACATTTGAGAATATCGGCCCCGGCTTCCATTCGAAGTCCCCCGACCGCTGGTCGTAGATCGATAAGCCGATCACGTCCGAGGGCAAAAGGTCCGATGTGAACTGTATCCGCTGTATCGAAAGATCGAGGGCGCGCGCCATCGCGTTCGCAAGCGTCGTCTTTCCGATCCCCGGCACATCCTCGATCAGCAGATGCCCCTGCGCAAGAAAGGTCACCAAGCCGAACTTCACCGTTTCGGTCTTGCCGCGGATCACCCCCTCGATCGCCGCCTGCAGCTCGCCGATCTTTTGCGCCGCGTCAAAACCCGCCATGGGCGGCGCTCCCGCGGGCGCGGCACTATCGATCCAATCTCTCATCGCTGTGTCGGAAGCCATTAGATTCGGGCGGCGAAAAATGCGGCTCTTACAAAACTCGCCAATCAACTAGTTTACAGGATTCTTGTCCTAAAATGTATATCTATTCTCGTCCTGCACCGCCCCCGGGCCTCTGTCCATTACACGAACAGTTTGCAATATTGCGGCAAAAACATCTAAACTTTTGAAACACCGCCTGATGCTGTTCGTGTAAAGCAGTCGGAGGCACCCTATACGAAATATGAAGATCTATAGAAAATTGCACGCCGACCAGCGCGGTTTTAACCTGATCGAGTTGATGATCGTTATCGCGATCATCGGAATCTTGATCGGCGTCGGGACCTATGGCTGGAGCGCGATGATGCAAGCCGGTAACGAGACGAGCGCTCAGCAGGCGATCCGAAACATTCAAACGCTGCAGGCTCAGTACGCATCGCGAAACAAGGGCCGCTTCGGCAATTTCGACGAACTTATCCGCGCCGTCAGTCTCGATGAGAGCTTCGCCGGCGAACGGCCGATCGTCAATGGTTATATATTCACTTTGACGGTCGAGGAACCGACCGAGGGGCGCCCCGCGTTCTATTCGATAAATGCCGATCCGCAGGTGGGCGAGGGCGTTACGCGTACCGGCACCCGGCATTTCTATACCGATTCGACTCTGTCAACCATCAGGGGCACCGACGAGAATCGCCCGGCCAAGGCCGACGACCCGTCAATTTAACATTCAGCCGTCTTAGCTCAGTGGTAGAGCACTCGCTTCACACGCGATAGGTCAGAAGTTCAAATCTTCTAGACGGCACCAATCATCAAAAAAAAGACACCCGTAAAAAGGTGTCTTTTTTATCTTTATACTTCCTCGTCAGTTCGTGCGATTATAACTAAGGCACTCATTTCGCCGGGCTTTTTAGGCCCCTTTGGCGGCGGATCCTTTGGCCGCGAAGGGTTGATCTTCGGCGGCGGATCTTTCGGCGGCGGCTTTTTCGGGCCCTTTTGGGCGTACGTGCCGAGCGATAGCCCCAACACGGCTATCGTCGCAAATGCAAAATGTTTCAGGATCTTCATTTCTCTAATATTCTCCTCTTCCATTTCTGACGCCCCGGGGAAGAGGGAAAGTCGCGTCATCCGCAATAAGTTTAGGCAACTAGGGTGCCACACATCGTTTATGACGCATAAGCCTATATAATGGTTGGAAAACTTTATATCATACCCTTAGCTGGCTTTACAAAAATTTACGTTTTAGGTGAAAGTCATACGAAATCGTGAATTTTACGTCATTTCGTGCATAAACTTAAAGACAGGATCCGATCATTATGACAACATCCGGCACAGGCACTGACACATTCCGGGCGATACTCGTTCTCGCCGCAACCATCGGCACGATCGTTTTCAACGCCCTCGCCGCCGCGGGCCGCATTGGCGGCGTCACCCCGGCCGAGATCTCGGCGAAATATCAGACCATGATCACGCCCGCCGGCTACGCATTCTCGATCTGGTCGCTCATCTACGTCGGCCTCATCGTCTTCAGCATCTATCAACTGCTGCCGGCACAGCTCGAACGCTACCGCAATTTACGTACCCTTTACATAATCACGTGTGCGCTCAATTGCGGCTGGATATATTTCTGGCACGGCGACCGCATCGCCATCTGCCTGGCCATCATTGCGGCACTCGCCTTCGTTCTTTTCGCGATAAACTACCAGCTCCGGCAGACGACCTCGACCGGTGAGTTCTGGCTGGTCAAGGCCCCGTTCAGCGTCTATTTCGGCTGGGTCACCGCCGCCACCCTGGTCAATTTCGCCATCATGCTCCAATATTTCGGGGTTGAAATGTCGACAGGTACCGAGACCGCCATGGCCGTCGGCCTGATCATCCTCGCGGCCGGGCTCGGCATCGCAATGCGCGTGCTGCTCACAAACCCGCTTTATCCGGTTGCTGTCGCCTGGGCACTTACCGCCATCGCCGTTAAACAAAGCGGCAATACGCCCATAGTTGTAGCGGCCGCCATTGGGGTTATCGCATGCCTCATCGCCGCTCTCAGCTTCGTGATCAACCTTCCCTCGCGCGGGAGCACCGCCGTCGACGCCTAAGCCGTGAATTCCGGAAAGATCTGCATCTCGCTTGCCGAACCCACCGCCGCGGCGCTCGTCGAAAAACTTGGCCGGGCAAGTGGGCTCGCCGATGTCATCGAGATCCGATTCGATCGCTTGGAGCCCGCTGAGATCGGCCGTGTCCTCGAATCACTCGCCGTTCTCGAGAGCCGTCCCGCGCTCCTCGCCACAAACCGTCCCAAAGACGAACGTTCGAATGCCGCGTTCGAATCCCGGGTCGCCTTTTGGCAACGGGTCCTGGCGACACGCCTGTTCCAATACGTCGACTTCGAAGACGACCTGGTTTTCGCCCTCACATACAACGACATTTTCGACCCCGAACTGCTCGCCGATGTCACGGTCATCGGTTCGCATCACAATTTTTACGAAACCCCGCCCGACATCGGCCCTATTCTCAAACCTTTCGAGGCCGTCGACGATAGCCGCTTTCACTGCGATGCCGTCAAGATCGCCACAACCGCCAATTCTATAACCGACACGGTCGAACTCTGGTACACCCTTGACTGGGCACGGCATTACGGGCTCCGGGCGATCCCCATCGGCATGGGCGAGCCCGGCAAATGGACCCGCATTCTCGGCCTAGCACACGGGGCAATGCTTGCGTATGCCTCCCTCGACGACGAAGGAGCCACGGCTCCCGGCCAGATAACGGCACCTGATTTGTTCGAGGTTTACCGTGTCCGCGACCTCACCCGTGAAACCCGCGTTTACGGCGTCATCGCCGGCGACACCAGCTATTCCCTGTCGCCGTATATTCAGAATGCCGCGATCAGATCAGCCGGCGTCGATGCAGTTTTTGTGCCGCTCCAAGTCGACGACCTACGCGACTTTCTTCGCCGAATGGTGCTGCCCGATACCCGCGAGATCGAGCTCAACTTTGGCGGTTTCGCCGTGACCAATCCGCACAAGCGTTCGATCATCGAATATCTCGACGAGACCGACGATGCTGCACGCGCTATAGGGGCGGTAAATACTGTAACGATCAACGATTCGAGACTTGTCGCCACCAACACGGACGCCGCCGGTTTCATCGAGCCGCTCGTTGAGATTCTTGGTGATATCCGCGGTTCTGAGGCTGCCGTTTACGGTGCCGGCGGTGCCGCACGTGCATGCGTTTATGCGTTGCGTTCGGCGGGTGCAGAGGTGCGTGTGCACGCCCGCGATCCTAAAAAAGCCGCGGCATTGGCCACCGAGTTCGCCGTCGCGGCGGGCGTCGATATCGGCACGCCCGACATCTTCGTCAACGCGACTCCTGTAGGCACCCGCGGCTATCCGGAAATCTCGGTCCTTGCCCCCGATACGCTGGCCGGGATCGGCATGGTCTACGACCTGACATATAATCCTAGAGAGACGGTGCTGCTTCGCGAAGCAAAAGCAGCCGGCTGCAAAACCCTCGACGGCCTCGCGATGCTTGTCGCCCAGGGCGCGAAACAATTCGAATTATGGACCGGCCTGGACGCCGACCGCGATGCCATGGCCGCTGCGGCACTCGACAAACTTCAACGATGAAATTACCCCTTCAGCCCGAAGCTTTGAACTGCCCAAACTGCGGCGGTGCCGTGATGAGCGACCGTACGCAATGCGAATTTTGCCGCTCCCGTTTGAAGACCGTCGGCTGCCCTAAATGCCTTGGGCTGATGTTCCTCGGCAGCAAATTCTGTACTCATTGCGGTGCAAGAGCTGCCGCGGCCGTTGTCATCGACGGCCGTGACGCGGGCGAATGCCCCCGCTGCAAACGCCCTCTCGAGCACCTCGCGATCGACGGTGTCGCCGTCCGCGAATGCACCGCATGCGGCGGCTTCTGGTCCGATGTCGATACCTTCGAGAGCATCTGTGCCGACCGTGAACAGCAGGAGGCGGTCCTCGGCTTTATCGGTAGCGACGCCCATCCGCACGCACATCCCGCCGCCATCGCCTACGTCCCCTGCCCTGATTGCAAACAGTTGATGAACCGAAGCAATTTCGCTCGTTCATCGGGCGTGATAATCGACATCTGCAAACAGCACGGCGTCTGGTTTGATGCCGATGAGCTGCCGAAGATCATTGCTTTCATCACGAAGGGCGGGCTTGCCAAACAGCGGGAAAAGGAAAAAATGTCCATCGAAGACGAGCGCCGTAAGCTTCGTGACGATCAACGCCGCATGGCGATGATCGAACGACGTGCCGGCGTAAGCAAATTTGACGATAGCGATAAAAAGTCAGGAGTCGGTCGGGTGATTAGCTTTTTGTTCGACGTTTGATCAAGTGCTGCCTAGCTAGAGCACGACATCTTCCTCAATTTCCCAAGTAAACATCGGCTTTACGTTTCGGAGGGTTGGCAGCGGTCGGATGCGAATGGGCTTTCGGGTGATCTCCCCTTTCCCATCGTCATCTATATGTCCGAGTTCGATCGTCATTTGCCCGGTCGACAGATTGTAACTCCGCATCTCGATGTCGCCGGTGTTTCGTATTGTCGTAGTCTTATCAACCCCGATCAGCGTCATCTCGCCATTCTGATAGCGAAATTTGTATGTCTGATTGCTCATCGACCAAGAGCCTGCGCTGTAGAACTCTTCAAAGAGGAATGTCAGAACGCCTCCCTTTATCGTCATGTCTTGAAAGGGTTCGATCATTGTTGGGGAAGCGGCCGAAATCGCAAAAGAATTGTTTTGGACATGAAGCCGAAACCCTCTATCACCGTCGGCGAAAGCCACCGCGAGAATTCGGGGATTGGTGTCAAATTCAGATGTCCCAAAGCCATCATTCTTAAAAATGAATCGGCTTTCCGTTGCGTTGAATATTGCCGCGCAATCTGCCTTTCCATCACCATTGAGGTCACCCTCGGCCTTTGCCAGCACGGCCCAACCCTTCGGTGCAAAACCCTCGCATTTTGAAGCGGTCTGGGCAAGTGTAGGAAAGTCCGACTCCGTCGGCATATTCCAAGGTACTCCGTCGTCCTGCGCGATCACGCCGGAGACGAAGATGAGTATGATCAGCGACCGTAAAGTTTTCATCATCGATTTGTTAATATTCAACTTAACCTCAATTATGGGACGTTTGTCCGTCCGGACCTTTGCATGAACGAACGCTACAGCAGGCAAATTCTTTTTGACAAGATCGGTCGTGAGGGCCAGCAGCGGCTGTTGGACGCTCGCGTCTTCATCATGGGTTGCGGGGCGCTCGGTGCGTCACATGCCGAAATGCTCGCTCGCGCCGGCGTCGGCCGCCTGCGGATCGTCGACCGTGATTTTGTCGAGTACACAAACCTCCAACGTCAAACGCTTTACAGCGAACAGGACGCCGCCGACCGCCTGCCAAAGGCCATCGCCGCCAAGAACCGTCTTGCCGCCGTCAACTCCGAGGTCGAGGTCGAGGCGATCGTCGCCGATGTCAACAATTCAAATGTCGAATCGCTGATAGCCGAATGCGACCTCGTCATCGACGGGACTGACAATTTCCAGATACGCTATCTTATCAATGACGCCTGCGTAAAGCGCGATGTTCGGTGGATCTACGGCGCCGCCGTGTCCGGTTACGGTGCTTCGATGACCGTCATCCCGCAAGAAACGCCCTGCCTCCGCTGCATCTTCGAGGAAATGCCCGATACCGGCAGCTCACCCACATGCGATACCGCCGGCGTGATAATGCCTATAATCTCGAGCATTTCGGCGATCCAGGTTGCCGAGGCCCTCAAGCTCCTCGTCGGCGATACCGGTTCGCTCCATCGTTCGCTGATACAGGTCGATATCTGGGAAAACGATTGGCGAAAGATCAAACTTTCCGGGCCCGCGCCCGAGTGCCCCTGCTGCGGACTTGGTAACTACGAATTCCTTGAGGCCGAGGCAGGCGAGTTCTCCGCGGTGCTTTGCGGCCGCGACGCCGTTCAGGTCGCCCCGCCGCACCCGACAACGCTCGATCTTCCCGCGTTGGCTGAAAAGCTGCGGCCGCACGGCGACGTAAAACAAAACGAATATCTCGTCCGGTTCAATACCAACGGCCGCGAGGTGACGGTCTTTCGCGACGCACGTGCAATAATTAAGGGTACTAGCGAGGTCGCTGAGGCCCGGTCGATCTATTCCCGGTTCATCGGCTCCTGACGGAACGGTCGAAGCTGTGGTTGATAGGCGAAGACCCCCGCGATCCACTCCCCATCGACTGAACTCGACTCCTGTCCCTATATGAAATTTCAGGAGTTAGGCCTGAGTTTCATAGATCAGGCTCGTGGGATGACCATAATTTGGGATTCCCTTCTAAGCACAAAGTCCCAAATATGCGATAGACTGAAAGGCAGTGGTGAAAAACCCAAAAGTTGTAATAGTCGGCGGAGGCTTTGGCGGCCTGTGGGCGGCAAAGGCGCTCGCGGGCAAACCCGTGGACGTAACCCTCATCGACCGCAAGAACCACCATGTTTTCCAGCCCCTGTTATATCAGGTCGCGACGGCAGTGCTCTCTCCCGGCGAGGTGGCGTCGCCCATTCGCCGCATACTCCATAGTGCCCCGAACATTGAGGTGATTCTCGGCGAAGCCGCCGATTTCGATATCGCAGAAAACCGCCTGATACTTGAGGACGGCACGCGGGTTCACTTCGACTATCTCATTCTGGCTGCCGGTGCACGTCATTCATATTTCGGCAAAGACGACTGGGAGACGTGGGCACCGGGGCTCAAGACGCTTGAGGACGCCGTTGAGATCCGCCGCCGGATCTTTCTCGCCTTTGAACTCGCCGAGCGAAAGGCGGCCCTTACCGGCACCCATGACCCGCTAAACTTTGTCGTGGTCGGCGGCGGCCCGACCGGCGTCGAACTCGCCGGCGCTATTGCCGATATCGCGCGTCAGGCACTCAAAAGCGATTTCAAGGTCATTGATACGACGAAAGCCCGGGTGATGCTGTTCGAAGGGTCCGATCGTGTTCTCGGCACCTTTGCCGGCGACCTTTCGGATAGCGCAAAGCGGCAGCTCGAGGAACTCGGTGTCGAGGTTCAGCTCAACAGCTTTGTTACCGAGATAGAACCCGGCCGGATAAAGGCGGGCGACGAGTGGATAGAGTGCGAGGTCGTCCTATGGGCCACCGGCGTTGCCGCTTCGCCGCTGGGCGCTAAGCTCGGCGTCGAGACCGACCGCGCCGGCCGCGTAAAGGTCGAACCCGATCTTTCGACCCCCGGCCACCCGAACGTCTTCGTCGTCGGTGACATGGCACATCTGCTCCTGGAAAACGGTCTGCCCGTTCCCGGCGTCAGCCCCGCCGCAATGCAAATGGGCACGTTCGCGGCGACAGCCGTCATCCGCGACCTGAAAGGCAAAACCCGCGGCAGCTTCGAGTACGTCGATAAAGGGTCGATGGCCACCATCGGCCGGAGCCGTGCCATCGCTCACGTATTCGGTATGAAATTTCGCGGCGTCATCGCCTGGCTGCTCTGGCTGTTTCTTCATGTATTTTTCCTCATCGGTTTCCGAAACCGCCTGTTCGTTCTGATGGGTTGGTTCTGGGCCTACCTCACCCGCGAACGCAGTGCCCGCCTGATCACCGGCGACGCGGACGAACTCCGCAACGCACTGATCTTTATGGAGGGCGAGTCCGCCGCCCGCTTGCTCGACAAATTTTCCCGCCCGACCCGGCCGCCCGTACAACGATCGCCCAGGCCCTAAGCGTGTCATTTCCCGGCGATTGCCTTATACTTTTCACTCGATACCGTTTCCTTCATCCGTAATAATGAAAAAAGTCTCATTTGCAGCAATCATCGCCGCCCTATTTTTATCAGCGTCGGCGGTCGCCCAAAATGTTTGGACCGTCAGCACGCGTGACGACATTCTCAAGGGAGATGCCCGCGGCGTCAGCATCGGCGAGAACGGGGCCGTTTCGCTCTCGCCGCGCCTGACCGAGGTTTACGCGACCGGCCAGCCGTTCATCTGGTCAAGCGTTGTCGACAGTGCCGGCAATGTTTATCTCGGTACCGGCGGAGAGGGCCGCATCTTTCGCGTAACGCCCGGCGGCCAGGGCTCGCTTTTTACCGACCTCGAGGGGCTGAATGTTTCGGCTCTCGCCATCGGCCCGGGCGGCGAACTTTTTGCGGCCACATCTCCCGACGGCGCCGTCTATCGCATTAGTTCGACCGGCAAGCCCGAACGATATTTTGACCCGCAGGAGAAATACATTTGGTCGCTGGCTATTATGAGCGACGGCAGCCTCGCCGTGGGCACCGGCGAAGCGGGAAAGATCTTTCGCGTGCGTGCGGCTAATGCCTCCCCCGCCGATGCACTGATCTTCGACAGCAGCGACACGCACATTATGTCGCTTGCCATGGACCGCAGCGGCAACCTCTTCGCCGGCACAGATCCTGGCGGCATCGTGCTTCGCATCGGTGCCGACGGCCGGGCATTCGCCGTTCTCGATTCCCCGCTCCGCGAGATGCATGAACTTGCCGTCGGGCCCGACGGTTCGGTCTATGCACTCGCCCTCGGCGAATCCGTCGGTGCGGCAACGCCAGCCGCCACGCCGTCGCCGACCCCGCGGCCCGCTGCCGCCGCCCGCCCAACGCCGAATGCACAACCAACGCCTACAAAAACCAGATATGATCTGACCGGTGCCAAGTCGGCCGTGTACCGAATTCTTCCCGCCGGCGAAAGCGATCTGCTGTGGTCCTCGGCCGCGGTATCGGCGTTCTCGATCTATGCCCATCAGACCGGCAGCGGCGTAATGGTCGGCACCTCCGACAAAGGCCGCATCTACAATATTTCTAACGAGGCACGCGAATCTCTCGCGCTTCAAACGGACGCCGCACAGATCTCTACGATCTTCGGCCGGGGCGACCGCCTTTACGCCGCATCGAGCAATCAGGGTACGCTCTACCGCGTCGGCCCCGGCTCCGCCGCTGAGGGAAGCTATGCATCAGAAGTTCTCGACGCCTCGACCACCGGCACATGGGGCCGCCTCTGGTGGGGCGGGAGCGGCAATATCCGCCTCGAGACACGCAGCGGCAACACCGAAGACCCCGGCGACACATGGAGCCCGTGGCAGCCCGCCACCGTCACCGGCCGCAGCGGCCAGGTCGCCAGCCCGCGTGCCCGGTTTCTGCAATGGCGGGCGGTTATCGCCGATCCGGCAGCCGTTCTCCGCGATGTGAATGTCGCCTTCCGCAGCCGCAACGTCGCACCCGAGGTTCTCTCGATCACGGCCCTGTCGCCGAATGTCGGCCTGCTGCCTAATCCGGCTCCGCAGATCGACCCAAACATCGAGATCGCCGGCCTTAACCCCTCGGATTTCGGGCTCCAGGTACAGGCGCCCGCACCCCGCCGTGTCTTCCTTCGCGGGGCCGTCTCGTTCCAATGGGCCGCCGAGGACCGCAACGGCGACCGGCTGCTCTACGACGTATATTTCAAGGCCGAGAACGAAACTGCCTATAAATTGCTCAAGAGCGATATCTCGGAAAACTTCATCGCGGTCGACGGCCTGACGCTTGCCGCCGGCCGTTATACGCTCAAGGTCGTTGCAAAGGATTCTCTCTCAAATCCACCCGCCGAGGCCCTCACAGGCGAACGCGTCAGCGAGCTTTTTGTCGTTGATAATACCCAGCCCGAGGTCGCCGCAGCAGGCACCCCGCAGGTCACCGGCGAAACCGCTCGCGTCGCATTTCGCGCTACCGAGGCGTCGAGCTATCTCGACCGTGCCGAATTCAGCATCAACGGCGGCCCCTGGCAGGCAGTGTTTCCCGACGACGGCGTTTCCGACAGCGGCAGCGAGGCTTACACCGTCAACGCCCGTCTGCCAAGGGCCGGCGACTACACGATCACGCTGCGGGCGTTCGACGTCAACGGAAACACCGGAAATGCGAGCGTTGTTGTAAGACGATAACTGGAGGAAAGATTATGGAAGCGATCGCCGAAGGCAGCAAGGTCACTTGCGGCATCTGTGGAAAAGAGACCGAGGTCACGATCGTCACCGAGCGTGAAGGCGGCAAGGCCTACGACCTCAAATGTTGGCACCGCAACGCGGAGTGTCCCAAGTGCGGCGCCCTGGTGCGTGATGCCAGCGACGTTGTTCAGCAGGTAAAGCCCCATTGCGAAAAATGCGACGGGCCTTATTACGACGACGAAGACGAATAACTACGACTTCGGCAGCGTCATCGTTTCGCCTTCGGCCTGCATATTTAGATGCCGCGTGGTCTCTTCGGTCACGCTCGCCGGCGTCAGATCGCCAGTCCGGTAACGCGATTCGGGCATGTTCCCCTCGGCCGGCTGCGGCGGCAGCGCCGTGGTCGCTCCGCTCCCCTGTATCGAATTCAGAGATGCCCCGCTTGTGGCAGCATTGACGCTGCCCATCATCGGCCGCGTCATCTTCCGCGATTTCATCACGTCCGCCGCTCCCTTTCCCAGGAACGTAAACGCCGGAAACAGCATCGCCCACCACCACGTCTGCCCGTTTGCCACGCCGGTGAACAAAAGAGCCATCGACACCGCGAGAAATCCGATGCCCATAAAGACCGACCGGATCCCATCCGCGTAAACCTCGTTCGGGTCCGTCCGCCTGAGCGAGCTTTTCTTGCTGTCTCCGCAACCGTCAAGCCCGAGATCCGCAAGCGATGCCAAATTGCCGCTCATCACGGCTGGAACACTCGATATATCCGCCCCGCAGCTTCTGCAAAATCGACCGTCTTCCGGATTTTTAATTCCGCATTTTGGACAAAACATTACTTAGGCTTCCCCTCCCGAAACCCGCCTTTGCCGGCGGGCCTCGAATAAAATTACGCCTGCGGCAACAGAAACGTTCAGAGACTCTATTTTTCCATACATCGGGATATTTACCAACATATCGCAATTTTCCGCCACCAAACGGTGCAGCCCCGTGCCCTCATTGCCCAGCACTATCGCCGTCGGCCGGTTCCAATCCCAATCGAAGTGCTCCGTCTCGGCATCGCCGCTCGTCCCGATAACCCAAACGCCGCGTTCCTTTAGCTCATCGATAAGCCGGTTCAGATTCGCCGCCTTCGCCACGGGCACATATTCCGCCGCCCCCGCGGAAGATTTCGCCACCGTTTCCGTCAGCCCCACCGCCCGCCGCTCGGGTATAAAAACGCCGTCCACGCCCGCGCACTCCGCACTTCTTAAGATCGCCCCGAAATTCCGCGGGTCCTCCACCCCGTCGAGCACCATGTAAAGCGGCATTTCCCCCGCACCTTCAAAGATCTCCTCCGTCGAAACATAGCTCGCCGCAGCGGCGATCGCCGCCACCCCCTGATGATTCACCCCCGGCGGCAGCATGCGTTCGAGTTCGTCCCGCGAGACCCGGTCGAGCCTCACGTCCGCCTCCCTCGCCAGCTCGCGGATCTCCGCCAGCCGATGCGCCTTTGCCCCCTCCGCCGTAATCACCCGATCGATCCGACGCGGCCGCGAACGCAGGGCCTCCGTCACCGGCAGCACGCCATAGATCGCGTTTTCGCGCACCGGACGCTCAGCCGGCTCCCGCCGCTGCTCAGGCTTCCGCCTGTTTCGATCATCCCCTTTCCGCGCCCGTCTCTGTTTCATATCAAGGTTCGCCTGAGCCGCGAATATTTCGTGAATTGCTCACGATTCGTCACCGTCTCCACCCGCGAAAGCGCTTTCGTCCCGAGCCCCGTTCGTTTTAGCCCCTGCGAATCGCGCGTCGTCGCCGGCGGCCATGCGTGATCGAGCAGGTGCCTCAACTCGTCGTATGAACCATCGCTCTCGGCCGCTGTGCACTTCTCCGCCAAAAGATCGAACAGCCGGCCGATATTCTCCCGCGCAAACAATGACCGCTCCCCGCCTAAACACGAAAAATCAAATCCCGATATCGGCACACGGAACCCCCGCCGGTCCTCTCCGACGTAAATATCGATCACCCCGCTCTCCTCGCTCGATTCCAAACTCTCGACCGATCTCGTACCGCGAAGCTTCCTCTGCTCGAACGATTCGCTCCGGCTCTCATAGATCCGCCCCCGCACCAGCAGCACGACATCGCCGAATGCGGCCCGCACAACCTCACCCGTATTGAACAGATGCAGCAGAATGTCTACGCCGTCGAATTCGATCGCCCTCAGCCTTTGCGGCGCCGTTCCCGGATCAAGCTCCGCATCCGCCACGTTCCGAGTCACCAACCCCGCTTCGCCCAATCGCCGCGAGATCGATCCCGCCTCCGCCTCGGTCCGCACGCGGGCCAAAGGCAGCGGCACTCCGCTCTCGATAGCCGATCGCAACTCGTCCGCCTCCCAACCCAATACTTTCGCCGCGGCCCCCGCATCCGACGACTCCTTTGCCGAGATGAGTACCAAGTTAATGCCGCTCTCCCACTCCTCGAAGGGGCGGCTGTCGATCCGCAGCTCCCGCGATCCGGTCGGCAGCTCCGCACCGCAATAGATGCACCCCGCACGGTCCGGCGGATTCGCCCGGCCGCACTTCGGGCACGCGGCCATCTCCTCACGGTCAAACCCCGTGGGCCCGTCCGTCAGCCGCATTTCATCGCGATTGTTTTGATCTGTCATCGGCAGGAATTCTGGCCGTCGCCAAACAGATTTTATCATTGGCTCGCGGCAAAAGCTTGACCCGGTTGCCGCCAAAGATGCACACTATTGAAAGGCTACAACTAGAGACAGCGTCGGGGAAATGTCAGGTTCGTCCGAATTTTTGAATGCTCTGATCACGAAAGTGGTTCGATCTATTTAGTTGAACTCGATAAATTAACACGAATAATTATTTTCCTCGTACCGGATCATCGGTTTCCGACATCGCCCGTCCTGTCCCCGTTTTTAGCCTCAATTTACAACAGAGGTGAACGTCATGCAGTTCGACACGCCCACGGGCCACTCGTGGAAGTTCGGGCATCGGGGCCGGGTCGCCGTCTTTATCGACGGCAACAACCTGTTCCACGCCGCCCGCTTTCACACAATTGACATCGATTACAACAAACTGCTTCGCATTTTGCTCGGGGATGGCCGCCTGCTGCGGGCGTTTTTCTATACCGGCGTCGATGCCGGTGCTGAGCGTCAGCAGGGCTTTCTGCTCTGGATGCGTCGCAATGGTTTCCGCGTCGTTCAAAAGGAACTCAAGACCTTTTACGACGGCACCCGCAAGGCAAATCTCGATGTCGAGATCGCGGTCGATATGCTCAGCCTTGCCGGCCGCTACGACACGGCCGTGCTCGTTTCCGGGGACGAAGACTTCGTCTATGCGATCAACGCCGTTGCCTATAAGGGCTGCCGCGTAGAGGTGGCGGGCTTTCGCTCCAACACCGCACCGCGGCTCATCGATGTAGCGGATTTCTTTATTGATCTCGGTGAGATCGCGGAGTTAATTCGTAAAGACAGCGACCACGCCGAGGATTACGACGTGCCGCCGTTTATCACCGACGACGTCCCTCGCAACGATGACATCCACCGCACACGCGAGCCGATGCATCGCATTCACCGAACGCCGAACATGGACTCCCGCTACGGCGAGGACGACACAGAACTTCCGGACGAACGATGAAACTGTTCACCGTCGATGAGGCAAACGCCCTGCTGCCGCGGATCCGTATGAAGCTCGAGCTCATCAAGCTTCATTACGAGACCGTCGGCCGGCTTCGCGAGCCCGCCCGAGCCGCCGCGGCAGCCTCCGATCGCGGTGGCGGGATGGAGGGCGGTACCGAATACGTCGGGGCACTTTACGACATCGGCAAGCTCACCGTCGAGATCACCGACGCCGGCGTCCAGCTCAAAGATTACCAGCGCGGCCTCATCGACTTCCCCTCAATGCGCGACGGCCGCATCGTCCTCCTTTGCTGGCAGCTCGGCGAACCCGACAACATCCGCTGGTGGCACGAGGTCGAAGCCGGCTTCGCAGGCCGCCAACCCCTGGAAGAAAATGATGAAGGATGAAGAACCGGGCAGAAACGCGAGTGTAAACGAGCGTGCCCACCGTCAGTACCACCCGCAATAGCGGGTGGTTCATCGTTCACCTTCACCAATCCCACAAACCGCACACCGCGAAATCGGCATAGCCGATCCCATTTAACCAGCCCACGTCGCAAAATGTGCTTACGCGTCCCCCAAAATCGGCGTAGCCGATGCTATCTAATTAGCCCACATCGCAAGATGTGGGTATGCGGAACCTATCCCCCGAGCCGTCCTAGACGGCGACATATCGCCACGTCCGCACTCTCCTCTTCCGTCCCCGCAGGGGACAAATTCAATAGCCGAGGGTGCAGCGAAGCGGAACCCTGGGAGATGACACCAAGACACCCGACCCTGTAAGGGACGAACCCCCTCATCGCCTCAGTGGGCCAAGAGTGTCTCGGCGAGAGATCACTTGGCGCGTCAGCCCTGCATTACGCACGCCTCCGGTCTAAACCGCGAAATAAACTGGAAGCTGGAAGCTGAAAACTGGAAGCTGTTCGATCACCTCTCGCATCCCAGCTCCGTAGGGGCGACCTGTCTGTAGCCACGAGCCCCTGTCCAGCACCTCTACCTGTTTGTTCTCAGCGTCGTAGGTGAACTTTCGAAGCTGCGGATCCCGCGTCGTATTCCCCGCATCATCAAAGACATAGCCGTCGCTCGAACTCAGGCGATTGTCGGATTGATTAACATCAGGATTCAAGACCTTCCGGAGCTCCTCGCAAAGAGCTGTGTCGCTTTCACAGAGCTTTTCAAAGCCGGTGAAGGTCGTACTCGCCACGACATCGACTGCGAGCCGCCGGTGGGTGTGAGGTTTTCCACGGCCGACTTTAATCGGTTCAGCGAATCGTAGGTGTAATCCTGTACCGCCGCGAACCCAGGCGTCTGGCCGACCGTCGGGACGGAGATCGTCTGTTTTGTGATGTTGCCGTTGTTGACCGAGGCCGTCGCGCCGTACTCGTAATGGAGCTTTAGCAGATTCGTCGCACCGGGCGTTACGCCTAGGGCGATCTGGGTGGGCTGGAGACGGGAGTTGAACGCGGTCGATTCCCAGCGGCCGTTGCCGAGCTGCATCGCGGTCACCGTTCCCGCTGCATTGTAGGTGAAATGCTGTGCGTAGTTCCACACGCCCGCCTGCAAAACGCAGCTCGCCCCCGTACCCGGAGACCCGTCCAAACACTTCGCACTCTGCACGATCGAAAGATCGCCGTTGCTATCCAAGACCTTCTTAACCCGCCGCCCGCGAGAGTCTTCGCGAGGCACGCCCGTCAGAGCTAATCAAAGAACGGGCCGCAACCATTTTCCAAACGCCTTTGCTCAAGATCAGAACGCGTGACTACCCTTCGAATGACGTCGAAGCACCAACTCCTTTGTTGTCGGCACTCATTGGATCTTGCTTCTGTCACAGCACATGAATGTTATCGAGTTCGAACCCAAACTCGGACTCACCTTTATCAAAACACGTAAGCTCGACGCTCAAGTCCGACTCGCCTTCCTCCAATGTCCAAAGATGAAATACTACGCTGAAGCGCGGCGGATGCGACCCTTCGATTTCCACGACATCAATCCGGTTGAAATCTGAGTCAGGCGGCAAAATCACAGTGCGCCCATAATCTGAGATCGCCGACCGGATCTCAGTTTCTGAAAGCCTGTTGTTCTTTGCTAGTTCGGCCAAACACGAATATTCCCTTTGCGATAACAGAGTAGCCACCAATTTAACGGTCCTTATTAATTTGGTTTCGATAACATGATTCATGCTTCACCTATTCCCAGGTATCCTTGTCACTGTTGCTTTGTTGACGCCGAGACCACCGAAGTATGCATCTGCTTTATTTATGGCATTTCTAGCCTCAGTTTTTGAGAAGCCAGCCTTTCTCAGTGCCTTATAGCCAATCCTCCTCTCAGACGCATATGATCCGCCGCCTCGTTGTCTCTGTATAGCGGTAGCAATACCATGGGCCGTGCCCGCCCGATTAGCAGGCCCAGGAAAATCGGGGTCAGGCCTGCATTATTGCAATTCTGACCGCATCCCTAGCGGGTCCGTACCCATATTACATTCAATTTTCGCCTCGTGGCAGCAATTCGATCGCCGTAGCGGTCAAACTCGAATGTCTGCTGCCACGACATCGACTGCGAGCCGCCGGTGGGCGTGATGTTCTCCACGGCCGACTTTAATCGGTTCAGCGAGTCGACGCGTTAGTTTAGCCGAACTGTACGGTGAAGCCGTTGAGAGAATTGCAATAATGCAGGCCCGACCCCTCTTCACCTCCCTCGTATCTCTTCATAATCTCCTCATTATAAGAGACTTTTTTATCCCGTTTTATTAGACCCTCTCACTCTCCCGTGAGGTTAGTCCGCATTCCAGAAAGTTCCTTCAGATGCCTTAAACATAATCTCAAGTCCTTTGCTCCCTTCAATAGCTTTCTTTCCAGTTCGTCTTCGGGTGTGAACATAGAAAAGTATCGAGAATTCGCAACCCGTTGTTGCTGAGTCACCTTCTCCATTATCCGCACATTCAATCCAGCGAGATGCAACGTCTTCGATTTGTCATCGTAATCGGGAAGTTTGCCATTCTCAAGCAGAAAAATAATGACTAGAAGATAATCCTCGATATTCTCATAAGATATGGACACAATCTTGTCCCTGTCAGAATATCGAACGTCATAATAGACATTGCCCAGAACCTGTGCTTCGGGTAAATTCAAGCCGAATTCGGACACGAGAAACGAAAAATATGCTTTAACCAATTGTACGTATCTTTTTCCGTTTATCATCGCGAAATCACCTTTACTTTTCCCGGATAAAGCTTCTGATAGTTCCTAATCATGTTTTTCTCCATCTGATAGAAGATGCTTGGCATTTTTCTTGACGGATCCGCACCAATATCCATTATAGTTCTACCGCTTCTCAGTTGTTGCAGAATCCACTTTCTGTTGTAGGCCATCATCTGACTCGTTATCTGATCACGTGACCCGGTAAAGACTGGCATGCTATCCAATATCGTGGATCCTGGATTTCTTGCGGCGGCGGTTCGTACCCGCGTCATCGTTTCGCCGATTATCGTGAGTCCATGTTTTGCCTTTTCTGCTTTTCGTAGCAATTTGAGGCCTGGGAGCAGATTTGGAAGTTCCGAAGCCGCTTCGCCCGTATTCCCTTGCCCAATAAGGACGATCGGTGGAAACCGGGGCCAGGCCTGCTTTATTGCAATTGTGCCCCTATCCCCTCTGGGGCGACTCTATAGTACATTTAATATTCATTCCGCGGCAAAAACATCGGCCCGCGAACGCCCCCACCTTGCATCCCTTGCGCATGCCTCTAGCAACCCCTGCGTTGAATATGCCAAAATCTCGGCTGGCGCACGGCGCGATCGCTCTTTGATAAATATTTTCGCATTTTTGGCGGGATACCTGGCTCCGGGACAGATCTAACCCCCACCTATACAACGACTTACGGTCACGGGCCCCGGATGGGACACCCCCCGGGACACCCCGTGGGACACCCCCCGGGACACCCCTGGGACACCATGGGACGTTTTTCTCACGATAACGGCCCGTAACCGTCTCAAGCCCCTCACCCACAACGACTTACACCTGTGGACGACCCTGTGAACACCCCGAGAACGCCCCGAGAACGCTCCGAGAACGCCCAAAATTGTCCACTCTCCGTTACCGGTTCTCAATTATGCCCGCAAGTCCAAACATCCGTTAACTTTACTATTGACGAGTTAAAGTAATTTCTGATACCATCGCGGTGTTTGCCCCATTCGCGCTCATTTTCAGTTTGAAATTCAGTCCTGAATGCTATATGAACTGCCCCGTATGCAAGCGTGAGCTAGCACCCTCTCTTTCTATTTGCTTTACCTGCGGAGCAATGGTCCATGACACCGTGCGTGAGGAACTCGAGACCAAGATCGGCCGCGGTTCCGGCCCGTTCATGCCAAAAGCCGAAACGGCCTCAGGCCCCTTGGACGATCTGGACATCCCGCCGATGCCCGCCGAGACGTTTTCGCCCGCTCCGGTTGTCGTCGCAGCGGCGCCGGCTCCCGCACCAAAACCACCGACAATGAATCTGCCCCCGAAAAAAACAAGTCCGACGCTGGTCGATTTCCAGCCACGCAGCGCGACGCTGCCGGATTGGCGTCTTCAGTTACAGAATGCCGTTCGCCAGCGTGCCCTCGGCACCGTTAAGGAAACGGCCGAGGCCCCGGCGGTCGCCACCGTCCCGCCTCCGCCGCCCGCCCGCGAGACAAAGAGCCGCACTGCCGAGCTTCGCGAACTCGCTGCCCAACACCCGAACGAGACGGTCTCAAATGCGCTTCGACGGATAGAGGCATCGCGCCGAGCCTTTAACCCCCAAGCGGAACGCAACCGGGCCGTCGCAAAGGCGGCGAAGGAACGCAGTTTCCCGTTTGATGTCGTTAGCCGTGCGGCGGAGGGGCCCGTCCGTACCGCCCCCGCACCTGCGATACCGGCACCCAAACCCAAGTTGGTATCGCCGCTCCGCATCGAAAAAAAGGCGTACGACACCAACAAGCTGCCGCCCCTTGCGGAACCGCAGACGATCGACACCGAGGTTGAAGAGCCCTCAACACCTTTGATGGAGTCCGTCGCTGAGCCGCCGGCTCCAATCGCAAAAGCTCCGCGAAAGCTCGAAATGGTGATCGACGATCTTGCGCCCGCTCCCGCCTTCGAAACGGAACTCCCAGAACCTGAGCCCGTCGACGAATACGACGACCTGCCGCCGCTCTCAATGCGGTTCGGCGCCGGATTTTTTGACCTCGTTATCGGCGCCGCCGGGACGATGATCATCGTTTCGCCGTTTCTGCTCGGCGGCGGCGAATGGCTTTCGCTCTCGGGCGTGCTGGCGTTTATCGCGGCCCTCTCGATCTTCCAGTTCCTTTACCTCACCGCCTCGCTGGGCTTTTGGGGTAAGACTTTCGGAATGCGGATCTTTTCGCTCGAGCTGATTGACGCCGAACAGAATGCCTACCCGACCGTCCACCAGGCGGCGGTAAATTCTGCGGTCTATCTGCTCTCGATCGCCTTCGCCGGAGCCGGTTTCCTGACCATGCTCTACAACGAAGAGAAACGGGCATTTCACGACATAGTTTCGGGCACGCTTCTCATCCGCGATATCTAGGCCCGGCACTAACCCAAGGTCCAACGCCCGCCGACGCGAGCGTTGGACTTTTTCGCCCCCCACCCTAAACTATCCACAATGGACAGGTTACTGATCGAAAGGGTCGCCGACGAAATGCGCCCGCTCCTCACCGGCACCCGCTTCGGCCGCGCCTTCCAAACCTCCCGCTTCGAATTCTTTTTCGACCTCCGCCTACCCTCCGGAAATTACTTGTTCGTAAGCATCGAGCCCGCCGCCCCACGCGTTTACCTCGCCCGCCGAAGGCTAAAAGATCTGGAACGCGCTGCACTCCCGCCGACCCCGTTCATTCTTCAGCTCCGCTCTAACCTCGCCAACGCGGAACTCACCGACGTCGCCGTTGTTGAGGGCGAACGGGTACTGAATCTCAGCTTCGCTTCGTTGGACCAGGCCGGCCGCGCGGTCAACGCCGGCCTGGTGATCCAACTCACAGGCCGTTCCGCAAACCTATTTCTGACAGACAGCGAAGATCGGATCGTCGCAACAGCCCGTTCGAACGAGGGAACCGGCCAGCAGATCGACGATGTGTTCGCCCCACCGCCGCGGCCGGCCGACTTCAGGGAAGCTCCGCCCTCGGCCTTGCCGGCGATCCCGGCCGGGGAAACGCTTTCGGAATGGCTCGACCGCGAGCACCTCGCCGAGGCTCAGAAGCGGGAGTTCCAAACGCTTGTACAAAACGCGCGTGGCCAGCTTCGGGCCGAGATAGCCAAACGCAAAAAACTCCTCGCAAATCTCGAAAGCGATCTCACGGGCCACGGCGAACCCGAGAGATGGAAGCGTTTCGGCGACCTCTTGCTTGCCGCCGCCGGTACTGCGGAAAATGTTGACGGCAAGTTCAAGGTCGTTGACCTTTATGACCCAGATCAGGCGGAGATCGAGATCGAGGCCGAGGTAAACCAGTCGGTCACCGAAGCCGCGGAGAGCTATTTTCGGAAATATACAAAAGCTCGCAATGCGGCAAAAGAGATCTCCGAACGGATCGGCCAGGTAGATAAAGAACTGCAGGCCCTTGAGAAACGAAGTGAGAAACTCGAGAAAGCCATATCCGCCGAGGATGAAGATCAGATCCGCCAGTACGTGTCGACAAAAAAGACGAGACCGACGAATGCAGGCAATCGCCGGGCGCCGGCGGAAACAGCATCGTTCGCTCGCTCGTTTACGTCCTCGGACGGTTTCGAGATACTCGTTGGTAAGAAGGCGAAAGACAACGACCAATTGACGTTTCGTGCCGCCAAATCACTGGACACGTGGATGCACGCCGCCGACTATCCGGGCTCGCATGTCGTCATTAGAAATCCGGCTCGGCGAGAAATACCGCAGCGTACCCTGCTCGAGGCTGCGAAGCTTGCAGCTTTTTATAGTCAGGGGAAAAAGCAGGTAAAGGCGGCCGTGCATTACACCGAGAAAAAGCACGTAAATAAGCCCCGGGGCGCCGCACCGGGGCTAGTTAGTCTGTCAAAATTTAAGACGCTGCTGGTCGAACCTTCGTTTCCGGAACTGCCGGATGCCAACTAATTCGCCACTGATTTTTCGGCCCCACTGTCAGATTCCGTCGCCGACTTTCCGTCATCTGCGGGGGCTGCGGATCGCGGAGACTCAACCGGAGTGGGCAGCCCATCGACGACCTTTGCGACATTCTCTTTCATCTTTGCTATCTCGCGCGGTGCCGCTCCGCGAAAGACGCCGCGAAGGTTTCCCTCACGGTCGATCAGAAAACTCTGCGGTATCGCCTCGCTGCGGCTGAGCCGCATCATGGACATGATCATATCTTCATTGCCCCACGTGATGGTGTAGTTGAGGTTCATCTCGGCGACGAAGTCACGAACCATGTCTTCGGGTTCATCATCAACGTTGAGGCCGACCACCTCAAACCCCTTGGGGCCGTGCTCGTTCTGCATCTTAATAAGCTCGGGCATTTCCTCTCGGCAGGGGCCGCACCAGGTCGCCCACATATTCACTAGCACTACCTTGCCTTTTCGCTGCGCGACCGTCGAGGTCGACCCATCCAGGTGACGCATCTCGGCGTTTGCCGCTTCAGAATTGAATGGCGGATACTCTGAGGACGCCGCAGTTCCGGAGGAGTTTGCGGGTATACTTTCCGCGGAGCCGCCGCAACCTGTTAACGCGGAGAACGCCAGAGTAAATATGGCTAGGTATGCCAAGTTCTTAATAACTTCCCTCATTATTTCAGACCCGATCCTTGATCTTTAGCACGATCAAAATTGCCAAAACCAACATTCCAAACATTAGCATCAATACCAGTTGGTTTAAAACCTCATTCATCCATGGATGGAGAAACGTAACGTAGCCGGAAAGGTCCTCCGGGATCTTCTTGACCTCCGGAACAGCGAGCCGGTCCTCGCCGGTCTCAGGGTCCTGCATTTGGGCACCACCCATCCTCTTATAATCTTCGAGGTCGCGTTGTGCCCGTTTTAGGATCCGTTCATTTTCACTTTCAATGAAACGATACAGCCCGAGACCCTTTGTGGGACCGCTATTATCGGCCCCTTCGGCTTCGAGTGTGTCGAGCGTTGAAAATCGCTTCATGGTGTCAAATGACCATGCGGACGGCATTGTCAGGCCGATCAACCTGTTCGCCCCCTCGGGCACCCCGACCAATCCCGAAAACAAGATCTGCGGGATCAGGATCAACGGTACGAGGCTTGTGGCCATCTCTGAGGTCCGCACCAAGGCAGACACTAAGAGCCCCAATGCGACCCCCACTCCCGCCGTAAATAACATCGCCCAAAGCTGAGGGATGCCGCCATATTCACCCGGCATCGCCATAAGGCCCGTGAGATCAAAAAACTTGAGCGGAAGAAAAAGCAGAAGACACTGAATCGCAACGATGAAGCTGAGCACGAAAAGCTTTGACCCGACATAAGGGAGAATGCCCAGATTGAACATCCGCTCACGCTTATAGACAGGCCGCTCACGGACGATCTCTCTCGCCGCGACCGTCGTTCCAAACCACACCGCGACAAGGGCAACGACGAAATATACAAAATCCCGGGGCTTGTCATCGCCCATTACGAGAAAGGTGAGCAAGGCGATCGCGGGTGCTTGGGCCAACAAAATGAAAAGGTTCAGTTTGTCGCGGAGAAGCACCTGGAGGTAACGTTGGGATAATGTGCTCCACTGTCGAATGGCCCCGAATATACCAAGTCGGCGCCGTTTTTGAAGGCCGGAGTGCTTGAGTTCACCTAATTCCTTGAGCGGCCGCTCGATCAGTTCCCGGTGTTCTGACGTCGCTCGAAATCGTTTCTTCCAATCCTCGGCGATAGACTCAACGACCTTGGCCCGTGCAGGCTCGCCGTGTTCGGCCACGCCCTTCTCGACGGGCTCCTCCAATTTCTTGAAAAGCTGGGTGAAATTTTCAGCGCCGAAGTGCTTGAGGGCATCGCTCGGCGGCCCGTAATAAACAAGCTTGCCGCGCATCAGAATGACGATCTTGTCAAAAAGCGATACGTTCTCCATCGCGTGTGTCGTCATTATCACAGTTCGGCCGGATTCCGCGATCTGCTTGAAGAGCCGCATGATCCGGTCCTCGGTGACCGGATCGAGGCCCGATGTCGGTTCGTCAAGATAGATGACAGAAGGTTTTGTGATCAGCTCAACGGCGATCGATACTCGTTTGCGCTGGCCCCCGGAAAGCCGATTGACGGGTACGTTCTTTCGTTCTGTTAACCCCGTGACGTCCAGAACCTCATCGATGATCTTAGTGATCTCGGCCCGCGACACGTCACGCGACAGCCTTAGCTTCGCGACATAATAAAGCGTGCGGTAAACGGTAAGCTCGCGGTGGATGATATCGTCCTGCGGCACGTAGCCGATCGCTTGTTTCAGCGAATCGAAATGCCGGTATAGATCGAGATTATTAACTAGAACGTTCCCGGCCCCTGCGGGACGCACACCGTTGAGTGCCTCTATGAGTGAGGATTTGCCTGCGCCCGAGGGGCCGATCAGCCCCACGAACTCATTTGGAGCGATCGAGAGTGAGATGTCGTCCAAGAGCTTGAGGCGGCCCCCGCGGATCTTAACTTCGGACGTCAAACGGACCGCGTCGACACGGGTTTTAGATCGGGTATCGAAAACCGCGATCGCTCCCGACGGATCGAGCCGCAAGAGAAAGGCCCCGATCTGGACGGAATCGGCCGGCCCGATCACACTGCGGGATACGCGGTTGCCGTTGATGAAAATGCCGTTCGTGGACCCGAGATCTTCGACCAGAACTTCTGCTCCGGACTGCGTGAAGCGAGCGTGGCGGTTCGAGATCTGAAGGCCGTCGAGCGATATCTCACACTTTTCGGAACGGCCGACGGTGAGAATGCCGCTGCCCGTGAATGGAACGGTCATCAGCAGCTGAGGCTCGCCTGCGGTATCGCGAGCGGTGCGAAGGCCCGACGCATCAAGCCGAGCGACGATCGTCTTTTGCGATATCTCCGATGCGGGCCCCTCTTCGGAAACCGGTCGGGCAAGGCCCGGAGCGTTAAATTTTAGAACCGGGCCGCCCATCCCCAGCTGGATCTCATCAGCGTTGTAAAGCTCAGTCGCGGCAGTTATTCGTTGGCCGTTGACCAGCGTGCCGTTAAAGCTGTTGTTATCTGTAATGAAGTATCCGGAATCGCCCGGACGGATCTCGGCATGTCTTCGCGAGACCATACCGGCCCCTTCTTCGATCAGGACCTCGCAGGAAGGGTCACGGCCAAGCCAGACGTCTCGCCCCGTCACGGCAACTGGCGGCCGCGGTGCGCCACCCTGAAAAATAAGAGTCGCCGCGGGCAGTTTAGGCACCGCCGGAGCGGGAGGCACGTCGGGCACGGGCGGTCGAACGGCCGAGTTGGGTTGGCTGGCCGCCGGGGGCGATGGAACCCCGGCTCCGCCGTTGTCGACATCGAACCAGACGACCTTGATGATCGGCCCGTCCATGCCGAGCTGGATTGCGCTGCCGACTGGGAGCGGCATCGCCCTCTCCATTTTGCGGCCGTTCAAATAAGTTCCAAAGCTCGAGCCCAGATCGGCGATCATCCACTCGCCCGCGTGAAAACGGATCTCAGCGTGACGGCGGGAGACCATTGGAAACCGTGTCTTGTCAAAGACGATATCGCAGGCGTCATCGCGACCTATCACGACAGAGCCTTGGGTGAACGACATCTCCGGCCCTAGCCGGCCGCCTTGGTCTTCCGCAAGTGTAATATTCATTTAGGTTGAGGCGTTTGTCAGCCTATAGATTTTAGCCTAATTCCTCTCGGAGCAAAAAGGCGACGCAGTGGGGAGAACTTCCCCGGCCGCGGCAATGAAAGGGGCGATCTTCCCCTTACGAAGCAAGCGAATGTTTAACGTCGGTCGGTGTAACTTGTTCTCAACACTGCTCTTACGACTTTCTCGTAAACACAGGTTTGAGGGCACGGCTCTTGCAGTTAACGAGAATCCTAACGGACGTGTGCATTATTGACGTCCTAAAGATCAATAATGGAGATCAACGTCGCAACAAACCCCGCAAATTATCCCGCAGCCGCCTCTGTCGTCAGCAGTGAGGGTTTTTCAACCGAGGAAATGCTCCCCCGCATCCTAATAGTCGACGATTCGGTGGTCGTTCGCCGATCTTTCTCAAAAATTCTTTCCTCCGGGTATGACTGTATCGAAGCAGAATCTGCTATCGAAGCTCTTACGCGTTTGCGAGAATCGCATTTCGATCTGGTCATCACCGATATTATGATGCCCGGGCTTTCCGGGATCGAATTGTTGAGAAAAGTTATCGAGACCTATCCGGAAACAGCGGTCCTGGTTGTCTCCGGCGTAGATCGACCGCAACGGGCTCTCGACGCGGTTCGACTAGGTGCGTTCGATTATTTGATCAAGCCGTGCGATCCCGCCGTTCTGCAGCTCACTGTCGAACGTGCCCTTGAAAGACGTACGCTGATCGAGAACGCAAAACGATACAAGCAAGATCTCGAGGACCGGAATGAAGAATTGCTTCGCGGCAAACGACAGCTTGAACGACTGCAGGCTCAGATAGTCCACAGCGAAAAGATGGCCTCACTCGGACAGTTGGCCGCCGGCATTGCTCACGAACTTAATAATCCGGTCGGTTTCGTTTATGGAAATCTTGAGTTGCTAGAGGCTTGCATCAAGGACCTGTTCAAATTGCTCAGATTCTATGATAACCAGGAGCTGACCGGGGAGGTTGCCGCCGAAGCTGAGAGGATAAAGCAAGAGATCCGCTACGAACAGACCCTTTCAGACCTGTCATCGATCGTCTCTGACTGCAGGGATGGTGCGGAACGGGTGCGGGACATCGTTCAGAACCTGCGAACGTTCTCTCGCCTGGACGAAGCAGAATTCAAAACAACCGATATTCACGAGGGTTTGGAGTCAACTATCCGGCTTCTCTCACGCTACTTCAGCGGTGGGAATGTTCGCCTTTTGCGGGATTACGGCGAACTACCCACCGTTGAGGCATTTGCCGCCCAGCTTAATCAGGTATGGGCCAATTTGTTGGTGAACGCCGCACAGGCAGTCTCGGCAAAGGGCGGCGAGGTCACGGTCAAGACATATACCGAGGATGAGATGATCGTCGTTGCGGTAAGCGACAACGGCGTCGGGATCCCGCCAGATGTTCTCCCAGGAATATTTGACCCATTCTTTACCACAAAGGCTGTCGGTGACGGCACCGGCCTTGGACTTTCGATCTCGTTCGGAATAATCGAGCGGCACGGTGGGCGTATCGAAATGATCTCGAAGCCGGGTGCCGGCACGACGGCATACGTCAAGGTGCCCAAGGTCGTACGGCCGAAACCGAATAACGGAATTGTTAGTGAATCCATTTCAGGGGAACCAAGCAATGCAATATAAGATCCTATTTGTTGATGACGAATCGCCGAATCTTCGGCTGCTCGAGCGGCTGTTCCGTGACAGCTATCAACTTTTCACGGCTGAATCGGGAGCTCGAGCTTTGGAGATATTGGCGGTTCACGATATCGCGGTGATCATTTCGGACCAAAGAATGCCGGAAATGACGGGTATCGATTTTCTTAAGAAAGCGGCGGAAATGAGGCCGCAAACTGTCCGAATAATGCTGACCGGCTACACCGATGCGGAAGCGTTGGTCGAGGCTATCAACTCTGGTGTTGTTTACAAATATCTGACGAAGCCGTGGAACAACGATGAACTGCGTAACACGGTGCGGCGAGCACTGCAGCATTATGAGACGATCAAAGGCCAGAGGCGTTTGCAGCTGCAGAACGAACGCCTTATGGCACGCATCCGAGGAGCTCGACAGGGCCAGATACGGTTGATCTCAGAAATGCTCGACATCAAGGATCCGCGGGCACGAAGCTTTGCGGAAAAAGTCAGGAGCGCTGCGATCAGTATCGGCGAGAGTGCAGGATTGGAACGAGCCGAGCTGGAACCGCTAGGCGAGGCGGCGTTATTGAACGAAGCCGCTAATATTCGTATCCCGGCGAGGTTATTGAATGGAAAAAAGCCTGCAACCGAACCGGAGGCTCAAGTGTTGAAAGAGGGGTTTAACCTGGGAATGGCAATGCTTGAGGAACTCTCTGAGCTTGAGGCGGTTACGGGGACGATCCGATTTTCATACGAACGATACGACGGGACCGGTTTTCCGGCGGGGTTCAGCGGTGAACAGATACCGCTCGAGGCCCGCATCATAGCTATCGCCCGCGAATACTGCAACCGCGTTTACCCGCGGAACGGCGAAACACCGGAATCACACGAACAGGCGGTGCGGGCCCTTCGTGAGCTGGCAGGAACCCAGCTTGACCCGGAACTAGTGGATCTGTTCTGCAATCCCCATCATGGATTTCCAAAGACCCCGGCTGGCGTGCCCGGCTTCGTTTACGCCTAGCACTCGCTAACCTCAAAAAAAGACCCGGCACGAACGCCGGGCCTTTTTTTTTACCGATCAGATAAGATCAACGCACGAGGCGAAAGCCAAGAACATCGTGTCGATTGGCTACCGGGCTCCACAAGCGGCCGGTGGTGGTTACCGCACTCTTTCCGCTGGACGGGTAACGTGCGCTCCCGCCCCGTATCATCTTAACCGGCACTTCTGACTGATCTACGGAGAGCTCGCTGCCCGGGTAAACCCACGGATCATCAGCGGTCCACTCGATTACATTTCCGATCAGATCATGAACACCCCAGTCGTTAGGACACGAACGGCTCGCGACCGGCATCGGGTCGTTGTTGGATTGATCGACAACGGCACAACCCGTACGAAAAGCGTCGCCCCAAGGATAAAGGTCGTTCTTACTGCCATTACGAGCCGCATACTCCCATTCCTTTTCGGTCGGGAGCCTGTAATTAACGCCGTCGCGCTTCGAACGCCAAGCAGCAAATGCCTCGACATCTGCAATGTTAACGAAGCGCACGGGCATATTTTCCTCACCGGGCTTTGGTGCATCATTCACCCAATGAACCAAAAATGCCTCGTTCGAGGTCGGCTTGTATCCCGAGTCGAGCATGAATGAATGGAACTCGCCGTTGGTCACTTCGGTCTTATCCATCCAAAAAGTTTCGACCGTCGCCTGGTGTTCCGGCTTGTCGAACTCGCCGCTACTATCGTTACGGCCCATTGTAAAGGTTCCGCCCGGGATCTCGGCCATATCCGGCTTATAGACCGGGGCCGGTGATTCGCCCGGGCTTGGCGACGGTGTAGCGGAACTATTGGCATTTGCGATCGGATCTGAACCGCCCCACGGGATGAGGCCAAGCATCCACGCGGCACCGATGCCCACTCCGCCGAGAATAACTAACATCAGAACCGCACCCAGACCGAGAAGGGCCGGCGAAAGGAAAGAACGCTTGCCGGGCTGCGATTCAACCCCGATATCCTGCCTACCGGTGTCCCAAATCTGGGCCGAGGTCTTCTGCAGCTCCGCGGCATTATCCTGGGTCTTGGAAAAACCTGACGGCGTGTCGGGCGAAATGCCGCCGCCGTATGCGATCGTCGCCGCCGGCGGTTTCGGTATCGCTTCGGCGGCCGAGCGAAGTTCGGCGACGACCTGTTTCGGCCCGCCGTCGCACATCACATCACCGTACCAATCTTCGAAACCCTCTTTGCTGATCCTGATATTGTGGCTGCCAGCCTGAATGCCGTTAAGCGTGATCCATCCGTCGTCACGGGTCTGGCCCACTGCGACATTGTCAACGAACACCATCGCCTCAGCGGGTTTACTGTGAATGTTTACACGCGAAACAGGGCGGGTTCCACCGGATGTCGTATGGATCCCGATGCCCGGAGGGTAGATCGCGTCGCGCAGCTCCTCGATCATCTGCTCAACTGAGCCGGTTCGTTTTTCCTTTTCTTTTTCGAGGGTATGGAAAACCGCGGCTTCGAGGTCAGCGGGAATATTTTGTCCGAGCTCGGCAAATTTCGGCGGCGGATCACTAATGTGCTTCTTCATGATCGCTGGGATCGATGAACCTTTGAACGGAACATCGCCCGCGAGCATCTGGTAAAGCATCACGCCAAGGCTGTATATGTCGGAGCGCGAATCGGGCTCGTCATCGGCCCATTGCTCGGGCGCCATATAATACGGCGACCCCATCAACCCGGTCGTCTGTGCCTGAATGAACGAGCCTAGAAGTTCTCCGGACTTGATCTTTGCAAGCCCAAAGTCAAGGATCTTTACCGCTTGCGAGATATGCGGCTTATCGCTGCAGATCATTATGTTCAGCGGCTTAAGATCGCGGTGCACGATGCCCTGATGGTGGGCAGCACCGACACCAGCGCAGATCGCCGACATCAGCTCAAGCGCCTTTTCAGGCGAGAGCCGCTTTTCACGCGCGAGCAGGTCGTGCAGCGATTCACCCTCGACATATTCCATTACAAGGAACGGTATCGAGCCCTGGATGACGCCATAATCGGTGACGGCGACGACGTTCTGATGGCGGATAGCGGCGGCGGCAAGGGCCTCTTGCCGAAATCGCGTCACCAGTTGCGGGTCATTACCGACCAGGTCGGGCAGAATTATCTTGATCGCGAGCTGCGTTTTAAGATATGCGTGCCTCGCCTTATAAACGACACCCATTCCTCCCTGGCCGAGGCGGGATTCGATGTGATATTTGCCTTCGAGGACGGGTTCGCCGGCAATGGTATGCATCGTCGGCATCCCATCGTTCGGACATGTCGCCACATCGTCAGCAAAACAGTTCTTACACAGCTGGCACTCTTTCATTGGTTCTAAAACCGATCACGATCACAACTACGGGAGGAAGCGCTCTTGAATTAGACAATCTTTGCGGGTGAATTTTGCCGTCCTCAAGCGCCTAAATTCTAGAGCTTTTGCCCCCAGTACGCAAGTTTTTACTTCATCCGGCGCTTCCGGAAGGCCGCGCCGTCAACCTTTTACGACGATATTGACCAACCGGTTCGGGACAACTATCACACGGGCGACCTCTTTGTCTTCGGTATAGTCGCTGATCTTTTCGGCCGAAAGAGCCATTTGCTCGAGCGTTTCCCTGTCTGCATCGGGCGCCGCGAATATCCTCGACCGCAGCTTTCCGTTGACCTGGACGGCTATTTCGATCTCCTCGGCTCG
>JAEWBM010000053.1 GCA_023391155.1 Acidobacteriota bacterium
CCCGAGGCCGCAGTCGGCCTCGGGATAATCATCGCCTTCTTCCGAAATCGGATGTCGGTTGATGTCGATGACGCGAGCGTTTTGAAGGGCTAACGCTTTCCGCGTAGGCCCGAAAGATTCTTTTTACGGATCGGACAATGCTGAACGCAGATGTTCTGACATTTCACGAGTTTGTGACGCACGAGCCGCTGCCATTATCCAGGATCCAGGAAGCCGTGCTTGAATTTTTGCAGGGACGGGACGACGCGGTCCTGTTCGGCGCTCAAGCGGTCAATGCGTATGTGGCCGAACCGAGGGCGACGCAGGATGTGGACATAATGTCGACCCGAGCCCCCGAGCTGGCCGAAGAACTTAGAAGCTATTTGAGTGACCGATTCGGGATCGCGGTTAGGATCAGAGCGATCCGAGATAAGGGCTTTCGAATCTATCAGACGCGTAAAGAAGGAAACAGGCATCTTGTTGATATAAGGATCGAAGCCGAGTTCCCCGATAACTGCGAGATTGAAATGATACGCGTTCTGACTCCGACGGAGTTAGTCGCAAGCAAGGTTACTTCGTTCATATCGAGATACGGGCAGGAAAAGTCCTGGACCGATCGCCGGGACCTGACGGCACTGTTGAGGAGGTTCCCTGAATTGAAGATCCGCAGCGGCGATGTGGAAAATTTATTGAGAACCCGAAATGCGGCTGAAAAGGTGATCGCGTTTTGGCACGAGATCGTTGATCAGGACCTTGTTTTAGAGGACGAGGACGCCGATCTGAGTTTCTAGAATGATCGAGAACAATCTTTTAAGCATCATCATTTTCGCACCGCTTCTCGGTGCGGTGATCAACTGGCTCATCGGCGGCAGGCTGAAGAACGAACTGTTCAGCGGCGTGGTCGCGTGCGGTGCCATAGCTGTCTCGGCGGCCGTGGCATTTTATCTCGCATTCGTCGGAAACGGCGGAGCGCTTTTTATCGATCGGCCTATACTCGATCATATTTGGACTTGGGTTAACGTCGGCGGATTCAGGGCCGATTTTGCTTTGGGCATGGACCGGCTATCGGGTATCTATGCCTGTTTCGTTACCTTTGTAGGGCTCCTTATCCACATCTTTGCTACCGGCTATATGCACGGGGACAAGGGGTTTTACAGGTTTTTCGCGTACCTGAACCTCTTTATGTTCGCGATGCTTACGCTCGTACTCGCGGATAACTATCTGTTGATGTTCGTCGGGTGGGAAGGTGTCGGGCTCTGCTCATATCTGCTGATCGGCTATTACATCAAACGCGACGAGGCACGCGAGGCGGCAAAGAAGGCCTTCGTAATGAACCGTATCGGCGACTGGGGCGTGCTGATGGGGATCTTCCTCATTTTCACGTTGACGGGTTCGATCTCATTTTTCGATAAGACCGTCGGCGGCGAACAGGTTACGAGCGTTTTCACCTATGTCGTGAACAACATGTCGGCCGATCCCTTCACCTGGGGAGCGATCGTCGCAGGAGGCCTGACATCCATTGGCGTCTTGCTGTTTATCGGAGCAACGGGCAAATCTGCGCAGATACCGCTGCTGACCTGGCTGCCGGACGCAATGGCGGGCCCGACGCCGGTATCGGCTCTGATCCACGCCGCGACAATGGTGACCGCCGGTGTTTATCTGGTCGTGCGTTCGAACGCGATCTACCAATTTTCGCCGACGGCAATGTGGATCATAGCGGTGATCGGAGCCGCGACCGCTATATTTGCCGCGACCATCGCGATCGCCCAAAACGATATAAAGAAGGTCCTGGCGTATTCGACCGTATCGCAGCTCGGATTTATGTTCCTGGCCGCGGGCGTCGGGGCATTTGTCGTCGCGATCTTTCACGTGATGACGCACGCGTTCTTTAAGGCACTGCTTTTCCTCGGCTCAGGCTCCGTTATTCACGGGATGCATCACGAGCAGGACATGCGGCGGATGGGCAATCTCAAGAAGTATATGCCCATCACCTTTGCCACGATGGTGACGGGCTGGCTTGCGATAGCCGGTATTCCCATCTTCGCCGGGTTCTTCTCAAAGGACGAGATACTCTACAAGACCTTTGCCGCTGACAACTATTTCCCCGGCGGGCTCGCATTTCCGGGTAACGAGATCCTTTGGGTGGTGGCCACGATCACCGCCGTTCTCACCGCGATCTATATGACGCGGATGATGGTGATGACTTTCTGGGGCACCGAACGCTGGCGCGAGGCACCGGCAGAAATGCCGATCGCGGAGGATCCGGGCGAGGCTTCCCGTGCGGAAGAGACCGCGTTTGCCTTTGGCGACGCAGCCGACGCGCACGTGCCGCACGACGACCCTCACGCCCTTGAGCACCACGAAGATGATGATGAAGATCATCATCACGCTCTGTCGCCGGATTTCAAGCCGCACGAATCTCCCTGGGTGATGACCGTACCGCTGATAATTCTGGCAGTGCTTTCGACGTTTGGCGGATTGATCGGTGTGCCTTACGCGATGAGCTCGCTGGTCGGGCTCGGGGATGTGAACGCATTTGAACACACGCTGGACCCGGTGATCGCCAAAGCTGATGGACATGCGGGCCATTCGATGGAACCGGCCGCCGAGCCGGAAAAGAAATACTTTTTCGCCGCCGCTTCCGCGGACCCGGCAGCCGGCTACGATTCGCATTCGCCTGAGGTCGTGGCAAAGGAACGCTGGCTGGCGCTGCTTTCGGTCGTACTTGCCGCGATCGGCATCGCGATCGGATGGTTCCTTTTTCAGAAGGATCCGCTCAGGCGTATGCCGAAGATCCTTGAGGAGAAATGGCGGCTCGACGAATTTTATAACGGCTATATCGTTGATCCGATCACGAACGTTTCGAGGAGCGTTTTGTGGAAAGGGTTTGACCTCGGATTTATTGACGGCATCGTCAACGGTATCGGCAGTTTTGTAAAGGAAACGGGCAACGCCGTTCGCGGCATTCAGATCGGTTTTGTGCGGAGCTATGCGGCGGTCGTCATCTTGGGCGCCCTGGCCGTGCTCGCGTACTTTATCTATTACGGCATTAGACTGATCTAATTTCGGTTCGTCCGCGGCCGGGCTTAACCCGAGCGGGCAAGATCATAATGGATTTCATAACTGAAAATCTTTTGACGCTTCTGATCCTGCTTCCGGTTTTCGGGGCGATCGGCCTTATCGGCCATCAGATGTTCTGGAAGAACGAAGGCCACCTGAAGTGGGTGACGTTCGCGATCACATTAGTCGTCTTTCTTCTCTCGCTGCTGCTTTTGGGCCGGCAAGAGGCATCAGGCTCCGGGTTCTTTTTTGAGCGGAACGTCCCGTGGATCGAGGCGATCAATACGAATTATCACGTCGGGGTCGATGGGCTCAGCCTGTGGCTCGTCATTCTTACGACGTTCATAATGCCGATCTCGGTGCTTTCGACATGGCATGCGATCGAAAAGCGGCCGGCGGCATTCTACGTTTTTTTGCTGCTGCTTGAAGCGGCGATGATCGGCGTTTTCGTCTCGCTCGACCTGCTCGTCTTTTACCTTTTCTTCGAAGCGTCGCTCGTTCCGATGTTCTTTCTGATAGGCATTTGGGGCGGGGCCAACAGGATATATGCCGCGGTCAAGTTCTTTATATTTACCGCGCTCGGCAGCCTGTTGATGCTCGTGGCGATCATCGCTCTCTACTACCTGCATTTTAATGCGACTGGAGTCGGGACGTTCGATTTTGTCACGCTGCTCGAATCGCTGGAATCGGGACGGCTGGTATTTGCCGGCGCGACCGGGACGCTATTGTTTCTCGCGTTCGCATTAGCGTTCTCCATCAAGGTGCCGCTGTTCCCGTTCCACACGTGGCTCCCGGATGCACATACCGAAGCTCCGACAGCGGGTTCGGTTATCCTGGCCGCCGTGCTGCTGAAGATGGGCACCTACGGGCTAATGCGGTTCAACTTTCCGCTGTTCCCCGAGGCAAGCCGTGAATTTGCCTGGATCTTCATAATCCTCGCGATCATCGGCATCATTTACGGCGCTCTGGTCGCGATGGTGCAGCCTGATATCAAGCGGCTGGTCGCCTATTCGTCCGTCGCCCACATGGGTTTTGTAATCCTCGGGATGTTCTCATTCACCGAATGGGGGATGCAGGGGGCGCTGTATCAGATGCTGAACCACGGCATCTCGACCGGTGCGCTGTTCCTGCTGGTCGGGTTTATCTATGAGCGGAGGCACACGCGTGAGATCAGCAAGTTCGGCGGGCTCGCGAATGTGATGCCGATCTACGCCACGATCTTTGTGATCACATCGATGTCGTCGGTCGGGCTGCCGTTTTTGAACGGTTTCGTCGGCGAGTTTTTGATCATGCTGGGAATGTGGCGCTCCGCGGCACTCGACGGCGTGCAGTGGCTGGGTTGGAATTGGAACTATGTCGCGACGATGTTCGCCGGGACGGGTGTGATATTCGCCGCGGTGTATCTGCTCTGGATGATACAGCGGGTGTTTTTCGGGAAGGTGACGAATGACGAAAACCGCGGGTTGAAGGACCTGAGCTATCGCGAGATCGGCCTGATCGCACCGCTCGTCTTTCTGATGGTTTTCATGGGCGTCTATCCCAAGCCATTCCTTGAGCGGTCGCGCGAAGCGGTCGTCGCGATCCAGGAACGGGTTATGATGCAGGCCGGCGGCACGGTCGACGACCACGCGGAAGTCGAAACTCCGTCGAAAATAGCCGCCGCGAAGTAACAAATGCGTCGTTTGATCCTGATAATGATGGTGCTGCCCGCATTTGCGGCAGCCGCTTCGGCACAGCCGAGCCATTACGGGATGACGGACCCGGTTAAGTTTCGAGCGGAACGCGATAGTGAGTTTCGAGACGCCGAACGATCTCCGCTCTCGGATGCGGACCGTGAAGCATTCGCGGGTTTGAAATATTACCCGCTCGCAGAGAACTTTGCTGTGAAAGCCGCATTTACTCGAACGCAGGGAGGCCCCGTCTTCCTGATGCCGACCACGGGCGGCGATTCAAAGCGATTCGTAAGGACGGGGATAATTTCCTTCGAATTAGACGGGCGGGCATTTCAGCTCACTGCTTATGAAGGTGAATCGCAGGCCACGGATGCGAAATGGCTCGAGGAATATGGCGACATAATCTTCATCCCGTTTCGGGACAGGACAAGCGGCGGTGAGACATATGGGACAGGGCGGTATATTTACATTCCACGGCCGGCGGGAAACGAGCTGGTGATGGATTTCAACCTGGCGTTCAATCCATCTTGTGCTTATCAGTGGAAATTTTCCTGCCCGATACCGCCGAAAGAAAATTTCCTGGATATCGAGATCCGTGCCGGCGAGCGAAATTACAAGGCCGCAGCCGATGTAAAACCGGCCGCTGATTTGAAATGACTACGATGTTTTTATTAGATCTCGCCTCTCCGGGCGTGAACTTTAATATCATTTTGCCCGAGATCGTTTTGGCGGTCTGCGGCTCGATAGTGATGGTCTATGACTCGTTTTTTCCGCGGCACAGGGCCGTTACGGGTACGTTGTCGCTGATCGGCCTGGCTGTCGCGGCTATTCTGCTCGCAATGATGTGGAGCGGCAGCGCGGCCGTGCCCGAGACCGCGTGGGGCGGAATGATCGTCCATGACAACCTCAGGCTGGCGTTTTCGTTCGTCTTTTTGTTGGTGGCTGCCCTCACGATACTTGCGTCGACCGTATGGGTTGAAAGGGAGGACGTCCCGGCGGGCGAGTACCATGCTCTGCTGCTGTTTGCCACGTTTGGGATGCTGCTGATGGCATCCGGCAACGATCTGGTCGTGCTCTTCCTGGGCCTGGAGACGCTTTCGATCGCCACGTATGTAATGGCGGGCCTGCGGAAGACCGATCTTAAATCGAACGAGTCGGCAATGAAATATTTTATTCTCGGCTCGCTCGCGTCCGCATTCCTGCTTTACGGGATGGCCCTGATCTACGGCGCGACGGGTTCGACGAATATCACCGAGATCGCAGCTCGTATCGCTGATCCGAACTTCCCTGCCCTGCTTCTTGTAGGTGCAGCGATGCTTTTGGTCGGGTTTGGATTTAAGGTAGCTGCGGCTCCGTTTCATATCTGGACCCCGGACGTATATGAGGGAGCTCCGTCGCCGATCACCGGCTTTATGGCCGCCGGACCCAAGGCTGCGGCATTTGCTTCATTCATTCGCGTATTCGTAATCGGCTTTCCGCTGATCGCGGGTGCCGAGGCTGCGGGATATCTGCATACTACTTGGGTGTCGGCACTTGCGGTGATCGCGATCCTGACGATGACCGTCGGTAATGTCGCCGCGATCATGCAGAACAACGTCAAGCGTATGCTTGCCTATTCCTCGATCGCTCACGCGGGATATGCAATGGTGGGTTTTGTCGGCGCGGGCGTCGCCGCAGCGGGCGGAGCAAGAGACGCGGCTATCGCGGCCGTCGCATTTTATATGCTGACGTATGCGATCACCAATATCGGCGCTTTTGCTATCGTTACGCTTCTTGGCCAGCGGTATGATCGCCGGACGGAATTTGAAGACTATGCGGGCATAGGATTTCGCTCGCCCGTTCTTTCGTTCTCGCTATCGCTGTTTATGCTCAGCTTGCTGGGCTTGCCGCTAACCGCGGGGTTCATTGGCAAGGTCCTGGTGTTCCGTCCGGCTCTGGAGGCGGGCAATACCCTGTTGACCATCATGGTGATCGCCGCTGCGTTCAATACTGCCATTTCAGCCTACTATTATCTGCGGCTTATAGTCGTTATGTTCTTCAAAGAAAGGACGACCGACTGGGCCGAGCCAAAAATGCCGCCGGCTTTTGCCGCTGTGCTGTTGATCACTGTGGTCGGTGTTTTCTATTTCGGCATCTTCGGAAACAAGGTGATCGAGAAATTTGCCGAGCCCGTAAATGCGGTCACCCGCGTCGCACAGTAGCGGGCGCTTTCAATCACCTCAAACGGGCGGTCGCGGCCGCCCATATTTTTTTTAACTTGATGAGTGACGCCGTCTCCACCATTCGCGAAGAGCTGAACGAACAGTGGATCCCGCAGATCTATCGGGAAAAAGTGCGGCCGATGCGAACGCGTTCGTTCAAACTCGAGGTGCCCTCAAAGGAAAACAGCCCGGCAATCCAGTTCACTCTGCTCGGCGTAGAATTAAAGGTCGGACGGCAGCGGTTTGCGTGTCCTGATACGGGCACGGCCCGATACCTTGCGGTGTTCGCCCGGGCGGGGTGCAGCTCGGTCGCGGTTCCATACGACATTACCCGGCTGCCCGAGATAGCCTCGGAACTCGAATCAGCCTGGGAGGCATTCGAGGAAGCCCTTTCCCGGCACACATCCCAGGCGATGCCGCAGCAACGAGGGAAGACGCGGGCAGCGCTGATCCGCAGGATGCGCGACGAGGTGGCGAAATACGGCTCCGGTGAGCTAATGCCGCTCTTCAATACATCGACCAGACAAAGAGACGCCTGATATAATCATCTTAACTATTTCGAACCCGTATGTTTCGGGTTTCGAAACTTTTTGTATAAGATTTACCGTTATGCTCGACGCAGGTACAAGGCCGGCTGTGATCACTGAAGAGGAACTTCCTTTCCCTTACAGTAAACGTGCCTTTTGCGCCTACGAGCCGATCGAGAAAAAGATCGCGCACGCCCGTGTGCTGATCGTCAATTCACTGCTGCGGTATGAAACCGATCTGTCGGAGCTTGCCGCCGAGGAATGGGCTGAGGAAACGAAATCAAAGCTCAAGTTCGAGCGATGGGTCTCCGGCATGGCGACCGACAATATCGCGCAAAATGTTATTCGGCTTGTTCGCCAGCCCAAAACGCTAACCGTTCATCTTTCAGAATTGGCCCAAGCAGCCGCCGACTTTGAGCCGGATGCGATTGTGATGAGCGGGACATTTAGTGACTTTGACTACTATAACCCGACGCATCTGGCGAACTTTCGCCGGTTTATTCATAAGACTCAGGTCCCCGTCCTTGCTATTTGCGGCTCACATCAGCTCGTCGGTATGTCGTTCGGTGCGGAGCTAAAGACGCTCGACGGATTGGAACTGCATGAAAAGCGCAGCGATCGATTGGTTGAGTATCAGTATCGCTTTGTTAAGATCGTCGATCCTTCAGACCCGATCTTTGAGGGCATTCATGACCAGACTTCCGGGATCTGGCAGGATTATACGAAGGAAGACGACATTCTTCGCGTCTGGCAGAATCACGGTGTGCAGGTGGATGGTGTTCCAGAGGGCTTTGAGCTGCTTGCTACATCCTATCTATGCCGCAACCAGATGATGGTAAAGCGTGGCGAAGGCCAGATGATCTATTGCGTCCAGTTTCACCTCGAAAAATCTTTTGAGGATTGGTCGAAAAATCCCACAAGGTGGGAGCATCCGAACGAGTCCCGAGACGGACGGATCCTCTTCGAAAATTTCCTTCAACTCGCCCATAAACACAACGAGCTTCGAGAATAAGGTCGGGCCCTG
>JAEWBM010000154.1 GCA_023391155.1 Acidobacteriota bacterium
TAGGATTATTGCACGGCTAAGTGCATTTTTCAATACATTTAAAGAAAAAGTTGCGTCCTGTTGAAAGGGTATGGTGTGAGGGATCGTTTCCATCACTCCCCTTCCGACCGTCACTTTCTCGTGTTCCCAGTCCCTTTCTTTTTGATAACCGGTCAAAACCACGAGCCCGACGCTGACTGGATCGCAGCCGGCTCTGCCGCCGAGCGTCTCGACGGGCGTTCCGTTTTGTTCCTGGTAAACGCGTCCGTTTCCCTTTATCGAAAGCTCCCTGGCGAAGGGGTGTAAATTTCCTTCGGCATCGAAAACCGCGTACTCATCCGAGTAATATTCTGCACCGAGCTTTACAAGTTCGACGACCAAGGTCGTTTTGCCTTTGCCGCTGTTCGCGGGGATGATGATACCCTTTCCGTTCCAAGCGACGGCCCCGGCATGAACAAACACCCAACCGCGGGCATATTCCGAAACTATAAGCCGCAGCAGCCGGACAAAAAGCTCGGTGACCGTCTCTTTGTGCTCATACCGGGAAATGAAATCCTCATTCCGCCCGATCAAGAAATTGTCGCCTTCACGGCCGATGTTTAGGCTGTGCTCAAAGGGTTCGGAATTTTCAATGAACTCGAGATTGCCTAGCAATACCTTTTCTGCCAGGTCCCGGGCTTCTTCTAATAGCTCCGGGTCGTTGCCTCGGACACGTATCGGCACCCCGTAGGAGACAAACGTAAACCCGAGCGGAAACGCATCTTCGTCACCCTGATCAAAGCTATTCATCAGGACTATTTTAACCGATGCATCCCTTTAGCGTCCTGCAACCGTAGCATTTTTCACAATGAGCGGTCAACATTTTTCTGAGCCAGATATAAGGGGACCGTCGCGGCAAAGGCCATTGCGGCGTATACCCCGTATTTCCAAGGTACGCTCCAGAAATATAGAGCAAAGGCGGCGATAACAATTATAGACGCCAAGACCCCGTATATTTTGCTTACAGTTTTGTGAGAACGGCCCGCGATGATCATACGTTGGTATAGATGCTCGCGATGTGCGGTCCAGACCTTTTCACCTCTAAAAAGACGGCGAAAGAATGTCAGCAACGTATCGAAGACGAAGGGCCAGATGAACGCGACGGCAAGGATCGGCATGTCCGGAAGGCTCGCCGGGGCGTTTGACGTGATCAACAAAGGGATGGAAGCGAGACTAAATCCGAGGAATGCGCTGCCCACATCCCCCATAAAGATCTTTGCCGGCGCCCAGTTGTGTATCAGAAATCCAAGGCATGCCGCAGCCGAGGCCGCCGCGAAAAGTGCGATGGCCGGTGAGCCGACCACCCAGGCCGCGGCGGACCATCCAATAAACGCCACCACTGCCTGCAAGCCTGCAATGCCGTCGATGCCGTCCATGAAGTTATAGGCATTGATCACCCAGACTATCCATAGGGCGGTTACGGCCGCCCCGACGACCCCGAGATCTAATGTATAAGATGAATCAAACGGGGCTAAGATGCTGAAATATCCAACGTTAAAGACCACAACCGCTGCCGCGATACAGTGCACCAGAAAACGCCAAACGAATGTTAGCGAGTAAAGATCGTCGAGCCAACTGACGAAGGCGACAAGCACTCCGCCGACCACGAATCCCCATGCGATAGCGGTTCCCGTTATGGAGGCGGTAATTATATAAGCGGCTAATGAGACGAAGACAATAACGATGCCGCCTCCGCGTGGGGTCGGGCGCGTATGCGAGCTGCGGTCGTTAGGGATGTCGAGCAGCTCTTTCCTTAAGCTCCAGCGGCGAAACGCCTCGACGCCGAGGTAGGAAATTACAAAAGATAAGATGATGAAAGCGGCGAAAAGCACTATTTGGTCAAGACTCTGCGATATTCAGATACGGCCTTTTCAAGGGAGTAATCGCGCTCGGCGGCTTCGCGAGCACGAAGAGCGCGGCCGGCAAGGACTTCTTGCGATTCTGCGGCAAGCTCGCGTACGGCGTCGACGAACGCCGCGGTGTCACCCGGCTCCACGGCCCGGCCGATGTCGTTTTCTTCTACAACAAGGGCCGTTTCGGAGCCCGATTCTGCAATAGCGAGGATCGGTTTGCCCGCGGCAAGTATATTGTAAGTGCGGCTGGGCATTGACACGCCCTTCATCTTACCAACCAAGGACACGATCCCGACATCGCACGCATTCAAAAACACCTGTTGCTCACTTCGCGGCCGCGGATCAAGAACGGTGATGTTCGTTAATCCCTTTTCACGCACCTGTCGTTCCAACCAGGGGCGTTTTGCCCCCGCTCCGAGAAAAATGAAATGGACGGGATCATCTTTGAGTTCAGCAGCCGCATCCACTATCGTCTCGAGATCATTGGGCCAGCCCATGTTCCCGGCATATAGAAAAACAAATTTCTCACCGAGGCCGAGATCCGCAAGCAGGGCGTTATCTTCGCGGCGTGCCGGGCTGACGGTTTCGAGTTCGGCCCAGTTAGGAATGATATGCACGGGAAGATCGAGCCCTTTGGCCTTATGCTCCACGAGGGCCTTCATATCGCGGCCGACGACGATGATCCTGGCGGCGTTCTTGTACAGCCATCGATTGGCGAAACTGAGGAGGCGCACCGATAACGATTCCGGACCTGACTTGCCTGCCGCGATCAGAATCTCAGGATAATTATCGTGGATTAGTAAGGTGACCTCGCAGCCCCGAGTAACACCCGCCAGCATTGCCGCAAACGGAAGCAGCGGTGGAGTCGTGACAACCAGGACACGATCTCCCGAACGAAATCGACGGATGCCATTCCAGAGAACGGCTGCGCCAAAGGTGATCATATTCACCAGCCGAAGCGGGATCGAATTCTTGTCGAATGTGGTCGAGCGGACGCGGAAGATCTCTACACCGTTATGCACTTCTGCCCGAGGTGCCTTAGTTCCCCGCTTTGAATAGGTGGGCTGCGAGCAAATAGCCTTTACTTCAACGTCATCGGCGAGGCCCTCAGCGATCTTGGTCATGTAATAACCGGTCGATGTTTCTTCTGGATAATACAGCTCGGAGATGACCCACAAGCAAGATCTTTCGATGTTCGTCTGA
>JAEWBM010000195.1 GCA_023391155.1 Acidobacteriota bacterium
TTGCTGGGTTCGGCGATGAATGCTCTGTACGGCGAATATTTTCATTTTCCGATCGTCGAATACGGCGTCTCGTTCCGCGTCGTGCTCTGGTCGTTCGCGATCAGCATCGGTGCAGCGGCGATCGGCTCAGCATCGGCCGTAAGGCGTGCCGCCGCGCTGCCTCCGGCGGAGGCGATGCGGCCTGAGGCCCCGGCGAATTTCCACGCAGGAATTTTGGAATCCAGCGGGCTGCGGGGCCGTTTATCAACTGAGTGGCGCATCGTCGCCAGAAATCTTGTACGTCATCCGATAAAAGCGCTTTTGTCCGCCTTCGGAATATCCCTTTCTATCGCGTTGCTTTTTGTCGGTTTTTATTTCTTTGATGCGATATTTCGGATCCTGAGCGTCCAGTTCGACCACGTGCAGCGGGAGGATGTCGAGGTGACATTCATTGAGCCAAAGCCCGGCCGCGTTCAGGCAGATCTTGGCCGGATGGCCGGGGTCGGCCTTGTCGAGCCATACCGCGTAGTGCCGGCGATACTGCGATCGTCGAGCCATTCGCGGCGAATAGCGGTTATGGGCGTAAACAATGACGGTGAACTCCGGCGGGTGGTAGATGCCGACCTGAACCGGATCATTATTCCTCCGGAGGGAATCGTGCTTGGGCGAACGATCGCGGACTCACTCGGGGTGGATGAAGGGGACACAATTACGGTGGAGGTCACAGAAGGGGGCCGTCCGGTAAGGCAGATCGTTGTGACCCGCGTCATAGACGAATTGCTCGGGCTGGGCACATATATGGAACTGTCGGCCCTAAACCGCTTTATGCATGAGGGGGACACCCTTTCGGGGGCGTATCTTAAGGTGGACAGTGACCGGCGGCAGCAGTTGTATTCGTCGCTGAAACAGATGCCGGGGATCGCGGGCGTTTCGCTTCCCGACGCCGTCGAGTCGAGCTTTAACGAAACGATGGGGAGGACGATCGGGACGATGAGCTTTGTTTTGGTCGGCTTTGCCTGTGTGATCGCCTTCGGTGTAGTTTATAACGGCGCCCGGATAGCTCTGGCTGAGCGGGGCCGCGAGCTAGCATCGCTTCGCGTGCTGGGTTTTACCCGGCGAGAGATCGGCAAGATGCTCCTCGGCGAACAGACGGTCCTGACGCTGGCGGCGATACCGCTCGGTTGGTGCCTTGGACTGTTGACGGCGTGGGCGGTGACGCGAATGGTCGATGCTGAGATCGTACGGCTTCCGCTCGTATTTTCAACCCGAACGTTCGCGGCGTCGGCCCTGATCGTCGCCGCGGCGGCTCTGATATCCGGCTTTTTGGTGACGTGGCGTATAAGGAGAATGGACCTGATCGCCGTTCTGAAAACGAGGGAATAGGTGGAGTTTAAGATCCCGGAAAGACGATATATATACATCGCCGGCGGCATCATCCTGCTCGCCGTGCTCGGCTACTTTACGCTTTTTCGTTCGGCGGCGGTCACCGTCGAGACCGCTCAGGCGACGCGGGGCGATATGGTCACATCGATCGACGCGGAAGGGCGCACCCGCTATCACGACCGCTTTACGATCACCGCGCCAATTGCGGGCAAGATGTTTCGGATCAGCCTGACCGAGGGCGACCGGGTGCCCAAGGGCTATGTTCTGACCCGAATAGACCCGTCCCCGCCACGGCCGACGGACCCCAGCCGAACGGTTGATCCGGGGATCTACCCTTACGCATACAACGTTTACGTTCCGCAGGACGGTATCCTGACGCGGATATTTGTGACCAGTGAAGGCATAGTTCAGGCCGGGGCCCCGATCGCCGAGGTGAGCCGGCCGTCGCAATTAGAGGTTGTCGCGGATGTGCTGTCGACCGATGCGACCCAGATAAGGCCGCATATGCCGGTCATCATCGAAAATTGGGGCGGTACCGAACCGCTCAAGGCGATGGTGCGAAATGTCGAGCCGCAGGCACATACGAAGCTTTCCGCGCTTGGGGTCGAGGAACAGCGCGTGAATATCGTGATCGACCTGATCGACCGGCCCGAACGGCTCGGGGACAACTTTCGCGTGGACGTGCGGATCGTGCTATGGGAGGGGAAGGATGTGCTGCGGGTCCCGTCGAGCGCCGTCTTTCGGCACGGTGAGGGTTGGGCAGCGTATAGTATTTCGAGGTCGCGGGCCCGGCTGCGTGAGGTGGAGGTCGGACATCGTTCGCCGACATTCACACAGGTTGTTAACGGCTTGTCGGAGGGCGATGCCGTTATACTTCATCCGCCGAACAGCGTTGAGGACGGGACGCGTGTCGATGCGAAATAGACTGGCTGTTTACGCCGGAAGCGATTAGAATAACTAAAACACTGTGAACGGTTTGTGATCATGGAACTGATTGAATCGATCGACCCGAAAATTACGGAAAAGCCGCAGGTGCGGTGCGCCGAGTGTGACCGGCTGGTCAACCACTACAACACCTTTCTGTCGCCGGAAAATGACGTGCGAAACGTCTGTTGGGAATGCACAGCCCGCGAAGAGAAGGGCTTTTTCGCGCACCGTTCATTTCGCCGAGGCTCGCGTTTCGGCGTGATTCCCCGCTGACCATCATCAATGGCGATTAGAAAGATAACCGAGTATCCGGCCGAGGTTTTGGGCGAGGTGGGTAAGCCTGTAACTGAGTTCGACGACCAGCTTGCCGCGCTCTGCGCCGACATGTTTGACACGATGTACGACGCTCAGGGCGTGGGGCTGGCCGCTCCGCAGATCGGGTTGAATCTAAGGCTCTTCGTGATGGATTGCGAGGGGATAAAGCTGATCGCCGCGAACCCCGAGATCATCGAGACCGAAGGCGAGCAGTCTGGCCAGGAGGGGTGTCTTTCGGTCGGCAAGGTCCCGGCCGTGGTCGTCCGCCCGATGCGTGCGAAGCTGAGGGCACAGGACGAAAAAGGCGAGTGGTTCGAACGCGAGGCAGAGGGCTATGCCGCCCGCGCCTTTATGCACGAAACCGACCATTGCAACGGCAAGCTCTTCATCGACCACCTGCCGAAACTACGGCGAGAGATGGTGGTGAAAAGGTTTAAGAAAGAAAAGAATTGGAAGTGAAAATCTATTACGCCCTCAAATACCATCGCCCGCTGCTGAAATACGTAACGCTAGCTCTATTCCTGATCCCTATCTTTGCCGTCTCCGCACATACGCAAGAGTTAATATTTTCACCTGAAATGATGGACGTGGAAAGGGCCTCAAGCGTTTCAGATCTGGTAAAGATACATTCAAACGCAGCGACAAGATCCAAGGCTCTTCGGGGCTCCAATCCATTAGGTGGGGGCAAAATAGTTCTCCATTTCGTTCGATTTGAGCAGATGTTAGTTGACCGTTGTCGTGATCTACAACGTGGAAAGGGACATTCGCAAAGTGCAATGCTATTTGATCTGGAAAAGTGCCAGTACCATTTCGAACTGCTTGAGACCCGTTTGCGAAAAACGTTGGAGAGAGACAGACCGCCCGGAACAGACCCCGCGACAGTTGCGGCTTTGAAATTTGAGTACGGCCTGCTTCTGGAAAAGACCTATGCTCCGAATCGTCCCTATTCCGATCCGGATTTCTTTGTGAGACGGCGGGCAATGGCCCGTGAAGAATTTAGCTCCGCCCTTGAACTGGTAAGAGGCGTTGTGCCCCGTCACGATCCTTTTGTAACGGCTCTCACGTTCCGCTTGGCGCAGGCGCATTATGAAAACGCCAATTTCGAAGAGGCTCTTGCCTTGATCGAAACCAATATTGATTCGATCGAAAAAGAATTCGGTGCGAATTCCGAGTACCTTTTGGGAAGCTTGTTTTTATACCGAAACATATTGGCGATCGTTGGAGACGCGCGGGCCGTTGAAAATATAACCCAGCGACTGAAACTCGATCACGGCTCCGAGGAAGAGATCTCAGCGGCACTATTGACGGGCCGGGCGACCAGCAAGAAGTTTCCCGGATTGCTTGAAAAATCCGGGAGCCTGGTCGTAGGCATCTCGCCGGAATTTCGTGATTATTCACCTTCCAAACCCAGCGATGGCGGCGTGGCTCTCGTCACGGGCCGCCTGGCAACGGGCGTCCCGATCTTGATCGTCGTTGATGAGCAAGGAAACGTCACTGAAGCGACGGTTCCCGAGGGATATTCAAACGCGGAAAAAGAGATCCTAAAACATATTAAGAAATGGACTTTTCGACCTCTGAACTATAAGGGCTCGCGTGTGAAGATGTCGGGTTTCGTGTTCTTTTGGGTGACCCGTTAGTCGGCTCCTCGCTTGCCAGACCGATATAGGCTGAGGCCGACTGAGTAAAATGGTTTCATAACGGCTTCCAGCTATTAGCTATCAGCTTCCAGCCAGATCGGATACGCATCACATTTTCAGTAGGAACATCTTTCGATATACCGGAAGCCCTTTGTCCTCAACGGCTTTTTCCCTTTCGGTTTTGACGGGGAACGGATTTTCGTCGATGGTGTTCTCGCTGAAGCGTTCGTCGGCGCGGAAATGTTCGAACATTTCTTCCGCGAGGAATTCGATGTCGGTTTGGACGAAGACCTTGCCGCCGGGGGCGAGGTGGTTTGCGATGGTGTCGACCATCTCGGGGTTGACCATGCGTCGTTTGGCGTGTTTTTTCTTGAACCAGGGGTCGGGGAATTGGATGGTGACGGCTTGTAGATTGCCGGGCGGAAGCCCCTCGAGCAGCCGGTCTAGCCATAACATGGCGTTACAGAATGAGTAGTGCAGATTGGTGAGTCCGGCTTCCGCGGCTAGCCGATTCGCTTCATCGACAAGGGGTTCGCGGATCTCGACCCCGAGATAATTCCACTCGGGCTCGGCCTCGGCCATCCGCAACAAGAATCTGCCGCGGGCGCAGCCTATATCAAGCAGCAACGGGTTGTCCGGATCCACAAATACGTCCGCGATATCTATCGGCTTCGGAGCCTGACGATAGAACGGAGCCAAGGGGTTTACATGCTGGTGAACTCGAACTCGCGCCATCAATTGAGTAAAAGGTAAATGCTGAACGCGGCCGCGGCGATGAAGATGCCAAGGCTGACCACGCCCATGGATTCGACCAAGGAGCCTGCGACACGCGGATCGCGTCTTTCGTCTGACGGGATCTGGACCATCCCGTAAACGGCCCCGGCCGCCAATCCGCCGATGTGAGCATAGTTGTCGATCACCTGGTAGAGGATCAGTCCGAAAACCAGGATGAAACCGATATTCATCAACAGGCTTTTACGAAATTCGGGAGTTACAAAGCGACGCCGACGGACAGTGTATGCAGCAAGATAACCGACGATCCCGAGGATCCCGCCTGAGGCTCCGACCGAAAGGCCGTCGGGCTTAAAAATATAGCTGACCAACCCGCCCGCGACGGCTGCCAAAAGGAAGACGATCGGAACGTGTGCCCGATTCGTCAAATATTCGAACAAGCGGCCGAAACTAAAGAAGGCATATGAGTTGAAAAAGATGTGCATCAGGCCGCCGTGAAGAGCGGCACCGGTCAAAAGACGCCAGTACTCGCCATCAGCGAATGCAGGTTTGAGAAATCCTGCCCGCAGAGCCGATTCCTCTAACCCAACATAAAACTGAGTGATTGTTACGGCAACAAATGCGCCGATGAGGATGGCGGTATAAACGGGAAAGCCCATCGGCTCCGGAAGGTGATCTTCCCGCTCCGGGACGGAGGGTTCGTCCGCCGAGGCGAAAGCTCGCTCGGAGTTCTCAGCACGCTCTGTTTCTTTATACTGCAGCGACATTGTGGCCGATCACATTGCGAGTCCGCCGTTCGCGTTGATCACCTCGCCGGTGATGTAGGACGCGGCCGGTGAAAGCATGAAGCAGACGATCTGGGCCGTTTCCTCGACGGTGCCGAGGCGGCCGAGGGGGATCTGGGAAAGGATCTTTTCGCGGTAGTCGGCGTTCATCTCGGAGGCCATTTCGGTCTCGACCAGGCCGAGTGCGAGGGCGTTGACGTTGATCTTGCGGCTGGCGACCTCTTTGGCAAGCGCTTTTGTCAGCCCGATCATCCCGGCCTTGGATGCTGAGTAGTTCGTCTGGCCGAGCATACCGACGACGCCGGAAACGGAGGTGATATTCACGATCGACCCGCCGCTTTCGTTCTTCATCATCGGCCGAAGTACGGCCTTTGAAAAGTTCCAGGCGCCTTTTAGATTTGTGTCGATCACCGAGTCCCAATCGTCTTCCTTCATTCGAAGTATGAGTTGGTCGCGGGTGATGCCGGCATTGTTCACCAGAAAGTCGACGGTTCCGAATTCGGTGGTGACCTGCTTCACGAAATCAGCGGAGGCCTCGGTGCTTACCACGTCGCACTGTGCGGCAAATGCCTTGACGCCAAGTGCCTCGATCTCTTTTTTAAGAGCCCCGGCTTCATCCGCACTGCGGGCGTAGTTGAATGCGACGTTCGCGCCGCGGCGTGCAAGTTCCAATACGATCGCCTTGCCGATGCCGCGGGTGCCGCCGGTGACGATCGCCGACCGGCCTTCAAATTGCTTTTCGCTCATAACTTAAGAATTTAATGCGGTCCGCTGTATCTGAAACAGTGCCGCGACGCCCTTTTCCGCAAGGATCAGCATCTCGTCCATCTGTTCGCGGGTAAAGGGCTCGCGTTCGGCGGTGCCCTGCAGCTCGATGAACTTGCCCGCGCCGGTGCAAACGATGTTCATATCGACGTCGGCGACCGAGTCCTCGGCGTAGGCGAGGTCGAGTATCGAGGTGCCCTCGATGACGCCGACGCTCACGGCGGCCACCTCGCTGATGATCGGGTTTTGCTTGACCACGTTTTGGCGGAGCAGGCGCCGGCACGCAAGTGCCAGCGCGACATAACCGCCGGTTATTGACGCGCATCGCGTGCCGCCATCGGCCTGGATGACGTCGCAGTCGATAAAGATCTGCCGTTCACCCAGGAGCTTTGTGTCGACAACGGCCCTCAGGCTCCGGCCGATCAGCCGCTGTATCTCCTGCGTCCGGCCGGAGGGGCGCATGGTTTCGCGCTGTGTGCGGGTATTCGTCGCCCGCGGGAGCATTGCATACTCCGCCGTAACCCAGCCCACGCCTTTGTTGCGGAGAAACATCGGCACGCGGTCCTCGATCGAGGCGGTGCAGATCACCTTTGTGCCGCCGACCTCGATCAGGGCAGAACCCTCGGCATAGGGCGAGATGTTGGGAGTGATTCGTGTCGCGCGTATCTCGTCGAGTGCGCGGTTGTCCGGTCGTTGATAGGTCATATTCTTAAACGGGCTATCGCAAATTGGGAACCTCGACGGCCTCAAGCACCGACGGCGGCGAGCCCAGAAACCGCTCGGCGACGCGGGCGAAGCGCTCGGCGGCGTCCGTCACGTAAAAATGATCGAGGTCGTCACACAGCCGGCGTTCCCCCGGCGGAACCTCGTCGTTTTCCAGCCCACGCATCCGCAAAAGCTCAGCGGCCTCGCGAGCAGCGGCCTCACCCGAATCAATTAGCTTAACATCCGCACCGATGGTTTGCTGAATCACCTCACTGAGAATGGGGTAGTGCGTACAGCCGAGAATGAGCGTCTCGATCTGCTGCCCACGCAGCGGTGCGAGGTAGCGTTCGGCGATCGAGCGGGTTTCGGGCTCGTCGGTCCAGCCCTCCTCGGCAAGGGGTACGAACAGCGGGCATGCCGCCTGGACGACCTCGGCTGCGGGTGCCGCACGCGTTACGGCATCGCGGTAGGCATTGCTTGCGATGGTGGCCTCGGTTGCGATCACGCCGATCCGCGGCGGGTCCGTCGAGGCGATCTCGACCGCACGTCGTCCGCCCGGCCCGATCACCCCGATCGCATCTATTCCGATCCGCTCGCGGATCGCCGGCAAAGCCAGCGCCGACGCCGTGTTGCAGGCGACGACCAAGGCCTTGATGCCCATCGCGGCCAAAAACTCAGAATTTTCCAGTGCATAGCGTTCGACCGTCGCCAACGATTTTGTCCCGTAAGGGACGCGCGCCGTATCTCCGAGATAGATGAACCGCTCATTGGGCAGCCGGTTATGGAGTGCCCGATAGACGGTGAGCCCTCCCACGCCCGAATCGAATATCCCGATGGGGCTGCGGCGATCTGCGGTTTTTGGTTCCTGCGGCATCAGCAAAAGGTTGATTTTGCCACGAACGCCGCCGAAACGGAAAAGCGCCATTTCGCTTTATACCGCTTTTCCCATGTGGGGAGAAATGCCTCGCCTTTGTTACCCAAAGATCGGCCTGTGAGGCCGCGGCTTCCGGACCTGCCTGACCATAACCCTTGCTCTTCCAACGATTAAACAATGTTGATGTTTTGGCTTACGCGTTGCACTAATGCCTTGCGGCACATCCCTCCGAATGCCGGTTCCGGCAACGGCCCACCAATCGATATGAAGATATTGCCCCATAACATCGCCATATTCACCATAATTTTTTTACTTATCTGCCACCCCGCATCGGCACAAACGAAGCGGGACGAAGCGCCCCGAGATTATGTCGTGGTGCTGAAGACCGAGCCCGGCGCAGGGTTGACCGGTTACGCAGAGGCGGACGCCGTCGGCATTGCAGCGGCTTATGCCGCCGAGGTGCGGTCGGTCTATTCGGCAACGATACGCGGATTTTCCGCACGCATGCCCGAGCGAAACGCGGCTGCACTTAAGGCCGACTCCCGAGTCAAGGCCGTCATCGAGGATACGCCGATCTATCCGGCGGGGACGCAAAACTCTGCGGCGTGGGGACTTGATCGCCTCGATCAGCGGCACCTGCCGCTTAAGGGCAACTACAACTACGACGCGACGGGCGAGGGCGTGAACGTTTATGTCGTGGACAGCGGCATTCGGGCGACGCACGCCGAGTTTGGCGGGCGGGTTCGATTTGCTTATGACGCCATCGGCGACGGCCAGGGGGGCAACGACTGTTATGGCCACGGCACGCATGTCGCGGGCACGATCGGCGGCGCACAATACGGCGTAGCCAAGGGCGTCACGCTGCACTCGGTAAGGGTACTTAATTGTTCGGGCTCGGGGTCGGTATCGGGGCTTTTTAACGCCGTCGAATGGCTGACGGTTAACCGGATCGATCCGGCAGTGGTCAACATCAGCATTACCACGAACATGGTTCTTCAGATATTGGACGATGCGATCAACTCGTCCGTGGCATCGGGGATCACATATGTCATTGCCGCCGCAAATCACGGCGCTGACGCGTGTAATTACTCCCCGGGCCGGGCGTCCGGTGCTATCACGGTAGGGGCAACCGGCAGCACCGACGCCCGCGCCGCATATTCAAACTGGGGGCCGTGCGTAGACATTTTTGCCCCCGGGACGGGAATCACATCCGCCGGCATCTCCGGCGACACCGCGACGGCGGTCAAGAATGGGACGTCGATGGCGTCGCCCCACGTTGCGGGAGTCGCGGCATTGCTTGTGCAAAACGGGCCGTCGCTAAGCCCGAGCGTCGTTACGGACACGGTTCTTATTAATGCCACGCCGGGCATCGTCACGAATGAGGGCACGGGCTCCCCGAACCTGATGCTTTACTCGGGCCTGTGGGACGCGGTCAACCCGACGATAACAAACGTCCTTCCCAGCGGCGGCCACGTGATAAACGGCACCGGACACGAGGTGATCTGGCAAAACCGGGGCGATTACAATAGCCGTGTGAAGATCGAACTCTCGACAAACGGCGGCGCAAGCTACGACACCGTCATCGCGGACGATGTTGTGAACCGCGGCGGATATGTGTGGGACGTACCGTATATGACAGCGACGGACGCCAAGATCCGGATCTCAGAGACCGGACGCGAGGCACCCGCCGCAGCCTCAAGCGAATCTTTTGTCATCACGCTGGCTCCGACATCGGCCGCTGTTTCGGTCACCGGACGCGCGGCGGATCACAGAGGGGTCAGCATCGCGAACGTCCGCGTCACGCTTACATTAATGAACGGCACACAGCTCCACGCCATCTCGAATGCATTCGGCTATTTCCGGATCGATGCCGTCCCGGCCGGCGAAACCGCGATACTCTCGGCCGTTCACAGGAGGTATACATTCGCTTCGAGGCCTGTCACTCCGGACCCCGAGTTGACGATAATCTCTCTGAGCCCAGATCACTGATCTACCGTAAGTGGCGGCGGAAAAGAAGCAGCGACATTATCAACAATAGACCTATCCAAAAGAGCAGCCAGGGTTGCATCAGCCAGTCAAGGAACGAATTATTCGAATCCGAAACATCGACCGATGCAGCTTCGTTTTGCCGGTAATCCGCGGCCAGAATATTGAGATGGGCGGTGTCGAGCATCGAAGCGACGCGATCGATCGCTTCTTTTTCAACAAGGCCTCTTGCCATGCTGCCAAGCATTCCACCCAGCGTATTTGAACGCGACCGGTCGGTGAAAAGCAGAAAAAGCTCAGGGCCTTCGGTACCTTCGGCCCTCAGAAGATAGGTCACGGCGAGCGACGAATCGAGATAGTGGTTCGCGTAGAATTGCTTTGCCGCAATCGCGTAAAGCGTGCCGTCGGGCCGCGAATAGATCGCCGAATGCGTCAGCACGACCATCGGCTTGAGGCCGAAATCAACTGCCGACCAGCCGACCTCATCCTCGACGCCGGGCTGCCTGCTCGCCGGGAAATCGGCGACATGGGCAAATAGCGCAGGCTCCAGATCCTTGAGCAAGATCGTATCGTCGAGCGATTCCCGGTGAACGGCGGCTAGCTCGGGCGCACCTTTTCTGCTGTCAAAGCGGCCGAGAGCACGGTCGCCGCCGGAAAGATAATCGGCTGCGTAACCCATCAACACCTCTCGCATTAGCTGCTCGGCACGGCCGCGGTGATCGGAGGACGTCCAGTCGACCTCGGTGCGGAACCGTTCGATCGCACGAGCGTTCAGATTGATACCGCAGTCACCAACACGGCACTGCCGGAGATCGGCGAGGTCCTTGTCGCTCAACACCATCGAGGCGATATCGGCCGCTTCCGGGGGAACCGAAAAAGGCCCGCCGCCGGATTTGGCCGTGTTCCGCCGCTGGGAGAGGCTCTCGCGAAATTGCTCAAGCGTGACAACGGGCGAGCCCTTTATGCGGACCATGCCCGTGACGCTGACGACCTGTTTATCGTCTGTGGCTCGGGGCACCACAACGACCTCGCCCGCATTGAGACGTTCGATATCAGCCTGGGTAAAGCCGGCCTGTGTCAGCAGCATCCGGTCGAGCTCGGAACGGCTTATCTGTGCGGAAGCAGACACGCCGCTCACGGCGAGAAATAGGCAAACGAGGAATGACCAACGGAGCAAAGCCATCGTTGAACGATTATATGGGAAAGAGGGCACATTTTGTTACCCTGAACCCGACGATTCAACCTCTTCTGACTTCTGTCGTATGATCTCTGAATTCTAAATAAGATTGGTGGAGGCGGCGGGAATCGAACCCGC
>JAEWBM010000199.1 GCA_023391155.1 Acidobacteriota bacterium
CCGAAAAGGAAGGCCGGTTATACGTTGATCGAAGGTTTCTTTACGGTTTTGATGGTCCCACCCCGAATTTTCTTGAGCGATTCTCAGATCGAGCATGGATCCACGACTCGACCTTGAGGCTTTCACCTACCCACGACATTGACCCAAAAAGCCGGAACCGGTTCCGAGTCCATAACGATTCTGCCCATTCAATAAAGGTTTTAACGATCGATGCGAGTAGCTTATTTGTGATTTTCGATCTCAGACCGGAACAAAAAATTGAAGCTTATCTCAATACTCGGGTAGTGAATCTTTCAATTAAAGTTTCGGGAGAATTTGACGACGGCGGAGTCTTTCGAAAGGAGTTTGTGATTGATTCGCCCACCGCAACTTTTCAGAACAATCTTTGTTTTTCGTTAAAGTTTCAAGAAAGAGGTCTTGAGTTCTTAGAAACATGTTCTATGGCTGTCGAGAGGTCGTGGGAATAAGCGGTTCGAAAGGCGGCGCGAAACTGCCGTTCGAGTGGCTCAATTTCTTCGAGTCTCCGTAAAGTCAGTTTGAAGAGTGTACCTCCATCTGCACGCAACGTCGTTGACCATTGGTTAGACTCCGCCTGGAAACCTCCATCACTGCCGCAAGCGTCGTAAAAATACTCTGCCGAAAATCCTCCGGCCCCTCCCGAGGATTGGGCGACTAAACCGAACGGTCGACGACATCTAACGGATTGTTTAAATCATACGTGAGGGATTAAAGGACTGCGGATTAGCGGCATTTCCACAAACTTCTGGCCTCGAATTGTAGCTCTGCGATCGGTGGTGCGACTCTGGAATGCCGCAACTTTCGAATGCGCGGCTTGAGGGTCTACCAGTTCCTTCAACATGTCGTCAACCACCTTGAATGTTATGCCATCAATTCTCCAAACACTGTCCTTTCTATGCAGCGAAAAGATCAGCGTCCAAGCCCTTTCTGGCGAAACTCGCGATCTCAATGTCGCTTCGACTTTTCCTGCGCTCCCACTCTCAGAGGCAACAATTATCTTCGTAATGTAATACTTCCCGGTGAAGATCATCTCGGGGTATTCGTATTCCAAAGCGCGTTGGTCAATCTCAGCAAACAATCCGTTATCCGAAAATCCGGTACTATTATCGTTCGTCTTATTCGAACGCGGAGGCAGATACTCAGGCAATAACTCTACCAAATCCTTAATTTCATTCAAGTTACCCTTGCGCGCGTGTTCACAGTACCGGCGTACAACTGATTCGAGACCATCATTCTCTTTCGAAGGAACGACTTCTCCGGGAGGTGACGGTCCCCTTATTGGCCCGTCACGATCGGCGGAACTTGACTGAGATCGCACTTGCGAACAAGCTACAACGCACGCCGATATCGTTAAAAGTAAGGCCCCGTCTCGCAGCAATCTGGAAAATTTGAACATAACTGTCGCTCTGGTCGCTACTATATTTATTTGCTGTCAGCCCGTGAATATGATACAGCTATCGCCGGTAAGGGGCTAGGACGTATCGTGTACGTTGTCGCTTGGTTTTCGTGCTTCGCACTCATGCAGGCAAGTTGCCTGCGTTCCAGTCGATTGTTGAAACATGGGCCAAGCAGTTGTCGATCGAAATGCGGTTATAACATTACTCAGCAGGGTAGGGCGTTCATATGAAATTCGAGTTTTCCGTATCGGGCAAGGTCCGTACAATAGCAATTTCATTTTGTTTTGCGATGGTTATATTTTCTTCGGCATTTGTTGTGGGTGCAATCTTTGATTTATTTCGCCCGCTTAGCGGCGTTGAGACGGAAATTCCGATCTCCTACACGCGTTCGTTTTCGAAGCAATGGAGTTTGTTTGCTTTGATCAGCATAATAGGGGGGTTCTTTTGCACGGGAGTCGTTGCTGTCGTTTCTAAGTTAAAAACCAACGAGTTGGATTAGTCCTCACACAGATCATAACACTTGCTCCCGGATCTTTGTACTGCCCCTATGCACCAAGTGCCCACGTAACCCGCAAAACAGTTAATGCTTGTTATAACCCCGCGGGTTCGCTAAAATCATATAAACAAAGATTTTTAATATAATTTCAAACGGGAAGAAAATAATGAGTACAGGAACAGAATCAACCGCGGCGGCCGGGCTTCGGGGCGTTGTTGCGGCGCAGAGCAAGATCGGCGATGTCGATGGTATCAAAGGCGAACTTATCTATCAGGGATATGACATTCACGACCTGGCCGAACACTCGACGTTCGAAGAGGTCGTTTTTCTATTATGGAACGGCCGTTTGCCGAAAAAGGACGAGCTGGATGCGCTGACGGCTCAATTTCGTGAGAGCTATGCCGTCCCGGCGGACGTCATCGCGATGATGAAGACGTTCCCAAAGGACGCCCAGCCGATGGACGTTTTGAGGACGGCGGTCTCGTCGCTCGATTTTTATGATAAGGAAGGCCACAGCACCGAACGCGAGCCGGCTACCCGGGCCGCTGTCAGGCTGACGGGCCAGATCGGGACGATCGCGGCGGCATGGGACCGCATCCGCAACGGCAAGGATGTCGTTGAGCCGGACAGTAACTTGAGCATTGCCGAGAACTTTCTCTATATGCTGCGTGGCGAGCGGCCGGATGCCGATGAGGCGCGGATGTTCGACGTGGCGTTGATCCTGCACGCAGATCACGAGCTGAATGCATCGACCTTTACTACGCGGGTGGTGGCCGGGACGCTTGCCGATATGTACGGTGCGGTGACGGCGGGAATCGCCGCACTGGCGGGGCCGCTGCACGGCGGTGCGAACACCAACGTAATGAAGATGCTGCTCGAGATCGACAGCCTGGACAACGTCGATTCGTATATCGAGAAAGCTCTTGCCGAAAAGAAAAAGATAATGGGCATCGGCCACGCGGTGTATAAGACCGAAGACCCGCGGGCGACGTGGCTGCGCCGGTATTCGAAGCAGATGGCCGAGCGAAAGGGCGAGTCGAAGTGGTTCGAAATGTCGCAGCGGATCGAAGAGCTGATGCTCGAAAAGAAGGGGATGTACCCGAACGTCGATTTCTATTCGGCATCGACCTATTACCTTATGGGCATACCGCTAGATCTTTACACGCCGATCTTCGCCGTCAGCCGCATCTCCGGCTGGACCGGGCATATCCTCGAGCAATATGCCGACAACAAGCTCATTCGCCCGCGGGCAGAGTATGTCGGTGAGCGGGGGTTGAAGTATGTGCCGATCGGGGAGAGGTAGAGGATAAATGAGAGATGAGAAATGAGAGATGAGGAATGAGAAATGAGAGATGATAGATGATAGATGATAGATGATAGATAAATAGGGTGCACCTGATTTTCATTTCTCGCTAAAATCATTTGTGTGAAACTGTTTTTACCTCTGGTTCTTTTTTTACCGCAAAGTTTCGCAAAGTTATTCGCAAAGTTTCGCAAAGAAAAGGCGGTAGTCGCAGCCGTACGGCGTCTACCACCCCGGCCGTAAACGGCCACCCCTCCTATCCAGGAGGGGAGCTTTTTTTAAGAGGTCTCGGGTTGCCGGGGCCTTTTGCTTTGGCCGAAACAAACGGGCAAGATATTGCGTAGCAACCCCATAAATCTGATCCCGGAGTAATACAATGAAAAGATCGCTGTCTTTGTTGATGATAGCTGCACTTACGGTGCCGCTGGCTGTGAATGCACAAAACGATATGAAACCACCTGTCGCTAAGAAAGTTCCCAAGGTTTTGAAGATCCACGGTTACGAGATAGTGGATGAGTATGGCTGGCTGCGTGACCGAAATGAGAAAAAAGATCCCGAGGTGATCAGCTATCTCGAGGCCGAGAACGCATATACCGAGGCCCACATGGGCAAGCATCAGAAGTTCGTCGATGCATTGTATGACGAGATGCTCGGGCGGATAAAGCAGACGGACACGAGCGTGCCCTATCGGCGAGGCGACTACTGGTATTTCACAAAGACGGAGGAAGGGAAGCAATACCCGACCTATCTCCGCGGCAAGGACAAGGCGGGGAAGGACGCTACGGTCCTGCTCGACCAGAACGCGATGGCCGAGGGGCATGAGTATTTCGCGATCAGCAACTTTGAGCCGAGCGACGACGGCAACCTGCTGGCGTTTGCGACGGACACGACCGGATATCGGCAATACACGCTGCAGATAAAAGACTTGAAGACGGGTGAGATGCTGCCGGACAAGATCGAGCGGGTGACGAGCATTGAATGGTCGCCGGACGGCAAATACATCTTTTACGGCCAGGAGGACGCCGTCTCAAAGCGGACTGACAAGATCTGGCGGCACGAGCTGGGGACGAATATGAACGAGTTGATCTATGACGAAAAGGACGTGCTGTTCAATGTGGGCATAGGCCGCTCGCGGGACAAGAAGATGTTCTTCATCGCGTCGTTCGCAAAGACTTCGAATGAGTATCGCTATCTGCCGGCGGGTGACGCGACGGGCGAGTTTAAGGTGTTGACGCCGCGGCGCGAGGGCCACGAATATTCGGCGGATTTTAACAAAGGCGAGTTTTATATAACGACCAACAAGGACGCGGAAAACTTTAAGGTGGTGCGGGCGCCGCTGAGCGACCCGAGCGAAAAGAACTGGGTCGATTTCATCCCGCACGACCCGGACGTAAAGATCGATGACATCAGCTTTTTTAAGGACCACGCGATCGTTTCGGAACGCGAGAACGGGCTCGAATACCTGCGTGTGATGGATATGAAAACGCGGCGGGCGGCGGCTCGGGTTGAAACGCCCGAGAGCGTTTACACGATCGGGCTCGGGTTCAATCCGGAGTACGACACTGATGTGATCAGGTACGGATATTCTTCGATGATCACGCCGCAGTCGACGTATGAATTTGACCTGAAGACGCGAAAGAGCAAATTGCTGAAGCAGCAGGAAATACCGAGCGGTTACGACAAAACGAAATATGAGACGACGCGCGTTTGGGCGACGGCCCGCGACGGCGTAAAGGTACCCGTCTCGATAATGATGAAGAAGGGCACCAAGCTCGACGGCAAGTCGCCGATGTTGCTCTATGCATACGGGTCGTACGGGGCTTCAATGTCGCCGAACTTTAGCACGAACCGGTTGTCGCTGGTCGACCGCGGGATGATCTATGCGATAGCGCACATCCGCGGCGGCAGCGAGCTTGGCGAACGGTGGCGGCAGGACGGGCGGATGTTCAAAAAGGTGAATACCTTTAACGATTTTGTCGATTCGGCAAAGTGGCTGATCGATCAGAAGTATACCGCGGCGGACAGGCTTGTGATACAGGGCGGTTCGGCCGGCGGGCTGCTGATGGGTGCGGTGATGAACCAGGCCCCCGAGCTGTTCAGGGCCGCTATAGTCCAGGTGCCTTTCGTCGACATTATGAACACGATGATCGACGACACGCTGCCGCTGACGACCGAGGAATGGGTCGAGTGGGGCAATCCGCGTGATGACAAACGGGCGTGGGACTATATGTATTCCTATTCGCCGTATGACCAGATAAAGGCGCAGGATTACCCGAATATGCTGGTCGAGGTGTCGCTCAACGACAGCCAGGTGCCGTATTGGGAAGGGGCGAAATATGTCGCCCGTATCCGCGAAAAGAAGACGGATGACAATGTCGTTCTGCTAAAGACCAACATGGGCGCCGGCCACGGCGGTGCCTCCGGCCGATATGATCGCCTGAAAGAGATCGCGTTCGATTACGCGTATGCGCTGGTGCAGGTCGGCGTAGAGAAGTAGGCCCGGCTCACCCTCTCGGGTTTAGTGGGAAGATCGTTCGCAACAAATGCGGACGATCTTTTTAATTTAAATAGAGGCGTAGGCCAGGAGGCCGAGCGGTCGGGAGTCGAACCTAAACGATCAAGGTGACCGATTGTTTGCGAAATGACAGATTTTGACAGTTGCGGATCATCCGCAGCGTTATGATGTGAAAAAAACCGGGGCGATAAACCCCACGGACAAAGGATTTAGGAAATGCACTGACACATGCAAAGCATGGCATATGTGTTGCAGGGAAGATAGGGCCCTCCACCGCGGGAGGAGCCGCATGAACTGCACATGGCGAGGCAAATCCGCCTCTCCCTTATTCGGGCCAAAGGCCCATTAGATCGAACAGATCCTGTTCCATGAGGTTAGAATGGAATCCCGAAGACCCACTTACGTATTTTTTCTTATACTGCTTGCGCTAGCATCACCGATAACAGCCTGGTCCATAATAAAGTTTCCTTTTGAATTGGGGGCGGCAGCGGCGATATTCGGCGTGGCCGGTTTAGCCCTCAGCGGAGCTTTTAGACTGCAATTGCCGAAAAGCAAGGTCAAACTCTCTGCGGGCGACACATTTGTTTTTCTAGCCTTTCTCTTGTTCGGCCCGCAGGCCGCCGTGCTTTTTGCCGTCGCCGAACCGGCGGTTTCGGCCCTGGCGCAAGGCCGAGGAGGGGCCGGCCCCAAAAATCTAAAAATTGCGATCAATATGTGTATCGCTGCGGTCTCAGCGTTTGCGATGACGGCGACGGTTGTCGCGGTGAGGGGCCACGCGGCGCCGGGGCCGGCGGCACTGGCGGCAGAATATCTAGCCCTGATCGCACTGATGGGCGTCACATATTTCAGCGCCCATACAATATTTGGACTCGTCTATTTTAGAGTGTGCACCGGGCTCCCTCCTCTTAAGATCAACAAACAGGTCTTTCTGAATTCCTTTGTGGTGACAATGGCAGCTGCCTTTGCGGGTACGGTGATCTGGATAGGGACACAAAATCCTATTTATCTTGCTGCAGCGGGCGGCATTGGCGCGCTGGTCTGGGGCGGGCGGCGGCTCTTTGCCGGAAAGGCAGCATCGCGTCGGCGCCCGTCTGCCCCCGGAAAGAACGCCACGAAAAAGACTGAGGCCGTTCCGGATCAGGAGCGGATCCGCGAGTTAGAGAACTACATAGCCGAGCTCGAAAAGCGCGGGCGAGCTATGCGTGAAACGACCGAAGAACTGCGGCATGCGGCTTACAACGATCCGCTTACCGGTTTACCAAATCGAAAAAGCATTGCGGCTCTAATAAGCGAGATGATCGGACGGGATGCAGGGGAACGGAGTGAGTTCGCCGTTTTGCATATCGATATCAACCGCTTTAAGACGCTGAACGAGAGCTTGGGGCGTTCGGCGGGTGACAGAGTGATAGTGTGCGTTGCGGAACGGCTGGCGAATCTTAAAGGGCATGGGCATACGGTCGGGCGCATCGGCGGTGACGAATTCGGCGTCCTCATTCCCCGGTTCAAATCCCGCGGCGATGTAAAACGGCATGCTGAAAAGATCGCCAGGTCTATGGCGCAGCCGATCCAACTGGGGAACAGGCAGCTCTTCACAGGTATTTCGATCGGCCTCGCATTCGGGCCTACCGGCTACGCTAACGCAGACGAGGTGCTTAGGGATGCCGACATCGCTATGCACCAGGCGAAGGACAAGGATACGACCCTTGAAATGTTTGATCCGGGAATGCACGCGATGGCAGTGAACAAGCTGGAATTGGAAACGGACCTCCGGTCGGCGATCGAGCGCAAAGAGTTTGAGGTCTATTATCAGCCGATAGTCAATTTGCAGCGGGCGAGACTGGAGGGGTTTGAAGCGCTGGTCAGATGGAACCATCCGAGCAAGGGGCTGGTTTCGCCGGCGGACTTTATCCCGATAGCAGAATCGACGGGGCTGATCATTCCGATCACGAAACAGATACTTACGGCTGCCTGCCGGCAAATGGTCGCGTGGCAGCAGGACCACGCCGGGATGGACCATGCGACGATCAGCGTCAATCTTTCGGGGGCGCACTTCGCACAGCCAAACCTTGTGCGACAGGTCGCGGAGGTGATCGATGCGACCGGCATCCCGCCCGGTTCGCTTCGACTGGAGATAACAGAGAGTTCTGTGATGACGAACGCTGAGCGCGCGATCGAGACGCTGAAGGGACTGCGTGAAAGCGGGGTACGAATAAGCATCGATGATTTTGGTACGGGGTATTCGAGCCTGAGCTATTTGCAGAGATTTCCGATCGACACGCTAAAGGTCGATCAGTCATTCGTGAGCACGATGGAAGCAGGGAGCGAAAACGGCGAGATCGTACGGACCGTTATCGCGCTGGCAAAGGTGCTTGGCCTGAGCGTTGTGGCCGAGGGAATTGAAAGCATCCATCAAGTGCATCAGCTCCAGATCTTGGGTTGCGATTACGGACAGGGATACCT
>JAEWBM010000057.1 GCA_023391155.1 Acidobacteriota bacterium
GAACACCCCCGTCCCCGAAAGCATCGAGATCGAAGAACCCGCAACACCGGTAAGCCGCATCCCGACAAACTCGCCCGCCCCCAGCCAGGTTGCCGTGCGTCGCCACGCGTCCTTCTCCTCGGCTCGCAACCGCAACAATTTTGCCGGCCAATATGACGAATGAAAATGGCACCCGGTTCGGTTATGGACCTTCGCCTCGTCAAATTCATCCCTCAGCCGGGCCGCATATCTCCCGCTGCGGTTATCTGCCCAGGTCTTGATCGGCGTCGTCGGATCACCCTCCCGATCGACACCCACCAGACTGTGCCAAAATGCACACGCCGCGATCGCATTTATGCTCCGATCTGCTTTCGAATGTACTTCGTCGATAACATCGACCACCAGCTTGAATAACGCATCGGCATCCAGCTCCGACCCGCGGCCCGCAACCGTCCGCATACGGCTCTCCCTTCGAGCAAGAGTGCTTCTGATAAACCTTCCGCGGCCGTCAAAAAGCGCACCTCGAACGCTCGACGAGCCAATATCCAATCCGAGTATTAGATCCTTCTTCACTTAAAAAAATAGCTGCCGAATCCGCTCCGACAGCCGTTATCACTTATCACCTATAACTTTTCACTTATTCCGGAACCTCAGCCTTTTATGCCGACGACCTTCTTAAACCACCAGCGAAGCCCCACGAACAGAAACCGCCAATCTTTGAAAAACTCGGGCGGCTTCCCTTCAAAGTAATGGCCGATGAACTGCAGTATCCATCCGATCACAAAGAGTGCCAATGCGGCCATCCACAGACCGCTAACGAAAAAGCAGAAGGGGATCATCAGGATCGAGACCGCGATCATCGGAATTCCGAAGCTGTGCGTCAGCCGGTTTATCGGGTGCTCGTGGCTCTTTGCATATTCATCGATCCACTCGTCCCAACTGCGTCCTCCCATCATGGCACTACCTCCGTTTTCTTGATGTACTCCGCAACGGACAAGCCTTCGTCTAGTTCGATGCGGTCTTGAGCTTTGAACCCGTTCAAAAAATCTTCCGGCATATATACATCCGCGTCTTCGACTGTTTCGGGTATCTCCGTCACGAGCCACTTGTCGATCACGTCCGCAAAATTTTCGTAAGTCTTGGCACCCCCGATCAGGTACGCATCGCACCTCAGGTATTCGGCGAGCGAAAGCACCTCTTCTTTACTTTTTAATTGAATAACCCCAGGCTCCGGCTCGACATTTCGGCTTCGGCTAAGGACGATATTCAGCCGACCGGGCAGAGGTTTCCCGATCGATTCCCACGTATTGTATCCCATCACAACGGCATTGCCGGTCGTGGTTCTCTTAAAAAACTTGAGGTCTGCCGGATAGTGCCACGGCAGCTTGCCGCCCTTACCGATGGCGAGATTTTTTGCGACCGCAACTATTCCGATCATCGCCATTATTGCCCTAACCTCAGTGTCTTCCCCTTGTAAACCGCGATCTCAGACCCCTTCGCTAGAACAACAGAAAACGGCTGCTCGTGATTAAGAAAACGGAACCGGTCGCCATAGGTGCATCCGAAGTCGACATTTATATGTGGGTTCACTGCTTCGTAAAGCTCCCACTTTGGATGCTCGACCTTGTATTCGCTGGTTCGCGTGTCACTGTGCCTGGTGTAACCCCAATAGTGTTCGATGATGAATTCCTCATGCGAGCCCTCGTCCGGCACGCCCAGGTTCTCACCGCTCTCTACACTGATCGAATTCAGGCAGCCCCCCTTTTCCAATGAATACCGAACATGCAGCGCGTCACGAAAATGCGACATCGTCCACCGCTGATACGGCTCGCCGTAAAGCATCCGTGCGATCAACGCTATCGCTCCCCGAGGAACTATCTCCTTTACAAAAACTACGCCCCGGCGAACTTCACCCTCGGCTTCACGCCGCACATAAAATCGAAGATTTACCTCCTCAAAATTAATGTGGAACGGAACCAGAAATTCCAAGACCCGGGTGTCCAGAAACATAAATCCGACCAGGCTGACAAAGCATTTTCCTTCGAAAAGGTCGAGTTCGGTTCCCGCAGGCACAAGCGGTTCAAGCACGGCAGGCTGTACCTCATAATTGGCCATTATCAGATCTCGCCACTCCGCTGTCAGAAACTTTTTCATAGTATCTGCCGCTTATCTCCAACGCGGACCGTTACTCGTTCGCGGTCGAAATATTCAAGCAAAGGTATAGCATATTTTCGAGATATACCCGCAATGTCCTTAAACCGCGGCACGTCGATCAGGCGATCTTCCGATTCCTCCGCAAATTGCTTGAGCTTCGCTTTCAGGTCCTCGACTACCGTGGACGCAAAATAGAATTCTTCCGTCACCTTCACGATCTCGCCGCTCTTTACAGCGAGGGCAAAAACGCCTCGCGCCTTTTCCGATGTGACGCCCGAGCGTCTCCCGGCTTCTGCCAAAGCATCTTGCAGCTTTGCCGGCCCTAGGCCGGCTTCCCTATAGACGGCAACTATCGCATCTCGAGCCCGTTCTTCATCCCCGCTAAGTTCGATCGAGTGTGACCGTAGCCGCACCACATCGCCCTCCGCTGCGAGCCGCCCATCGGCCGCAAGCCGCTCGATGACGCCGTTCATCACCGGCAACGAAAGGCGTTTACCCACCACGTCGCGCAACGCCTCCCTCGATATACCCGCGGCTAGCGGTTCTTGCCCGTGAAACGCTTCAACAGCAGCCACGGCCCGTTCGCTTAGTTCGTCAAAACTCTCCCGTGACATTAAAACGGGGCCAACCTCGATGACAGCTTTCTGTGTTACTAAATTCGCGATGGATTCGATCAAGATGTCTTCCCGCCAACCGGTCTGCTGCGCGAGCTCAACGCGCTCCATGCCCGGCTCTCCCACCGAACCTAAGAAAGCTCTAACAGTTTCTGCGGGATCATCCCGCCCTTGCATTAGCCTAGACAAGAATTCCCTATGTCTCGCGTGCCCGGCACGCTTGATCTTGTGGGCATGCGGCAGCAGTACCTCGCCGCCTGCGATCGTAGCTTGCGGCGAATAGCTTCGGATGACGAAACGTTGGTTCATCAGGCCCGCGACGGGGGACTCCAGCCGGACCTGAACAAGCCCCGATCCTCCCTGCGGGATCTCACCGTCCGCCTCTAAAACTACCAGTCTCGCCAGCACCTCGGCGGTTTCGATGTGCACCCGCACACGCTGCCGCGAACGCAGCGGCTTTTTGATGTCCCCTAATGCCTCAACACGCGCGTCAAACATCTGAGTCGGTTGTAAGCGTGACGGCGGTGCGATCGCCATCCCTCGACTCACCTCGTCATGATCAATACCCGCCAGGTTTACCGCCACTCGCTGCCCCGGCGTTGCCCGGTCAACCTGCCGTCCGTGAGTTTGCAGCCCACGGATCCTAACCCGACGCCGCTGCGGCAATATCTCCACATCCGACCCCGTCACCAGTTCCGCTCCCGACAATGTTCCGGTGACGACCGTCCCAAATCCTCGCAACGCAAAACTGCGGTCGATCGGCAAAAAGGGAACGTGGCGGTCACGCCGTTCGGGAATGCGTTTAGCGATAGAATCAAGAGCCCGTTTTACCTCCTCGAAACCCTTTCCGGTAACTGAGCTTGTCTCGATTATCGGAGAGCCCTCAAGAAACGAACCCGCGACCAGTTCCTCCGCTTCAAGCCGGGCAAGCTCAAGTGTTTCCGTATCGGCAAGGTCTGTTTTTGTGAGAACGACCATCCCCGCACCCAGCCCCAGCAGCCGGCAGATCTCGAAATGCTCCCGCGTCTGCGGCATCACCCCTTCGTCGGCCGCGATCACCAGCATCACGATATCGATGCCGGTCGCCCCCGCGAGCATATTCTTTACGAATCGTTCGTGCCCGGGCACGTCGATGAACGCAAAATGGTCTTCGCCGGAGGTAAGCTCCGCAAAACCGATGTCGATCGTGATCCCGCGCTGCTTCTCTTCCGGTAGCCGGTCTGCGTCCGTCCCCGTCAGCGCCCGAACCAAGGCGGTCTTCCCGTGATCGATATGCCCCGCTGTGCCGACAACTATCTCCATTCTCTGACCCCAAACACCGAACCGCCCTGATATTGAGGGCGGCCCGCTGCTAGTTACTCTAAATTGAACTACCTACCGCAGCCGCAGCAGGTTCTCGACCGATACGTCCTCGTCTATCGCTTCCCAGCGAATGCCCAGCCCCCCGCCGATCAGCCGCCAGTTCTTCCGCTCCTCAGGTGTCGCACGCTCGAGCCGCGGAAACCAGTCCAGCGGAACCGAAACCGCGCGGCCGTCCGCCAACGCCACCCGCAGCGCGTCATCACTGCATAGAACGTCAACCGCCAGCGGCCTGATATTTGATGATGAAATGCCCATCCGTTGAAATAAAGATAGCCTTAGTTTAACGGCCTCGGCAACGGCCCGGGTGACGATTACGCCGCATTGCCGTTCTCGCTCTCGTACTGCTCAAGTTTCCGATAAAGCGTCTTCCGTCCTATCTCAAGCAACCGCGCAGCCTTTGATTTATCACCCTCGGTATAGTCCAGCGTCGCCTCGATTATTTGCTTTTCGACCTCTTCCATCGAGGAAGGCAGCGCGACCTCGATCGCAAAATCGCGTCCGTCGGCGGCTGCCCGGGCACGTTCATCCCGCACGTGGGCATTCGCCTTAAAGGCGCTCAGGCCGATCGCCTCGGGCAGGTCCTCAAGCTCGATCTGCCTGCCGGATGCGATGATCACCGCCCGCTCGATCGCGTTCTCAAGTTCCCGTACGTTGCCGGGCCAATCGTAATTGACCAATGCCCTCAAGGCGTCCTTTGCAATACCCGGGATAAAACGTCCGGTCTTTTCCTTGTACCGCTCGAGAAAGTGAAATACGAGGGGGTGGATGTCCTCTATCCTCTCCCGCAGCGGCGGCAGCGTGATCGGAAACACCGAAAGCCGGTAAAAAAGGTCGCTGCGGAAACGGTTCTCCTTGACCGCCTGCTCCAGATCAACATTGCTCGCCGCCACGACACGAACGTCGGTCTTGATAACATTGTTTCCGCCGATCCGGGTAAGCTCGCCGTCCTGCAGCACCCTCAGTAGCCGCACCTGGGCCTGCATCGACATCTCGCCGATCTCGTCCAGAAAGAGCGTGCCGCCGTCCGCCTCTTCAAACCGCCCGCGCCGCTGGGTGCGAGCATCTGTAAATGCTCCCTTCTCATGGCCGAACAGCTCCGCCTCAAGCAATGTCTCGGGTATCGCGCCGCAGTTGATCTTCACATACGGCTTTCCTTCCCTTCCGGAATTGAAGTGGATCAGGTTCGCAAGCAATTCCTTACCCGTTCCGCTCTCGCCCTGGATCAACACCGTCGTCGAGGTATTGGCAACGTTATGAGCAAGTTCGATCGCTCTGAGGATGGAGGGCGCTTGCCCAATGATCTCGCTGCTCCGCTGATAGAGTTCGCTCTTTAGCCGCATCACCTCAGCCGAGAGCTGGTCCCGCTCGAGTGCGGTCCCGATCTGGTCCGCTATGCCCTCTACCAATGCCACGTCGTGGTCCTGAAAGTTGACGGCACTGCTCCACACAAATCCGAGCAGCCCGAACGTGGTACCGCCGACCCGCACAGGCGTCAGCAGCGCCGCCTTTCCGCCGAGCGTCTTGTTAAAGACCAACCGTATCGCCAAAGGCAATTCCGAATCCGTAACCGGCAATGTCTTCCCGTCCCGGATCAAAGCGCTCACCGCCGGAAATGTGTCTATCTTGAGCGACTTGCCGTGCGATTCGACCATCTTTAGCAACCGCCCCGGCTTTACCCCCTCGGCCGACTTGAAACTCGCAAGCGAGATACGCTCCCCGGCCTCATCAACTACGCCAAGAGCGCCATAATCCGCCCCTACCAAGCTGATCGCACGTTCCAACGCGCGTGCCGACACCTCGTTAAAGTCCGAGTGCGAGTTGAGCGTGTTCGCGATCTCAAGCAACGCGTTCGTGCGGCGGGTCTCTTGCTCCTGAGCAACGAACAGCCGCGTGTATTGGTACCCGATGGCCAGTTGCTGTGCTATCGATTCCAGAAACTGAACCTCCTCGTCCAGCCAAGCACGGGGACGCTTCGTATCGTGCAGCCCCAGCAGGCCGATCACATCGCCGCTTAGCGATATTGGGATGATCAACAGCGACCGAGTCTCAAGGGCCTTTGCAAAGAACTTCAGCGTCGCGTCTTTTGCCTTCGAGGTATCATCGATTCGGATTGGTTTTGATATGTCGAATTGTTCTGACAACCGCTTTGCATCGATGGGGATCACCGTTCCGATGCTCGAAGGAATGCGTGAATCCCGCCTCCATTCGTGACTTATCTCCAGCTCTTTTCCGGAAATTAGCTGCAAAACGTCGCACCGGTCAGCCTCAAGCATCCTCCCGATCTCTGAAACGACAACGTTCAAAAACCGTTGTATATCAATGCTTTCCGGCAAGTCGCGGGCGAGCCTCTCGATGATCGCTTCGCGTGCTTCGTGCATTCGCACCTTTCGCTCAAGCGAGAGCCGCTGCGGGGATTCGGTGTCGTGGATGGAATTCGGCATCGTGTATCGTTAATTTGCGACGCGAGCGCGCGAATGTCAAGTTGATACAACGCCACCGTAGGTGTGTAATATCGCGACAGTGATCAATTTCTGGGTCGATTTGCCGCAGGAGGGGTAGGTTTCGGCTTCGCAGGGGTTGCTGTTGCCTTTGGCGACGCGGTCGGTGAGGGCTCGGGCGACGGTTCGGTGCCGTCCGGAGCGGGTGTCGGTTTCTTCTTCAGATAGTCCGGCAGCTCGGTAAACGTTATTCGTTTCTGCCCGGCCTCTGCCTGTTCAAGCAGCTCTTCCGCGTGCAGATTTTGCGGATCGGCCTCGATCGCCTTCTTCAGTGCCGCGACGGCCTCGCTGTATTTCGCCAGCTTGATCAGAACAGTGCCGAGTTCCGTGTGATACTCGGTCTCCTCCGGATGCAGCTTCACCGCTTCTCGCAATGCCTTCGCCGCATCCTGGTCCTCGTTCAGCTTGCTGTACGCGCGGCCCATGTTGTAATAAGCCGCGTGATCATCGGGGTTGGCGTCGGTACGTTTCTTATACCGCTCGACAGCACGCTCAAATGCGATCACAGAGTTTGATTTATCCTTCTTTTCAGAATTATCGTTTCCGGTCTCCTCTTCTACAGGCGTCTCACCCTCCGCAAGAGCGATCTGCTGGCTAAACTCGACCAGGGAATAGGCTATCCCGAGATGGAAATACGCATCGGCGTTGTCCGGGTCCAGCTTTACGGCCTGATTAAGAGCATCGATCGCCTTTTCCGTCTCGCCGATGTCCAAAAATCTGCGCCCTTCGCTCACTGCGGTCGCCGCGTCGGTATATTGCTGAACTTCGTTGGATTCACCGGGAGCCGCGGACGGCACCTCCGGCTCGGCCTCGCCGCAGGCAGCGGCAAAGATAGCAAGCAGAATAAGTAAAGTTCCGGTCAGCTTCATAATTTATGGGAGCTCACGATCAACCCGGAGGAAATACAAATGTACGTCCGCCAAGCAGATGTACATGCAAATGGAACACAGTCTGGCCGCCGTCGGCGTTCGTATTGATAACGACCCGATACCCGTCCTCGGCAAATCCTTTCTCTCGCGCGATCGCAGCCGCCCGGAGCAGCAAATGCCCGAGCACCTCTCCATCGTCCTTAGATGCTTTATCGAGCGATTCGATATGCCTTTTCGGCACTACTAAAATATGCGTCGGGGCCTGCGGACTGATGTCGTTAAAAGCGACCGACCGGTCGTCTTCCGCGACTTTGTCAGACGGGATCTCACCTGCAACTATCTTGCAGAATAGGCAATCTTCGTTTCCCATAGCGATATCGATTATTAAAGCACAACGGGCGATGTAATGTTAATCGCCGGCCGCGGCCGTGCCGTCAGTCACATGTGAAGTAAGCCGCTCCACATCCGCACCGACCTCGCGCAATTTTCGAATGATCGCCTCATAGCCCCGATCGATGTGATAGACCCGATCGATCACCGTCTCGCCCGAAGCACACAACCCGGCCAGCACGAGCGAGGCCGAGGCCCGCAGGTCCGATGCTATCACCGGTGCACCGGTAAGCTTTGTCTTTCCGCGGACGGTCGCCGTGTTTCCGCTGAAATGAATATCCGCACCCATCCGGATCAGTTCCGAGGCGTGCATGAACCGATTTTCAAAGATCGTTTCCGTTATATGCGAAACGCCCTCAGCCTGTGTCATCAGCGCCATATACTGCGCCTGCATATCCGTCGGGAACTTCGGATGAGGTTCAGTGGTGACATCCTTCGCCTTAAGCCCGTCCGGGCAACAGTTAACACGCAGCGTCGAATCGTCGACCTCCTCGATCTCAACGCCGACTCCTCGAAACTGCTCAATCACCGCCGTTAGATGAGCCGGGCGGCATTTCTCGATCCGAAGCTCGCCCTCAGTGATAGCCGCCGCCGCGATAAACGTTCCCGTTTCGATCCGGTCGGGGATGATGGTGTGCTCCGCTCCGTGAAGCTCTTCGACGCCGGTGATCGTCATCGTCGGCGTCCCGGCACCCTCGATCCGGGCCCCCATTTTATTAAGCATTTCGGCCAGGTCATCGATCTCGGGCTCGCATGCAGCATTGTGGATCGTCGTGGTACCGTCAGCCAGGACCGCTGCCATCATCACGTTCTCGGTTCCGGTCACTGTGACCTTCTCAAAGTCGATCTCCGCTGCCTTGAGCCGGCCGGCCGGCGCGGTTGCCACAACATCACCGGATTCAAGCGAGACCTTCGCACCCAACTGTTCGAACGCACGAAGGTGCAGGTCGATCGGCCGCGTGCCGATAGCACAGCCCCCGGGCAGGCTCACCTTGGCCTTTCCGAAACGCGAAAGCAGCGGCCCCAGTGCTAGAACGCTCGCACGCATCGTTTTCACCAGCTCATACGGAGCCTCGAAAGTTTCGATGTGCGCCGCCGTTATCACGTGTGTACGCAAGGCCGGTGTGAGCACCGTCGCCCCCAGGTCCTCAAGCAGTCGCCGCTGCGTGATCAGGTCCTTAACGTAAGGCACGTTGTGTAGAGTGACCGTCTCGGCGGTTAACAATGCCGCTGCCAAACATGGCAAGGCCGAATTCTTCGCACCGCTGATCTCAACGGTGCCGTGCAGCGGGCGTCCGCCCCGAATTAAAAATCTGTCCATAGTTACTGTAAGCGATGCTTATGGGAGCAAAAACTTGATGTTATCACGAGAAATGGGGGCGGGTTAAATCGCGGGAGACGCGATCCGGGCCGGCGTCGCTGCCGGCCCGGATCCATTTCGAACATTTAGAATCGCAGCGTCACGTTCTGGCCGTCAAGCACCAGATCGGTTGCGGTGATCGAGTTCAGGCTGTTGCCGCTGTACCGGATCTCGATCAATCCGCTCGCATCGGCGTCGCCCGAGTTCTCGACGGCTATCACCACTCGATTGTCATCGAAATAGGTGGCCTTTCCGCTAAAGGTTATCGAACCGAGCAGTCGGCTCACCGTTACATCGGCAGTGCCGTCAGTCCGAACCGCGACCGTTCCGCGGATCAGCAGGTCCGAATTTCGTCCCTCGATCTGCATTGAACCCGTACCGAACTTGGACAAGTTCAATGTACGGCCGGTGATCACCTCGGGAACCGCTTCCGCGATCTCGAGCATCAGGTTCACTGTCTGTACCTGGTTGGGCCGTGACGTGAACGGCGTCCCGTCGCCCGACCTGAACCGTACTTCGCCGTCTGTTGAGATCTCTGCCCGCAGCTCGTAATTCCTTCCGCTCGCGATCGCTTGCGGGTCATAACGCAGCTCATATGGGATCGGCACCTGACGCCCGTTCGTTTCAACAACCGTTTCTGCCACGGGAATACCGTTCGGGTCGGCCGAATCCACCAGGCTCACCCTCACTTCCGAATCCTGTGCCAGCGCTATCCGCGGCCGGTGTGTCACCGTCCCCCGGACCACAGCGCTGCCGGTTCCTGGAGTCGCCGCCCCCGGCCGTGCAAGCCGCAGCTCGACAACACGGGGTGCACCCCAGGTGAGGACCGCGACGTCTGAGTTCGTCTGAAAAACGGTCCGGCCGCGATCGACGATCTCAGCTCTAACCGCATACCGCCTTCCCGGCTGGATCTGATTCGGCCGGTAGACCAGGTCAAACGAATGCGGCTGCCGCTCGTTCCGCAGCTCGACCTTTTGAGCAACCACAACGGTCGGGTCCGTTAGGCTGTGGGTTATATCCAGAAGCGATACGTTCAGGACCGCATTTGTCGAGAGCAGCGGCCGCGCCGGATAAGTGACCGTTCCCGACACCACATTGTCTTGCGTCGTCACCTCGCCGTCGGTTTCGCATGTGGGCGACGTCGTCACATTCTCTGCATTCAGCACTGCACGAGCGCCGGTCGAGATGCTATAGCTCACCGTGCTCACCTGTGACGGGCAGCAAAGCGGGTCGCTCGACGTATATCGGACGAACTCTGCGGTAAGAGCCGTCGGGCTTACAAGAAATAATCTGGAAAGCGCTCCGTCCGTCCGAGCCCCCGTCGGCTCCGGGGCCAATGTCCCGGCCAATCTCTCAGATACAAATACGAATCCGTTTGCCTGCGTCGGACGGCACATTCCGTCCACGCTTGCCATGGCCGTTACGACCGAGACGTTGCCGTACGATTGCCGCGGCCCAAAAAGGTACCAGCCGTTGCGGGTGAGATTTCGTTCGCCGATGGTCTCAGGCTGCCTGATCTGTTCACGGCACTGAGCCGAGTTCGGGTTCTCGCCTTCCATCCGCGGAGCCCGCGGGACCGCCTGATTCGGCGTGTTCCAGTTGCGGTTTAGCGGCCGGTCCAGCCACGACATCGTCTGTCCAAACCCCGCAAACGCAAATATGCCTGTTAAGAATATTAGTGTTACTACCCTTGTCATATGTTCCTCCTCAAGATCTTTCGATCCAATAATTCAGTTTTACGGGAGATTTTCCTTAGATTCTATCAGCCCGTGCAAAGGTTGGAGCTTAAATGCTGGCAGCGTGCAGCTTAGCTTTCGCCGTCGTCGCCTATCGCCTCTACCGGACATGCATCGAGCGCCTCGCGGCAAAGCTCTTGTTCATCGGCGGTTTCCGGCTGCTTATAGACGAACGAATAGCCGTTCTCGTCGTTGCGGGTAAAGTTGGCAGGTGCGGTGTCGCGGCAAACATCACAGTCGATGCATTGCTTATCGACGTAAAAGCTGCCGGGGGTATTGTCGGGAAGTTTGTCTTCTGGCTCTGCCATTTGAACTAGCGGGAGCCTTCGGTGAGCGAGATCATCCTGTCCAGCGCGATATGTGCAAAATGCTTGGTTTCGGCATCGACGGCTATTTCATTCACGACATTGCCGTCCACTAAATTCTCCATCGCCCACGCAAGATTCTGCGGAGCGATCCGGTACATCGTCGCACACATACACAGGTCCGGTGCCAGCAGATGGATCTCTTTATCGGGAAAACGGCGGGCCAAACGGTCAACGAGATTCACTTCCGTTCCGATAGCCCACTTCGAACCCGCCGGCGAATCCTCGACCGTCTTGATAATGAACGAAGTCGATCCGTTCAGATCGCTCTTCTGCACCACTTCATAGGTACACTCCGGATGGACGAGCACCTTCACGCCCGGCACATCAGCACGGATCTTATCGACGTGCCAATCCTTGAACCTCCCATGCACGGAACAATGCCCGCGCCAAAGGATCAGCTTTGCGTTATGCAGCTCTTCGGCCGTGTTCCCGCCGAGTTCCTCGTGCGGATTCCAGACGACCATTTTATCGAGCGGAATTCCGAATTTGGCACCCGTGTTACGCCCGAGATGCTGGTCCGGGAAAAAGAACATCTTGTCGAATTCCCGCAGGTAAATGTCAAAAAGCGGAACCGCATTCGACGATGTGCACACGACCCCGTCGTTTCGGCCGCAGAATGCCTTGATCGCCGCCGACGAGTTCATATACGTGATCGGCGCCACTCGCGAATCAAGCACCCCGATCTCGCCCAGCTGTTCCCATGCGTCCTCGACCTGTTCGATCGTGGCCATGTCTGCCATCGAGCACCCCGCCCCCATATCGGGCAGGATCACGCGCTGGCCCGGGTTCCCCAAAATGTCGGCGGATTCCGCCATGAAATGGACCCCGCAGAAGACGATAAATTCCGCGTCGGTCTGCGATGCCATCACTGAAAGCTGGTACGAATCGCCCTTCAGGTCCGCGTGCCGCACCACATCCTCGCGCTGATAATGGTGGCCGAGAATTATCACCCGCTGCCCAAGCTCGCGCCTCGCACTCTCGATACGCTCCGCGACCTCCGAATCCGGCATTACCAGGTAATCTTCCAAGGCCCTGACACTTTCAAGAACCGCCGTCATTTTCGCACCTCCCTAAAATTCAAGGATGTCACCGCAGTAACATTTTCGCAAGTAAATCGGTCTCATCCGGGTCGGTTGACGCACCGTCCTCAGTTCTTTCGGGTGATATACTGTATTGAAATCCTGCAAACCAACTTAATGGATCAATATGCCCAAACAATCGACACTGGTTCCCCAGAACCTGAAACGCCTGAAAAAGCAGGACTATCCGTCGAGGACACTCAGGTAACCGAACGAAAAAAGTGGGCCGTTCGGATCGGGGCCGGTGTCCTTCTTCTGCTTGTTGCACTTGCGTTTATCTGGTATTACACCCGGCCATCACGCGTTAATGTGACCCGGCCCACGATTGCCACCATTACAGAGGCAATAGCCGGGAGCGGTGTGGTCGGGGGCGAGACCGAATCGAACATCGGAGCTCAAGCCCAGGGAATTATCCGCTCTCTCTATGTCAAAGAGGGCGACGAGGTGATACGTGGCCAGGAACTTGCTCTCATTGAAAATAGTCTCGCCAACGCACAGATCGAACAGGCCCGTGCGGCGGTCGCGTCGGCCAGGTCACAACTTGCATTGGTTTCGCGAGCAACTCTTCCCACCGACATCCGCGCCGCCGAGCAGCAGGTCTCGCAGGCTCAGGCACAGGTCGAGCAGCAGCGTGCCGCTGTCGCCCAGGCCGAAAGGGCCGCGGAACAAGCCGCGGCGCTTTTGGATCAACTCATATCCGAACAGCAATTGGCAGAAAAGGAAATGAAAAGGGACGCCGTGCTTCTTGAGTCGGGCGATGTTCCGCGTTCGGAGTATGACCGTTCCTCAAACGCTTATCAGGTAGCAACAAAACGCGTTGAGGCCCAGCGGCGGGCTATCGAAGCTGCCCGGGCCAACGTCGCCGCCGCTCGTTCGAGCCTTGCTGCGTTCAGCGCCGGTGTCGAGATTCAGCGAGAGCGGCTGAATACGATCCGGAGCGGGGCCCGGCCGGAGGATGTTCGACTTGCTCGGGACAAGATCGCAGAGGCGGAACGTGCCCTTGCTGTTGCGGAAAGCCAGGCAGGTAACGCGATCGTCACTGCCCCGTTCGCCGGCCGGGTGACGGTGGTCAATACGGAACCCGGGCAAACTGTGGGAAATCTCGGGGTGCTCACATTAGTAAGTTCACAACCCGAGGTGCGCCTGGACATTGACGAAGGCAATCTGCCGTCGTTAAAGATCGGGCTCGAAGCAAAAATATCCGTCGACGGCAATGCGGGCGATGGCCTGATAGGCCACATATCGGAGCTTGGAGCCGCGGTCGACGAGGCACGGGGAACGATCACAGTAAAGGTAACCCTCGATTCACCGCCTGAATGGCTCCGTCCCGGGCAGACTGTCAATGTAAATATCATCACTGCGAAAAATGTGGACCGGTTATTGATACCGCAATCTTCGCTCGTCCGCGTAGGCGATGATACGGTCGTCTACATCATTGAGGACGGTATAGCTATTAGGCGAAACGTCGCTGCAAACTTTCCGACGGCAGACGGCGTCCCGGTGGTCTCCGGCCTAAATCCTGAAGATCTCGTCATCACGAACCCCGCAAATGTTGTAGAGGGGGACAGAGTGCGGGCCCACTAGCGAAACGCCCGCTGTCGTGCGAAAAGAGCTCTGCACTATGGCTTCATTCTCTGAACTTGTCGCTTCCGCATTGATCCCGAAACGGTATCGTTTCGAGTTCCTGCTTGCATTACGCCACCTGTTTTCAGGAGGCATGCAGACCTTGATGACGATCAGTGCGGTGGCGACCGGGGTCACTATCGTGATCTTCGTAACATCATTGATCTTTGGGCTGCAGGATATGATGTCAAATCTATTGACGGGCTCGATCCCCCACGTTTTGGTGAGGGTTAGAGATCCCCTGCCGAAACCGCTGCCTGACGGTGAGAACCCGATTTCGACCCGGCTCGAGATCCCGGCGTCTCAGCTAAAGTTCATCGACAATTGGAGTGATCTGACCGCGATGTTGCGCGGCCTGCCGAATGTTGCAGGCGTTGCCCCGGTCGTTAGCGGACAGGGCTTTGCGTCAAAGGGTTCGAATCCCGTAGGCGTAACTGTTGTCGGTGCTGATCCGGATCTCCTGGACGAAATAACACCAGTATCTAGGGACCTTGTCGGCGGCCGTTATAGAGGATTGGGCAGCGATGAGATCGTGATCGATATCGAATTGGCAAAGGATTTGAACCTACAGGTGGGCGACCGTGCCCGCATGACCTCGAGCTCCGGCGGTTCCGAATCCTTTACCGTCGCTGGCATCTACAATCGAGGGCAGGGCCGCGGGAACGCCTATGTCACGCTCAGGAATGGGCAAAGCCTCTTCGGCCTGGGAACCTCCGTGAACGCTGTTTACATAAAGAGCCATGACATTAACGATGTAGACAATTTGGCGAACCTCATAATGGCTCTTACCCCTTATGAAGCGCGGCCGTGGACGCTGGATTACTCCCGCAACCTGTCTAATATGCAGATGATGGGAATATCGGCATATGTGATCTCGTTATTCAGCCTTATCGCCGCAGCATTTGCGATCGCATCGGTTCTGATAGTTTCCGTTCTGCAGAAATCGAGTCAGATCGGGATTCTTAAGAGCATGGGAGCCCGTCACTCGCAGATCTCCGCCGTTTTCATACTAGAAGGCCTCGGCGTTGCAATATTGGGAAGCTCACTCGGAGGGGTCGTAGGAACGACGATAGCGTGGCTTATGAGTCTGCCCATGCGACCGACCTCGGCCCCCGGGCAGGAACCCCTTGCTTATTTCCCCGTGACGATCGTGCCGCTGTATATCGGACTTGCGATGCTTTCTGCGATCATCACGACCGTGATCGCGGCCGTGCTGCCGGCTAGGCAGGCCTCTCGGCTAAACCCCGTAGATGTGATGCGCAACTAAGATGAGGACTACGAACAGCGATGTCCCTATGAGAACCGCACAAATGGACGACCGTCGGGTCGTTATAGAAACGCGCGGCCTCCAAAAGACGTATTTCGGAAAAGTAAATGTGCCGGTACTCTTCGGCTTGGATATCGAGATTCGTGCGGGCGAGTTCGTCGCGATCGTCGGACAATCCGGAAGCGGTAAATCGACCCTCCTGAACATTCTCGGAGCCCTGGATGTGCCGACAGGCGGCGAGGTCCTGATAAACGGGACCGCTATTTCGACGCTTGACGATGATGGTTTAGCCGAGCTGCGCAGCGATCAGATCGGATTTGTGTTTCAGGCCCATTACCTGCTGAACGAATTCACCTGCCTGGAAAATGCGTTGATACCGGTCCTGCTCCGCCGCGGAGAGGCGAGTCCGGCAGAGCGTGCCCGAGTTTTGGGTCTGCTCGACCGGGTCGGACTGAGCGAGCAGATAAACAAGCATCCGGATGAGATGAGCGGGGGACAAAATCAGCGGTGTGCTATCGTCCGTGCCATGGCAAATGCGCCAAAAATAATTCTGGCCGACGAGCCGACGGGCAATCTTGACAGCCGATCCGGCAAACAGGTATTCGAATTGATGCGCGAAATGAACAAGGAGAGCGGCGTCGCTTTTGTGATGATCACTCACGACGACCGGCTGGCCCAACCGGCCGACCGAATACTTTTGATAGCAGACGGTATGATCAGAGAGATAAGCAAGAGCGAGCACCTCAACGCGATGCTGCAGAAAGTTGAAGCGACGGAGCTCTAGATCGTACCGGTCGCAAGCTCGATCAGCAGGATGATGCCGTATGAAAGGGCTGCGATCAGCCCGGCCATCGGTATTGTCAGGACCCAGGCCCAAACGATGCGTCCGGCGACGCCCCATTTGACAGCCGAAAGCCGTTTGGCAGAACCTACGCCGACGATCGAACCCGTGATGGTATGTGTCGTAGAAACCGGAATGCCCGCCGCGGTCGCGCCGAAAAGCGTAATGGCACCCGCGGTTTCCGCACAAAAGCCGCCAACCGGCTGCAGCTTAACGATCTTGGTGCCCATCGTTTTGACGATCCGCCATCCGCCGGAAAGTGTTCCTAAGGCAATGGCAAAGTGTGCGGCTAGGACCACCCATAGCGGCACGTCGGGAAGCCCGCCGCCCGGCGCCGCCTGCAGAAATCCGCCTGAGACGAGCACGATCGTTATAATGCCCATCGTTTTCTGGGCGTCGTTCCCGCCGTGCCCGAGGGAATAGGCTGCTGCGGAAAATAGCTGGCCGAAACGAAATCCACGATCCACCCGGTTGAGCGCCACTTTATGAAAGACCCAATAGACCGTGACCATCAGCGTGAAGCCCAGGAGCATCCCGATCAGCGGTGACAACACGATAAAGAGCAGCGTCTTTATCCATCCCTCCGCGATCAGGACCGTTTGGACATTCGTGAGCCCAAAATGCCAGATAAACGCCGAGATCGCGGCTCCCGCATAGGCACCGACCAATGCGTGTGAACTTGATGTCGGGAGGCCGAGATACCACGTGATCAGGTTCCACACGACCGCGCCCAATACGCCGGCTAACAGAACAAGCAACTGGTCATTTTGCGGGATGATGGCGATATTCACCATATCGCCGCCTATCGTCTTCGCCACGGCCGTTCCGAAAACCAGAAATGCAACAAAGTTGAAGAACGCGGCCCACGTCACGGCAACGCCCGGTGAGAGCACGCGCGTCGCGACGACCGTCGCGATCGAGTTTGCCGCATCGTGAAATCCGTTTATGTAATCGAAAACGAGGGCGACAAAGATGATGAAAACAACCAGGCTCAGTGCCGCGTATTGTCCTTCCATATCGATGATTTCCGGTCCGCGTCGGTGCTAGTTGTGCTTGAGCACAATGCTCTCGATGATGTTCGCGACACTCTCACATAGGTCCGTCGCACTTTCCAGGATCTCGTACAGCTCCTTGTACTTGATCACCTCGATCGGGTCGGAAGAGTCTCTAAATAGATCGCCGATCGCATTGAAATAGACCTCGTCCGCCTCGTTCTCAAGGCTGTGTATCTCGACAAAGTATTTGTTTATCCCGTTAGGTTTCTTGAGCAATGAGACCGCGCCGTGCACCTGCCATGAGAGGCGATGGATTATATCCGCAAGGCCCTTGATATGCTTATTGGTCTCGGTGATGTCGTACATCACCATAGCTCTCGCCCCGGCGTCGATATAATCAATAACATCATCCAGCGCAACACTCAGGGCGTAAATGTCCTCGCGGTCGAACGGCGTGATGAACGAGGTGTTCAGCTTCGTTGTGATCTGATGCATTATCTCGTCACAGGCGTGCTCAACCGCTTTAATGCGTTTGGTGTATTGCGCACGATCGTTGCCGATATCATCCACCATTTCGACCAAGATCTTTGCGGCCTCTTCGATCTTTGCCGTCATCTGCGAGAAATAAAGGAAATAATCGTCCTCGCGAGGCAGGAAACTAAATGCCATTTTATGGGTCTCCGGTGTGTTACAAGAATGTTACCCAAATATATCGGATGATGGTGCGCCTGTCCACGACCGGCATTTAAAAAGTAAAGCGGCCGCAAATGGCCGCTTTCGGAGAAAATACTTTTAGGACTCCCCCTATCCGCCGTGTTTAATAAATGCTGCCTCACGCAGGTACACGTTCAGCTCGCAGATATCCTTAACGTAATCGCCGATACGCTCAAGATGTTTCGCGACGAAAATGTGATGAGCCGCCCCGGTCGTCGATGACGGATCCGTGATCATCATGTCCAACAGTTCATTAAATACCCGTTTATATGCCGCGTCGATCTGTGCATCGCGCTCGATTATCTGCCGCGAAAGCTTCGAATCTTCGGAGGTAAAGGCATCGAGCGCAGAGTGCAGCATCTCTGCCGCAGTCTCCGCCATTATCGGAAATTCGACATATTCCTTGAGCTGCGGTTCCGTATTCAAAACTAAAGCCGCTTCGGCGATACTGCCCGCATGGTCTGCTATACGCTCCAGAATAGGTGTTATCTTCGCCACCGATATCACGAACCTCAGGTCGTGTGCGGCCGGCTGCTGCAGCGCCAATATCTCGACCGTAAGCCTGTCGATCTCAAGCTCCATCTGGTCGATCACCTTGTCCTCTTCGAGCACTTCACGCGCTAGTTCGCTGTCCCGATCGACAAGTGCCTGCATAGCCTTTCGCACTGCGGTCTCCGTCGCCCCGCCAAGCAGAAGGATCTTGTCCCGAAGGTGGTCCAGTTGCTGATCGATGATCCGATTGTCCATTGCTACTAATTTACCATATCCGGCGCTCCGCAATTTTTAACCGAAGCGGCCGGTAATGTAATCCTCGGTTAGTTTTTCGTCCGGATTGGTGAACATCCGCTGCGTCGGATTATATTCCACCAGTTTCCCGAGCATAAAGAACGCTGTGCGGTCCGAAACGCGTGCCGCCTGCTGCATATTGTGCGTCACGATCACGATCGTGTATTCGCGTTTGAGTTCCACGACCAGCTCCTCGATCTTCTGCGTCGCGATCGGGTCGAGGGCTGATGCGGGCTCGTCCATTAGAATAACCTCCGGCTGAACGGCGAGTGCACGTGCAATGCACAGCCTCTGCTGCTGCCCGCCCGAAAGGCCGAACGCTGATGTGTTCAACCTGTCCTTGACCTCGTCCCACAGCGCCGCATCTCTCAACGCCTTCTCAACTCTTTCCGCCAGGTCTGCCTTGCTTGAGTGAATGCCGTTGATCTTGATGCCGTAGGCGACGTTATCAAAGATCGACTTCGGGAACGGGTTCGACTTTTGAAAAACCATACCGACCCGGCGGCGAAGCGCGACGACATCCGTCCCTGGGGCGTAAATATTCTCGCCGTCGAGCAATACCTCGCCCCGCATCGAGGCGATCGGTATCGTGTCGTTCATCCGATTCAGCGAACGCAAAAACGTAGATTTGCCGCAGCCCGAGGGCCCGATGAACGCAACGATCTCGTGCTCCGGAATATCAAGCGAGATATCAAAAAGCGCCTGATCGCTTCCGTAAAAAAAATCAAGATGTGAAATGCTGATCTTTGCTGTCATCGATTGATTGCTGCTAATACCTCTTTCGCGTGAGCAGCCTCACTGCTATGTTGATCACCAATATTAAACCCACCAACAGCAGCGTCGCCGCCCAGGCCATTGCGTGCTCGACCTCGAACGGCCCGGTCGCATAGTTATATATTTGCACTGTCAGCGACGCCATAGGCTGATCATAATAGAAATTGTAAAAACGGCTGTTTAGCGCCGTGAACAGCAGCGGTGCGGTCTCGCCCGTCACACGTGCTATCGCCAGCATCGCTCCCGTCGCTATCCCCGAGGCCGCTGCCGGAAGCACGATGTTCCACGAAACCCGCCACTGCGGTGCGCCAAGTGCCAATGCCCCCTCGCGCATTGAGTTCGGCACCAGCCGGATCATCTCCTCCGTCGTGCGAGCGACGATCGGGATCATTATCACCGCCAACGCGAGCCCGCCTGCAAGGCCCGACGGCCGCCCCATCGGTATCACGACCACCGTGTAGATAAAGATGCCGATGATGATCGACGGCGTACCCGTCAGCGTGTCGGCGATGAACCTGATCGTCTTTCCATACCAGCCGCTTCCGAATTCCGCCAAATAAACGCCCGCCAAGATCCCGATCGGAAGCCCTATTACGGCCGCAAGGCCCGTCATTAGTGCCGACCCGAGAATTGCATTCCCGATCCCTCCGCCCTCGCCCACCGGCTTCGGCGTATCGGTCAAAAACTCTACGCTGATCGACGAGATCCCTTGATACGTGATGTACCCGAGGATAATAAGCAGCAGCGTCGTCACAAACAAAGCGCTCGCTGCCGTGAGGCCCGTCATGACCGAATTCACAAGCCGCCGTTTCCGTTGATCGTTCGCCAGAGGTTCGGCCATTTTAACCGTGCCCTCCCGCATGCGTTCGTCGAGACACGCTCATTATCAGCAGCTTTGCCAGCGCGTTTACGATCAGCGTGACCAGAAACAAGATCAGGCCCATCTCCACCAATGCGCTTAGGTAAAGCTCATCCGTTGCGTCCGCAAAATTCGCCGCCAGCACCGAGGCGATCGTATATGCCGGTTCAAATAGCGATGCCGTTATCTGAGGCGAGTTGCCGATCACCATCGTGATCGCCATCGTCTCACCCAGTGCCCTTCCCAAACCCAGCACCACCGCTCCCGCAATGCCCGACGAGGCGTTGCTCAGAACGATCCCGGTCGTTTCCCACTTTGTCGCACCCAGTGCCAGCGCGGCCTCCCGCTGTGCGTTCGGCACCGCCTCCAGGATGTCCCGCACAACCGCCGTTATAATGGGCGTGATCATTATCGCGAGGATTATCCCGCCCGTCATCATCCCGATACCCGTTAGCCGGCCCTGAAATAGCGGTATCCACCCGAGGTTGTTCTGCAGCAGCGGGCCGAGGTATTCGCGAATAAACGGTGCCAGGACGAAGATCCCCCATAGGCCGTAGACCACCGAGGGTATCGCCGCAAGCAGTTCGACCATAAACGCGATCGGCCGGGCTATGGACCGCGGCGCCTGCTCAACCAGAAATATCGCGATTCCCAACGAAACCGGCACAGCAAGAAGGATCGCGATCAGCGACGAAACTATCGTCCCCCATATGAACGGCAATGCGCCGAAGGCCTCTTGTGCCGGCGCCCACTCCGAGGCCGTCAAGAAACCAAGCCCGAACCGCGTTATCGTCGGCATCGAACTGCGGGCCATCATAAACACGATCGCCGCCACGAGCACCAGGATGCTCGAAGCGGCCGCCAGCAATATGAAGCGGTAGATCGTGTCGCCGATGGCCCCGTTTCGGTTCACGTGTTAGTTTGCGTTCGTCTTCAGCGGCTTGCCGCCGTGCATCAGCGAGTTAATCTTCGCACCGGACCGTTCCACGAGCTGAGCCGGAAGCGGCGCGTAATGCAGGTCGATAACATACTGTTCGCCGTCGTTTATCGCCCACCAAAGGAAATCGGCAAGAGCCTTGCCTTTTACCGCATCGCCCTGCTCCTTATAGACCAGCATATAGACGATCCCCGAGATCGGGTACGCATCCGCACCCTCCGCATTCGTGATCTCAAACCTGAGGTCCTCCGGCATCTTTTCGACCATTCCCGCCGCGGCATTTGAAACCGTCTGGCTCGTCGGCTCTATAAAGTTGCCGGCCGAGTTGCGTATAAGGGCCGTCGGCAAATTGTTTGCTTTCGCGAATGTGAGCTCCACGTACCCGATCGTGTTCGGCGTATTCTTGACCTGGCCCATCACGCCCTCGTTGCCCTTGCCGCCGATGCCGATCCCCTGTGGAAGTTGCGGGTTCTTCGTCCGTCCGATCGTGCTTTTCCATTCGGGAACGGTCTTCGACAAAAAATCCGTGATAACGTCTGAGGTTCCGCTGCCGTCTGCACGAAAGACCGGCGTGATGTCGTTGCCCGGAAGCGTTACACCCGGATTCTCTTTCTTCAGCCGGTCGTCATCCCACCGTCGGATCTTGCCCAGATAGATATCCGAGATAAGCTCCGGGGTGAGCTTTAGCGGCTGGTTGAGCCCCTCCAGGTTATACGTCAGCACCACTGCGCCGAGTACTACCGGAATGTGTACGATCTCGCCTGCCTTGGTCTGGCCCATCTCATCATTGGACATCGCCGCGTCACTGCCGCCGAAATCCGCTGTCTGGCTCTGGATGGCCTTGATCCCCGCACCGGAACCCGTCCCTTGGTAGTCAATGCGAATGTTCGGATTGATCTTGCCGAATTCGCTCGTCCACTTGTCCATCATCGGTTTGACGAAGGTTGAACCCGAACCCTGCAGCTGAACCGCTCCGCCCGGTGCGGTCGACGACGAATTGCTTCCCAATTCCTGGCCGCTGCAGGCAGCGCCGATCGCGGCCATCAACGCGACGATCAAATATATTGTTTTTGACATTTTCGTTTGTTCTCCCGGCCCATTATTTGTACGGGCCATTCTCCGGCCGCTTCCATTGAAGCGGTTCCTGCCCGAGCTTCAAACGATAATTATTAAGTATCCGCGCCTTCCGTTTAAGCCGATACCGTCAAAAGTTTACATTCCTGTAACATAGGTTACACATTTTGACCGTACCCTTATGATACGTTAACGGCAATTGACGGCGAACCCGGCTTCCGGCTTTGCCATCTCAATTCTGCCCATTCCCCCAACTGTTATTTGTCCAAATGGAAATGAAAAGGTACTTATCAGGAGGAAAAATGAAACGACAACATCTTATTAAGAGTGCTGTCTCGGCTGCGATGGTTTGGGCGATGGCCCTGATGCCGCTTGCCGCCTTGGCGCAAACGCGCGTCAGCATGCCAAAGAACCGGTACGAGGTTCAGCAGGACGTTCAACTCGGCCGCGAAGCCGCTGTCGAGATCGAAAAACAGTTTCCGATCTTAAACGATTATCAATCAACGCAATATGTAGCACGGATCGGCGAAAACCTCGTGGCGGCGATTCCGCCTCAGTTCCGCCAGCCGGCATTCGATTATTCATTCAAGATCGTCAATGCGAGCGATATCAACGCGTTCGCACTTCCCGGCGGCCCCATGTACGTCAACCGCGGGATGATCGAGGCGGCGCGTAACGAGGGTGAAATGGCCGGCGTTATGGCTCACGAGATCGCCCACGTTGCGATGCGCCACGCCACCGCACAGGCCACCAAGCAGAGTGGCTGGAAGGCCCAGCTCGGCACGATCGGCGCCATCCTCGGCGGAGCTATTCTCGGCGGCCAGACCGGCGCCCAGCTAGGCGCCCTCGGCGTCCAGATCTGGCAAACGCGCTACAGCCGTGAATATGAGACTCAAGCCGACATCCTCGGCTCACAGATCATGGCACGGGCCGGTTACGACCCGCGCGACCTGGCCAATATGTTCCAGACGATCGCTCGCCAGGGCAGCGGCCGCGTCCCTGAGTTCTTGAGCAGTCACCCTGATCCGGGTAACCGCTTCGAGACCATCAATCGCGAGACTCAGCTACTGGAGGTCTCATCGAATCCCATCAAGATCACCCGTGATTTCCAGATGACGCAAAGCCGGCTACGCAGCTTGCCGGCGGCACCGACCATGGCTGAAATTCAGCAGGGTGCGTCTTCCGGCGGCAGCACACAAATGGGCGGCGGAAGCTATTCGAATAACGTCCCCGCCCCGTCGCGCCGCTACCGGACATATCAAAGCGGCAATTGGATAAGCATGAGCGTGCCCGATAACTGGCGTGAATTCCCCGAGCAGACCAGCGTCACCTTTGCACCGGACGGTGCATTCGGCAACCAGGGCATCAGCCACGGCGCTATGATCGGCGTTTTCCGGGGAAGCTCAAACACGCTAGCTCAGAATTCGCAGGAGTTCGTAAAGGGCCTTATCCAGGGTAACCCGCATCTGCGTCAGCAGAGCTGGTTCCAAAATTCACGATTTGCGGGCCGACAGGCGATGGTGACACAGCTCTCTGGCCGGTCGCCGATCAATGCTCGTACCGAGGTCGTGACCATCTATACGACCCAGCTTCGCAACGGCGAAACGTTTTATTTCGCGGCGGTCGCTCCCGATGACGAAGCGAGCCGGTACAATACCGCGTTTCGGACGATACTAAACTCGATACGCTTGAGCGATGCACAGTTGTGATCTGCTTAACATTTAGAATAAAGGGGCTGTTCCGAACGGGGCAGCCTCTTTTATTTTGCTTCTACAGGTGCGGGAATCTTAACCGAAAGGAACAATATCGCGGCCAATATCGAAACGGCGGCACTTGCCATAAATGCGACCGGCGCCCCGAACTCATACCAGAGCAGCCCGAATAGCAGCGACGCCGGAAACACCGTGATCCCGAACGCCAGGTTGTAAAACCCGTACGCCGTACCGCGCTTCTCATCCTCGACCAGGTCGGCGACGAGCGCCTTTTCGGCACCCTCCGTGAGCCCGAAATACGTGCCGTAAACGACGAACAGTGCCCACGCCTGCCAGGTGCTGTCCACAAATGCAAAACCGAAATAGACCAGCGCGTAAACCAGCCATCCCGAAACGATCATCGCCTTCCGCCCAAGCTTGTCCGAAAGCTCCCCGCCGATCAGCGAACTGAAAACCTTGCTGAAATGGAGCACCATCCACAGCAGCGGCAGCATTGCCGGGGCGATCCCCGCCTGCTCGGCACGCAGCAGCAGAAACGCGTCCGTCGAATTTGAAAGTGTAAACAAAGCGATGATCAGCAGAAACCGTTTGAAATTCCCATCGAATTCACCCAGCGAAAACTTGATCGGATTAGCTTCTTCCTCGTGCGGTTCCGGCTTCTCATGCACAAAAAAGACGATCACGAAAAGCCCGATGGCTACCGGGATCGACGCATAAAGAAATACTCTTTGGTACTCGAGAGCGGTCGGATTCTCCGCATCGGCCGCCAAATAGGTGAGCAAAAAATATGCGACCACCGGGCCGACCACCGCACCCAGGTGGTCCGCCGCCCGGTTAAAGCCGAATGCTTTCCCCCTGTCCTCCTCCGCAGTTTCCGCGGCAAGCAGTGCATCGCGCGGCGCCCCGCGGACCCCCTTGCCCACCCTGTCCATCGTGCGCACCACCAACACCTGCGGCCAGCTCGTCACAAATGCCAGCAGCGGCCTCATCACCGCCGCCAGCGAATAGCCCAAAAAGACCGGGAATTTGCGCTTGCCGAATCGGTCGCTCAAGTACCCGGAGAAAACCTTCAAAATGCTCGCGACGCTTTCCGCAAGCCCCTCGATAAGTCCGATTGCAAACGGAGTTGCCCCGAGGGTCAAAAACAAAAAAGCCGGCAGCAGCGGATAGATGATCTCGCTCGATGTGTCGTTAAGGAAACTGACCACGCTCAGGGCAAGCACGGTCGGCGGAAGCGAATTATACCGCTTCCAAAACTTCAGCCGGGAGGTTTGCGGCGGGCTTTCCATTTAAAACGATAACAGGCCCTGGAAAGCCTGTCTCACGGGAATTTGCATGCTGCTGACGGCCGGTTATCGACGCTTCGCGGGGGCTGGCCGTTCGTTACCACTGTCGGTCCCGAACCACCACAATGAGCCGGCTCCGACCACCGCTATCACCAGTATCGCGACCACGATCGCAAGCCGAAACGCGATCCGCAGGCTCTTTCGCAGCATTCGGAAAATGACGAAGGCCACGGCCGCCGCGATCACAAATATAAGCAGGCCCGCGATCGCGCCCGCAGTCCCGATCGACGGAACATCAACAAAAAATGCCGGCGCAATGGTCATCTGCCGCCCTCGCCGTTCTCCAGCGCTTTTTGAAGTGCGTCGGCCTCTTCCTCAGACAATTCCGTAGTCTCAGCGGGAAGCGAATATTCCTCGTCGACCCACGCCCCGAAATCGAGCAATTTACATCGCTCTGAGCAAAACGGCCGAAACTCGTTACCTTCATATTCGGTACGGCGGCCACATGTCGGACAACTTACAAGCGGCATAACAAGTCTATATTGAGAGGTTAGCATAGCGTGAAAGATGCCGAAAGCCCGTGCAAAAATGCTCCGGCCTCTGCCTCGTCAGTGCTATAATCCGTGCTTAGAGCGGAACAATTGCCCCGCACCGGGCGTTTAATATGTGAGAACGATCATGAGCGATTATAAGGACCGATTCGATAAGTGGCAGCGTGAAGCTAAAGAAAAGTTCGAGGAGATCGACAAGCAGCTCGGCATAAAAGAAAAGCTTGGCGAAAGCGCCCGCACCGTGGCCGAGACCGCTCACAAGAGCGCCGAGCGGCTTAAGGCAGAGGCTGAACGCACAGGCGTCGGCAAACAAGCCGCCAAGGCTGCCGAAGAGACCGTAAAAGCCGCCGAAGAGACGGCTCGTAAGGCATGGAGCGCTAGCAAGCCCATCCGCGATTCTGCCGAAGACGCCGGTGAAGCCGCTGGCCAAGCCGCGAAACAGGCCGGTAAGGTCGCGGGCGATGTCATTAGTTCCGCCGGCGAAATGGCGGGCGAATTTCTCGGTGACGCTCGAAGGACCGTCGAGCGCAACGCAAAACGCGTCTCGAGCGCCATAAACCTCGGCGCCGGCTGGTCCCGTGCTTTCAACTCAACTTACAAAACGTTCTCGGATGCCGCCGACTGGGTCCAGCAATACCCTCTTAGGGCCGCGACGACCGGAGCCTCAATGGCGGTCGGCGCCGGTCTAGGCGTCGTCTTTACCGGCCTTAGTTCGCATTGGCTCTTCAACAGCGCGCTCCCCGCATGGTCGGTCAAAAAACTCGCCGAGCAGTTTAACGAATATCTAAATACCCGGGAAGATCTGATAGCACAGGGGCGTCTGACCGATGCCGACGCCGAACGCGTCCGTTTTGAACGCGACATCGCAAAACGCATCGGCGCACCGTTGCTCGGGGCCTTCTCATTCGCGTCCGGGGCTGTCATGATGAGCAATGTCCTAAATCCGAAGACCGTCACCGGTGCTCCGATCGATTGGCTGCTCGGCGGCAACCCGATGCTCGAGGGCGTATGGTTCTTCGGGAACGGAATGGTTTGCTTTAAGACCAGTTATGATCTTTTCATGATCGCTCTTGACGGCAGCGAAGATGTCGAAAAGATGGTCCGCGATATCAAAGGCCTGCTGCCGGAGGGCATCGCCTAAACGATCTTTATCGGAAACGGCAGAAAGCTGACGATAAATATCAGCAGTGTAACGAACGCGACGGCTTTTCGTTTGCCGTCGAGTGGGCTCGTATCCCACGGCTGAGGGTGCCCCACCCGCAGCATCACTCCCAGCAGCACCGCGATCAAAAATCCGCTCGGACTGTTAAATACCAGTAGCCCCACGACCGACAACACCGACATAACAACAAACGCGATCCGCCCTGTCCACAAGTGCACCTTCGGCCCCAGCACCGCGTAGATCGCATGCCCCCCGTCCAACTGCCCCGACGGTATCAGATTGAGTGCCGTCACCAGCAGGCCAACCCACGCCGCGAAATAGAACGGGTTCCCGTAAATAGCCGAAAGGTCCACGCCCATCCCCGCAGCGAGCAGCTGCATAAATATCGGATCGGAAAAGATGATGCCCGTATATCCCTGCAGGGCTGCCGGCGGAGCCGGTTCTGCCGTCGCAATACCTATGATCGCGAACGGGATCAGCATTATGAATCCCGCGATCGGCCCCGCCACGCCGATGTCGAACACTGCCTTGCGCGACGGCATCGGCGTCCGTACCTTGATAAACGCCCCAAATGTTCCCGCCGGGCCCACCATCGGCGGCGTCGGGATAAAATAAGGCAGGGTGGAATATACGCGATAAATGCGGCAGGCAATGTAATGTCCCATCTCATGTGCAAAGAGTATCGAAAGCAGCGGCAGCGAAAAGCTCAGGCCGCGTACCATCAGGTCCCGCTCCGTCAATATCCGGGCCGCCGTTTCGCCGATGAAGCTCAAATAACTTAAAGGGGCCGCTGCTAAAAACTGAAACAGCTCGGTCCACGTCGCCGGGTCAGACTCCGGAAAGATCGGTATTACGCCAAAAGGATACAGCGTCCCCGCAATGGTAGCCGTGATGAACGTTATCGCCAGCAGCAAGCCGTGCTTTGCCAGCTCGCGCGCCGTCGGCCGCGGCAGCCTGTGCTCAAAATAGTAAACGTCCATCGTTTCCTTTGGATGCATTATCGGGCAAAAATTTGCCGCAGTCTCGCGAGATCAACTTTCGATCGGTGAGCTGCGGCACTTAAGCTCTTATATTTTAGTTCTTAGCCGGTCAATCTCTCACGGCCTGAGCCGAAAGTTCTTTGCCCGGTTTAAATCTTATCGTCTTCCCCGCCGGTATCGGCACCTCTTTTCCGGTGCGCGGGTTTCGGCCGACTCCACGCTTTCTGGGCTTCACTACAAATACGCCAAAACCGCGCAGCTCTATTCGCTTGCCTTTGGCCAATGCATCCTTCATGGCGTTAAATAGGGAATCGACGACCTGTTCGGCCTTTTGCTTGGAGACCCCCGTTTTATCGGCCAGATGGTTCACAATGTCGAGCTTGATCATCGTTTCCTCCTGTAAAGTCTAGCCCGCGTGGAGAGATTCGTTTGAATTTGCCGTTAGACTTGATGATAATCCCCTAAACCTTCCGCTGTCAAGATTTTGCGGAAATTAAGATGTCTTCTCCACGGCCCGTCGTGCCCGCGCGTTCGGCATTCTGCTGCTCCTCGGGTGAGCTTTTTATCAACAAAGTGGTAAAATTTCGGCAAATATAAGGAAACGGGGGCTTTTTATGCGTTGGCGTCAACAAAGGCAGAGTTCGAACATTGAAGACCGCAGGGGTATGGGCCGCGGAGTGGCTCTCGGCGGCGGCAGTTTAGGAGTTCTGATCCTTGCGGCGATAGTATGCTTGCTCGGGGGCGACCCCCGCCAGCTGCTTGAGGGGCTTCCCACCGGGACCGATGTCCGACAGGAGCAGCCCGCTGCATCAAATTCGGCCCCTGATACCCAGAGCCAGTTCGCCGCCGCGGTGCTCGGCAGCACCGAAGATGTCTTCAACCGCCTTCTTCCTGAACAACTTGGCGTTCGATATCGTGAGCCTCAGCTCGTCCTCTTCTCCGGCCAGGTCTCATCGGCATGCGGTTTTGCGGACGCAGCGATGGGCCCGTTCTACTGTCCCGGCGACAACAAACTCTATCTGGATTTCTCGTTCTTTGAACAGCTCAAACGCGAGTTCAAGGCGCCCGGCGATTTCGCCGAGGCGTATGTCATCGCCCACGAGGTCGGGCATCACGTCCAAAATATCACGGGTACGATGGGTCAGGTTCAGAGACGTGGCCAGGATAACCGACTCTCTGTTGCCCTGGAGCTCCAAGCGGATTGTTACGCCGGTGTTTGGGCCCACCACGCAAGCCGCGCGGGGTTGGTCGAAGCGGGCGACCCGCAAGAGGCACTTCGCGCTGCCGCTGCCGTCGGTGATGATATGATCCAGCGGCGAACGGCGGGCTATGTCGTGCCCGATTCATTTACCCACGGCTCTTCAGAGCAGCGAATGGAATGGTTCGCACGCGGCTTCAACTCCGGCGATCTCCGCCAGTGCGATACGTTTAGGTAGAGATCAGGCTCCGGATCTCGGCGCGAACGGCCGCCCGTAAAGTTCCTGATAGATCCAGCCGAGCACCCTCGCCTCGGCGGTAAAAAGCGCTTCCAGCCACGAGGCGGTCAGATATGATCGCCTCTCAAAATTTGTCGTCAACAGCTCCGCTTTTTGCAGTGCAGATGCCTCCGGGTCGCGCTCGAGGTTATTCGCCTCGGTTATCTCTGTCTTAGCCGTGCGGGCCTCGTGCAGAGCGGCGACAACGTCGTTCAGCCACAGGTCCAGCAGCGGCTCGGACGGGTTCTGCTCAACCGCCTGCGCGACGCCGATCGCGAATCGTGCTTCCGCGTTTTCAAAGGGATAGGTCGCGACGCCCCGTTCCTCGTCATCCTGTTGCTTCCACTGAAACAGTTCCTCGACCATCGGATGCCGCATCCGCGCCGTCCTTTCGTCATAATTCAAAACCCATTCGAGAAGGTCGGCAAGTGATGCGGGTTCCACCTTTCCGTCGGCGGCTCTCGCCAACTTTGGCGGGCCTGCAGCTTGTGATGTTGCGTCGTTCATGTCCTCGTGTAAACTTCGATTATTTCACTCGGCGGCGCGGAAAACAACGTGGCGGGCTATCTTCGGTTTAACTTTGACAAACCTTTTGAGCTGAATAATACTTAGTTCGATTCACCTCGTTAGGAGTCTTCGTAGAAATATGGCCACCAATTACGTAACTTGCCCAAACTGTCATTCGCAAAATCCCGGCAATTTTCAGAGCTGTACGAACTGCGGTACATCGCTCTCTTTTAATCAGGGCCCGATGCAGCCCGCCGCGGGTTACGGCCAGACCAAGCTTCCCGGAGCTGACAAAAAGATCGCCGCCGGTATCTGCGGCATCCTGCTCGGCGGCCTCGGGATCCACAAGTTCATCCTCGGCTATCAGCAAGAGGGCCTGATCTACCTTGCGATGTTCGGCGGAGCTTTCGTCCTGGCATTCGTCACTTGCGGGATAGGAGCGTTCCTCTTAATGATCCCGGGCATACTCGGCCTCGTCGAGGGCATAATCTATCTCACCAAATCTGACGAGGAATTCGTTCAGACCTATATCGTAAACAAAAAACCCTGGTTCTAAGCCGTGTTCACTGGGCTGATCGAAGAACTGGGCAGCGTCCGCCTGATCGAGCATCGGGGCGAGGACGCGCGCATAGTGATCGCCGCTGATCTCGTGACCAAGGGCACGGCCGAGGGCGACTCCATAGCCGTCAACGGCGTCTGTCTCACCGCCCTGGATATTGCCCCGAACTCGTTCGCGGCCGATGTTTCCCGCGAAACCCTCGAACGTTCCACGCTCGGCCGGCTGCGGCCCGGAACCCCGGTCAATCTCGAACGAGCGGTAACGCCGCAAACACGCCTCGGCGGCCATATCGTCCAGGGACACGTCGATTCACGTGGCAGCTTCATTAGTGCGATCCCCGGAGACGGTTCGTGGACTGTCCGGATCGGCTTTCCGCCTGCCATCGCGCCCTACCTCGTCGAAAAAGGCTCCGTCGCGGTCGAGGGCATCAGCCTGACGATCGCTGCCTTAGGCGACGAGCATTTTGACATTGCCGTAATCCCGAAAACATGGGAGATGACAAATCTTTCCTCTCTAAAAACCGGCGATGACGTTAATCTCGAGGCGGATGTTATTGCGAAATATGTTGAGCGGATGATCGCTTTTCACCCCTCGGCTTCGCGTGAATAGTGCGGGCCCACGATAATGCGGCCGCTCAACACTATGAAATTCGCTCGTATCACATTTCTCGTCGCCGCCGTTTACGGCGTTTTAGCTCTCGCTCCGCAATACTTTCTCGAAAGCTATATCGGCCGTACCGACCCGCCGGCGATAACACATCCGGAATTCTTCTATGGCTTCATCGGCGTCGCTCTGGCATTTCAGATCGTCTTCCTGATGATCTCGCGCGACCCCGTCCGTTATCGCCCGCTGATGCTCGCATCCGTCGTCGAAAAGTTCTCGTTCGGGATCGCGGCCGTCGTTCTTTACGTCCAGGGCAGGCTCTCGGCAAACATGCTCGGCGCCGGGTTGGTAGATCTCGTCCTAGGAGCCCTCTTCATCGCAAGCTACTTTAAAACCCCAAAAGAATAGGGCGGCCCTTTCGGAACCGCCCCATCCTCCTCAGGTAGAAATCAAACCAGGAGACAACTTAGTTTCCGCCGCCGGCCAGTTTGCCAATGAGCGTAAAGAGCGGAAGGTACATCGAGATCACGATGCCGCCGATCGTAACACCGAGAAATCCGATCAGGATCGGCTCGATCATCGCCAGCAGGTCCGCGATAGCGGTGTCCACTTCCTCTTCATAAAAATCTGCGATCTTGCCGAGCATCGCGTCCAGAGCACCCGTCTGTTCACCGACGCCGATCATTTGGCCGACCATGTGCGGAAATACCTTGGTCGCCTTGAGCGGCTCAACAAAGTTCTCACCGCGTTCGACACCGGCTCGCACCTTAAGTATCGCATCTTCGATAACGATGTTCCCCGCCGTCTTAGCGGTAATATCCAGTGACTGCAGGATCGGCACACCCGATGAAAGCAGCGTCGAAAGGATCCTTGAGAACCGAGCCACAGCTACCTTTCGCAGGATGCTTCCGAACACGGGCGTCTTCAGCAATATCGAGTCGATCTGCCACCGCCCCTTTTCCGTCTTGTAATAGAACTTGATCGCGATCGACGCACCGATGATCGAGATCAGCAGGCCAAGCCCGCCCCATCCGGCCAGAAAGCTGCTTATCCCCATCACTATTCGTGTCGGCAGCGGCAGCGCCTCGCCCGGCCCCAGCAAACCGATAAAGATCTGCTCGAATTGCGGGATAACCACGATCATGATCACTGCGATCGCGGCGATCGCGACAAAGATAACCGCCGCCGGATAGATCGAAGCCGAAACGATGCTTCGTTTCAATTTCACGACCTTTTCGATCAACGTCGCAAGCCGCTGCAGGATCAGGTCGAGCACACCGCCGGTTTCACCCGCCTCCACCATATGTGTAAATAGCGAATCGAACACCTTCGGATGCTTCTCAAGTGCGGCAAACAGCGTCGCACCTTCCTCAACATTCTGCCTCACCTGCCGCAGCACCTCTTTGAAATAGACGTTCTGCTGCTGTTCGGCGAGGATGTCAAGGCACTGGACCAACGGAAGCCCCGCGTCGATCATCACCGAAAATTGCCGCGTAAAGACCGCAAGCTCTTTGGCACCCACCTTTTTGCGGCGGCCGAGCTTCGGTATGTTCACGACGCGCCCCTTTTCGGTGGCCTGCGTCAGGATGACCTGTTCGCGGCGGAGCAATGCCCGCAGCTCGTTCTGATTCGCGGCATCGCGTTCGCCCGCGACCAGTTCGTTCAAGCGGTTTCGTCCTTTGAATACGTAAGTAGGCATTTCCTTTTCTTTAGCTCCTCAATTAGGTGTTCAGTTAGCGGGCACCCGGGCGTTGGCCGATCGGCCTCCCCTGAGCGTACGGGCTCGCGTGGTTGGATAGGTTCGGTTTCGCTGTTCCGGCGTACGATTGGTTAAGGCCCGAACCGCGTTCGATCAGCTCCTTCAGCTCATCAGCGTTCGAGGTCCTTTGCATAGCCACGTCCATCGTGATCTGCCGCTTATGGACGAGCGTCGCCAACGCCTGGTTGAACGTCTGCATACCGAACTTGTCCTGTCCGGTCTGCATCATCGAATAGATCTGGTGGATCTTATCCTCGCGGATCAGGTTACGGATAGCGGAGTTCGGTATCAGGATCTCGAGTGCCATCACTCGGCCGTCGCCGGTCGCCTTAGGCAGCAGCGATTGACACATGATCCCTTCAAGCACGAGCGAAAGCTGCGTTCTCACCTGCGCCTGCTGGGCCGACGGAAAAACGTCAATGATACGGTTGATGGTCGAGTATGCCGAGTTCGTGTGAAGCGTTGCGAACGTCAAGTGGCCCGTTTCAGCGATTCGCAGGGCCATCTCGATCGTCTCGAGGTCACGCATTTCGCCGACGAGCACAACGTCCGGGTCTTGACGAAGTGCGGTGCGAAGTGCGGAGGCGAACGTGTGCGTGTCTGCCGCCACCTCGCGTTGATTCACAACGCAGTTCTTGTGGTTGTGCAGGAACTCGATCGGGTCCTCGATCGTCAGGATATGGTCGTGACGGTCGATGTTGATCTTGTCGATCATCGATGCCAGCGTCGTCGATTTACCCGAACCCGTCGGCCCCGTCACCAGGATCAGGCCGCGGGGCTTCTTACAAAGGTCCGATACCACCGTCGGCAGCCCTAGATCGTTAAAGGTCTTGATCTCGTACGGTATGGCACGAAACACCGCGCCGACCGCTCCCTTCTGATTGAACAGATTGGCACGAAAGCGTGACATCCCCTTCAACCCGAATGAGAAGTCGAGCTCGAGGTTTTCCTCAAAGCGGTGCTTCTGAGCATCGGTCAGCACCGAATACGCCAGCCGCTTGGTGTCCGCCGGCGTCATCGGGGCATAACCTTCAAGCGGTGACAGGTGGCCGTGCACGCGGATCTGCGGCGCCGTATTCGTCGTCAAGTGGAGGTCGGAACCCCCGGCATCCGTCATCTTCTTTAGAAGTTCCGGCAGCGTTACCTGTGACGCGGTATTATCTTGTGGTTGTTCAAAGCTCATGGTATTGAGTGATCGACGTGGTGATATTAGTGATGTGGGTTATTCCACGACCGGGGCACACGGGGGCAGCGGCGTCGGGGTCGGACGCTCGCGAATAACACCCTTGACCGATGCCTGCTGTGCGGGACGTGAAACGCCGTGGATCGACTGGATCACGCGCTCCGATTCGTCCGCCAGACGTTCTGCTGCATCGGCACGTGCATTGGTCGCAACGCTATAGATCCTTCCGCCCGACTCCGTGTAATAGAACATTCGCGACTGAATGCTTCCGTCCTTTTCCTGCGATTGGGCGACGACGACATAGACCATCTTTCCGCCAACTTCCTTTTCGTAATCGTTGACGACCCAACCGTTCTCTTTGATCATCTTGTTGATGACCTCGCGGCGAAGCGATGTCGTCGGAACGCCGCCCAGCCGTGTCTGCCGTCCGCGAACTTCGGTCTCACCGGTCGCCGGGCCGACGACTGAGATCGATGCGGAGCCGACATCGTCACCGGAGCTTCCGGCAACGCGGAACTGGACCTCGCCGTTGTTGGCATCCTCCGGTTTCCAGCCCTCGGGGGCCTTTTCACCGGTCGGAAGAACTGCTGCGGGCTCTTTCTTTTCAGCGGTCTCGCCCGCCGTTTCGGCATTGTTCTGTGCCAGCTCAGCTTCGCGGGCCTTTTCAAGCCTCAGTTGGCGAAGCCGTAATGAACGCTTACGTGCGGCAACCTCTTTCTTGCGCCGCTCCTGCGCCCGGTAAAGCTGCCACCAGCGTTTCGAATATTTCTTCACGCCTTTCCAACTGCGCTCTTTCTTCTTATATCGGCGGGATTTCTGCGTCCCGGCCTCGGCATATTCGGTCGCCAGCGGAATGATGGTTCCGAGCCCGAATAGAAGTGCTATTGAAAGTGCGGTTGCCCGTATCGCCCTTATTGCCATAGTATCCTCCAAATTACAGGACAGTTTCCTTCAAAACTTCCTCGATCGTCGTAATGCCGTCGCGGATCTTGCACAGGCCTGATTCACGCAGCGTGATCATTCCCGTCTCGATCGCCTTCTTTCGAAGCTCGATCGCGCTGGCACCGATAATTATCAATTCTCTTAGCTCATCGGTAATTTCCATTACCTCGTAGAGCCCGACCCGGCCCTTGTAGCCGGTGTTCAAACACGTGTCACAGCCGCGTCCCTTATAGAGCGTTAGGCCCGCGGCCTCCTCCGGCGTGAAACCTGCCTCCACCAGCGCCTCTTTCGGAACGTTCGCCTCTTCCTTACAGTCTTTGCAGATGCGGCGGATCAGCCGTTGTGCCTGAATGATGTTGACGCTCGTCGCGACCAAAAACGGCTCGATGCCCATATTCACTAGTCGCGACACCGTCGACGGAGCATCGTTCGTGTGCAGCGTCGAAAGCACAAGGTGGCCCGTCAATGCCGCCTTGATAGCGATCTCCGCCGTTTCAAAGTCACGGATCTCACCGACGAGCACGATGTTCGGGTCCTGCCGCAGGAATGAACGCAGGGCCGCGGCAAAGTTAAGCCCGATCTGCTCCTTCATCTGCACCTGGTTGATGCCCTCGAGGTTAAACTCGACCGGGTCTTCCGCGGTCATAATGTTCGTCTCGGGCGTGTTCAGCGACTGCAGTGCCGAATAGAGCGTGTTCGTCTTACCCGATCCGGTAGGGCCTGTTACCAGCACCATCCCATAGGGGTTGGCGATATTCCGCTGAAACTTCTCAAGGCTCTCCGGCTCAAAGCCGAGCTTCGACATATCGAGCATCAGCTTGTCCTTGTCCAATAGCCGGAGCACGACCTTTTCACCAAAAAGTGTCGGCAGCGTCGAAACGCGGAAATCCAGTTCGCGCGAGCGGTTATCGATCTTGACCTTGATCTTAATGCGGCCGTCCTGCGGCAAACGCTTCTCTGAGATATCAAGCTTGGCCATGATCTTCAGACGCGAGATCAGCGGATCGCGCATCTTCATCGGCGGGTTCATCACGTCATAGAGAACGCCGTCGATGCGGAACCTGATCCGGAACAGCTTTTCGTATGGCTCGACGTGTATATCCGAAGCTCCGCGGCGGAGCGAATCGACCATCAGAACATTGACCAACCGGACAACCGGGGCGTCTTCACTCGCCCGTGCAAGGCTTGCCAGATCGATCTCATCGTTCTGCTCGATAACCTCAAGCTCGTCGCCCTCATGCCCGTCGAAATGAAACGTCTCGAGCGAAACATCCAGGTCCGCCGCCGAAAGCCTTTCCTGGCCGTTGCCGTTGCCGTTCGTCTTCGCTGCAAAGCCGTTCTTGCCGTTTCGCGGCGTCTCAGCTTCGGCAGCGAACGCGGCGTCGAAAATATCGATCTGCGTCGAACCGGAATAATATTTTCCGATCGACATCTGTATCGATGCCTCCGCCGCGATCACCGGCTCCACGTTCAGGCCCGTCATGAACTTGATGTCGTCCATTGCGGCGACATTCGTCGGGTCGGCCATCGCCAGCGTCAAGGTCGCACCTGCTTTTGAGACCGGCAGCACTGTGTATTTCAGCGCCACCTCCTGAGAGATCAGTTTGATAACATCGGTCTCGATATGGAACAGGTCAAGATTTATCGACGGGACGCCATATTGCCGTGAGAGCACGGCTGTGATCACATCGTCCGAGATTATGCCGAGCTTGACCAGATTGGTTCCCAACCGGCCGCCGCTCGATTTTTGGTAATCCAACGCCTCTCGCAATTGCTGCGGGGTCACCAGATTTTCGCGGACAAGAATTTCCCCTAATTTTGCTGACATCGAGTTTTTGAAAGGTTTCCTTGAAACGCCTCGCGGGATGAGGAAAGGAAGTGTGGCCTAGAGTTTCACGTGAAGAGGTGAACAATCAACGATGATAAACACCGTTGAAGATTTATAATACGTTTTATGCGGGTATGTGTCAAGAGCTTTTCTTTTTGAAAGAAAAGCCGTCACTGTGACGGGTCCGGGGTCGGTTGGTCGGCTTCATCGGCCACCTCTGTGGTCTCACCTGGCCAGGCAGCGGCCGTCAACCTGATCAGGTCCCGACGGATCTCATTCTTCTGGGAATCGGTGGTCTCGGGTTGGAATCTCACAAGCAGCCGACGGGGCGCGCGTTCCTGGTTCGGTTCGATACCCGCCTCATCCCATCTCGCCTCGGAAATGGTCGGAAAGAGCGTCTTTACCCGGCGAAGAAAGATCAGTTCCGGATCATACTTTTCATTCATCGCCTGTAGCTCGTCCCGGAGGGCCGCAAGCTCACGGTCCCGCTCCTGCTCGATCTCACTTATCAGCCGAATGCTGTCCGCGACGGTCGTCTCTACGTTGGTCGCGACCTTGCGAAATTCATCCGGCGACATGTTCATCTGCACCAGGCGGAGCTGTAGATGCCCGATGCTGTACGAGCCCATCGCCGTTCGGAGTTCCGCCTCCTGTTCCGGGGTGACGGCCGTCCCGACGAGATATACTTTTAGCGAGCCGCCATCTTCCCCGGGCAGGACGTCCCAGCGGATCGGCTGCCGCTCATCTCGCCGGATCTCGTTGTTGACAAAATTCCGAACCCCTCGGTCAAACTGCGCCTTTTGAATGACGTTGTAAAAGATATATGCGCTCGGGGCCGTTATAAGGACGGCGAACGCCACCATTCCCCACTTTAAACGCGACTCGCTCTCTTCATCCGGACGCGCGCATTTCGGGAACCGGAGCATCAAGGCGATCAGGTAGGTCGCCATCGCGATAAAGAAAGCGTTAATAAAGTAGAGATAGATCGCGCCCAGAAATACCGTCGAATCCCCATTTGCCACCCCAAATCCCGCCGTGCAGATCGGCGGCATCAGGGCCGTGGCGATCGCCACTCCCGGTATCGCGCTCGTCTTCTCCTTCCGCGAACCCGCGACGATCCCGGCGATCCCGCCGAAAAAAGCAACTCCGACATCCAGCAAAGTGGGAACGGTTCGGGCCTCGAGCTGCTCAGTGAGCGAGCCTAGCGGTGTCGCAGCGAAATAGAGCGTACTGACAGCCATTGAAATAAAGGTGGCCCGCCCCAGGTTACCCAAGGAACTCTTTAGAAGCGCCCGCTCCATTATCGCCACGCCGAGGCCGACACCCAGGATCGGCGACATAAGCGGCGAAATGAGCATCGCTCCTATTATTACTGCGGTCGAGTTTAGATCAAGCCCGATAGAGGCAAGGATCGAGGAGCAGACGAGCAGCCATATATTCGCTCCTCGCAGCGCGACATTTGTTCGGATATCCTCGATCGTGCCTTGAACATCCGTCCCGCCCCGAAGCGAGATCGCCATGCGGAGAAACCGAAGCCATTTGCTGTCGCCTTCCGGCATACTATCCTATGCGGGTGTATTCGTCTGAAACGTCGCGCTGAATGATCGGGTCGGGCACGCCGTCATTGTCCCGGTCCTCTGCATAAAAATATTTGATCAGCGGCGGTGCTATAAGCGTCGTCGCCACGGCCATAAAAAGTACAGCGGCAAAGAACGATTCGCTGATAACGGCCAGCCCAAGCCCGATCTGTGCAACGACGATGCCCACCTCGCCGCGTGGTATCATTCCGACGCCGACCTGGGCCATTTCCCTCTTGCTCATCCCCCAGGCTCCCAGCCCGCACCCGATGAATTTCGTGATCACCGCAAGAACGGTAATGGCGACGGCCAGCATTATGCCGTCCCATTCCCTGAACACCGCCAGATTAAGCTGCATTCCGATATTCACCAGAAAGAACGGCACCAGAAACTCGGTCACGCCCGAGGTAAGCTTGTGCATGCCGTGATTTTCTTCGGTCGGTTCGGCCAAGGCCATCCCCGCGAGAAATGCCCCGATGATGGCGGCGACACCGACATAGATCGATGCTACCGAAAGCCCGAGACAGAGGATCAATCCGGTGTTGAAAAATGGCTTGTCGAGCCGGAGCTTGGCCACCTTCGGCGCAAGCCTCTTCATTACGCCGGTCCCGAGCGTCGCCACAAGTGCTGTAAAACCGATGGCGAGGCCCGCAGTTTTAGCAAGTTCGACATAATTTACGGCACCGGTACTTAGAGCCGAGACGACGGACAAAATTATCAGCCCCAGAATGTCATCGATAACGGCCGCACCCAGGATGATCCGCGATGTCTCACGGTCGAGCAGCCCCATCGATCCCAGCACGCGAGCGGTGATCCCGACCGATGTCGCGACCAGTGCCGCTCCGATGAACATCGCCTCGACAAATGACCCGTCCCACCACATCGCGATCGTGTAACCCGCGATAAAAGGCAGTATCACGCCGAACACCCCAACCATGACGGCTCTTCGGCCCACGCGGAGTATCGCGAGGGGTTTGGTCTCAAGCCCCACCATGAACAAGAGGAATATGACGCCGATCTCCGCAACGATCCCGATGATCTCTGACGGCGCTACCCAGCCGAGAACGCTGGGGCCGATCATCACGCCTGCCAGAATCTCGCCGACCACCGCGGGCTGACGCAATCGTTCAAATACCTCTGCCCCGATCTTGGCAGCGGCAAGCATTATAAAGAGGGCCAGCAGTACCTGAGTGTGTTCGGTCGCTGCTGCAAATAAGACGGGCATGTATGTCTCCCAGAGTTACTAAATCGACAATCTGTAATTCTACCAACGGCGCAGAAACGGGCAAAACCATACGCCGCCCCCGTGCATCAAAACTTACTTGATTTTTTCGTGCCTTAAACTATAATCAAAGGTTCGTGGCTGGGTAGCTCAGCTGGTTAGAGCGCGGGATTCATAACCCCGAGGTCGGGAGTTCAAGTCTCCCCCCCGCCACCATCTCAAACGTTAGAGAGCGGTCCATATTTGGGCCGCTTTTCGTTTTTGCTCCACTCGCTTATCATTCAACAATGCCGCCACTTGAACACAGCCACTCTCGCGAGGCGATCGCCGAGCGGATCGGTTCCGTGAGGCACAATTACGTGCGCGACTGGATCTATGGCGGCGTCGATGGTGCGGTTACGACCTTTGCGGTCGTCTCGGGCGTAGCGGGGGCCGAACTTTCCGCGTCGATCGTCCTCATCCTCGGATTCGCAAATCTCGCCGCCGACGGCTTTTCAATGGCGGCAAGCAACTTCCTAGGAACGCGCGCAGAGATCGACGACCAGAAACGCCTCGCCGCGATCGAATATAAACATATCGAGGAAGCACCCGAAGGAGAACGCGAAGAGATCCGGCAGATCTACCGTGAGAAAGGCTTCGAGGGCGAGGAACTTGAAAAGGCCGTGGAACTTATCACCTCCGACAAGGACCGGTGGGTACAGACGATGCTTGTCGAGGAGTACGGCTTGCCTGCCGAGGTCCGCTCGCCCTGGCTGGCCGCCGGGAGCACCTTCAGTGCCTTCATCATCTGCGGGCTCGTGCCGCTTGTCCCCTATCTCATCGGCTGGGATTCGTCATTCCTCGTCGCATGCATCATGACCGGGGTAACGTTCTTCCTGATCGGTTCGTTCAAGAGTATTTGGTCCACCCACTCCTGGCTTCGCTCCGCCCTCGAGACCCTCTTCATCGGCGCCCTCGCCGCCGGCCTGGCATACGGAATAGGCGTCTTGCTTAAGGACATCGCCGGGGTTTAACTCGTCAATCTCCTGTAAATATTCGGCATTCGTTCCGGCAGTGTCATCACATCGTCGATGATCGTGTAACCCACATCGCCGTAGAGGTCGCGGAGTTCCGCCTCCGATTCGCGGTCGATGGTTATGCAGAACGGTGTGATGCCGTGCGTTTTCGCCTCCATCAGCGCCTCGCGGACGTCCTCGCGGGCATATCGGGCGTCACCATAATCGTGGTCATACGGCCGCCCGTCGGTTAGTATGATCAGCAGCTTTGTCCGGTTCTCTTGTCTCAATAGCTTATATGCAGCATGGCGTATCGCCGCACCGAGCCGGGTGTTGTTCTGAAACGTGATCCCGCCGATCCGCCGCTCCGTCTCTTCGGAATACTTCTCGTCAAAATCCTTGACCACGTAAAACTTCACATTCCGCCGGCCCTCGCTGGTAAAGCCGTTGATCGAGTAAACGTCGCCAACGGCCTCCAGAGCCTCGCTCATCAGCACCAACCCCTCTTTCTCGATCTCGATGATACGGCGGCCCGGATATGTGTACGGCTGCAGCGGGTTCCTTGTGATCGTCCGAGCCGTCGATGACGACTGGTCCAGCAAAAGCGATACCGCCACATCCCGCTGCTTCCTCAGCCGTTTCGTGTAAATATTCTCGGACTGACGACCGTCCGCCCTTCGGTCGATCACGAGATCGACCAATGCGTTCAGGTCGTAATCTTCACCATCAATCTCGCGGTTTATCTTCGTCAGATTCTCCGGTTTCATCAACTGAAACTGGTGCCTGATCGATGAAATGACCCCGCGATACCGCGATCTTGCAAGCTCGACAAAATTGCGGTCGCCTTTTCGCACGCGCTTCTCTATAACGCGGCTCCAACCCACTCGATAGTCGTTCAGCTCGCGGTCCCACTCATCATATGCGAACGCCTCATCCCCCGCCTCAAGCGGCTGTTCGGGCATCTCATTGTGCGACCACGCTTCGCTTCCCTGCAGGTCGTCAGGCTCTGCCTCATCTTCCTCAGCGTTCCATGCATTGAACAGGTCCCGTAGGTCCTGGATCGTCTGCGGCCGCTCCTCGTGTTTTACTTTTTCCTCGGTCAGCCCCTCTTCGCTGTGCTTGTCGTCATAGGCGAACTCGCTCTTTTCCTCTTCCGATTCGGCATCCGTTTCCTGCGTCTGTTCAGGCGTAATGTTCTGAAAAAGGTTATAGACGCGGCTCGTCGCAAACAGCGAATCCGCGACCGTTGCCTCCTTCATCCGCAGATATTCGTCCACCACCGTTTCGATCTCCGCAACGATCTGCCCATAAAAGCTCCTCGCATCATCCGTCGCCCCGCCGCACAGCGTGATCTGGAAAAGCAGCTCAAACGGCACCTGGTGATACGGCACATCGAAGATGAAAGGCCGGTTTCTCTGCAGGAATTCCTGCATCAGGTCCAGGTCTTTTCGCAATCCGCGATAGCTTTGCCGCAGCCGGCTGTCGATCCGGGCGTTCTCCATTGTCGTGAAGATCTTCCGGGCAAGCCGCGGTTCGGGAAACAATTCAATTACCGCCCGATAGTCCGAGCCCTTCGGCATTTTCTTTCGCCGCTTGCGGATCTCCTCACGAAGTTCCGCATCCGAAAGCGCCCTCTCGCCCTTCTGCACGTCTTCGATATAACCCGCCAGCGAAAATGCGTCGATCTGCTCAGCCGTCGCCGAATAAAGGTCGGAAAGATCCGTGAAAGCAGCCCGAAGCTGCGGGGTATCCTTGTCAAACGTGCCGAATTCGATCTGCCCCGCACCATAAGCCGCCAGCACCTTATAGAGACGAAAGTCCATCTCCTCGGTGTCGAACTCCGCGATCGCGCTCGGCAAATACACCGTCTTGCCATCTCCGATCCGCGATTCCTGCGGCATCGCGGTCAGCGGCTCTATCTCGACCTCCCTCCCTGTCAGTGCCTCCACGTAGAGCCTCAACACATGCTGGATCTCCTCCAGCCTCAGCCCGGTACGTGTCTTTTTGAGCGTGTCGTTCGATTGCCGCGTCTCGAGCGCAAAATAGCTCCGCCGTGCCTTTGCCGACGCACTCTTCATCGACGCAAGGCCGATCTCGATCCATTCTTCGAACTGGTCGACCGATACTGTTTCCAGCGCCGGGGCCGCCGAGCGGAACGCGGCCAGAGCACTTTCAGCATCAGTATCTGCGATCTCGGCGGCAAGGGCCAATATCCGTCGCACAGCTCGCGTCTTGACGCTCCCGTCTTCGGCACCGTCCAGTGTTATCCGCGATACTCGGTTAAAAAATTTCGGCGAGGCCCGCAAAAATGCGATGAGCACGGCGTTGCCGCCCGACGCGATCTTCGCCAGCACCCCGCACCAGTCGTCAAATACCTCCGGCATCAGCCGAAGCACCTCACCGCCCGCCCCAACGAAATGAAGCGTTACGCTCCCGCCATGGTCCAATTGGTCAGCCGCACGGTTAGCAAGCGCGACCGCCCTCTGCCCGTCCAGCCCTTCGAGCGCCGCAGGAAGGCTCGACCACAGGTCCGCCGTCATTCCGCCCGTGCGGTTCGCAAAACTGTGTGCCAGCGAGATAACTGCCGCGGCAACCGTTTCCCGCTCATCGCCAAAGCTCTCGATCGCTTTCACCACTGGCAGCGACCGCTTCAAAAGGTCATAACTGTGCTTTGCCGATCGCCGGGCAATGTCCGATGCCAGCTTTAATATATCGATCAGCAGTTCGCGGCTCTCCACCTCTTCTGCGAGCTGGGGTACCAATTCATAAGTCTCCAGCGCGATCGAGCTCGACAGCACCAGTTGCCGCGTGCAGATATCGAAAAGCAGTTGTCGGCCCTCTTCTGGCACCGATGAGATCCTTGCGGTCCCACCGGAAAAGAACTTGCTTCCGGTGTCCGCCTTCCCCATCGCGAGTTTCCGCCCCAATTCGCCCCACCCGCGCAGGTCATCCGCCGACAGCACCTCCGCCGCATCCGGAACCGCCTCGATGAAATCACGGCTCACACGCAGGCTGACTCCCGCCAGGGCCGCACTCGTTTCCATCGCTGCCCGGCGCTTCTCGGCCGTCAGGCGCGAGAGCCCGGCAGCCAGCCCCGTCAGCGACTGCTTCCGCCCATTTTCGGCTTCGTCCGTCACACTTCGAGTTTAGTTCGCGGTTTGGGTGATATCAAATTAGTGGGAATGGCCGGCGCCCTCCCACGGCAGCCGGATAGCGGTTAGGTAAGGAAATTCTTCATACTCGCCGGGCACCAAGGCAAATTGCCGCGGCGGCATCCCGTCAGGATAGATGAACACATGGAAACACGCGTTGACGCCATATTCTATCAGCGCGTCCAACTTGTTCTCCCGTTCCATTTCCGCGAGTTTCTTCATCAAAAAATTTTGCTCGTCAATGGTCATATGCTTTCTGGCAAGGTCAAAGGCACACCCCGACGTATGGGGCGGAAGAGCTCCCTGTCCCCTCACCTTGTACGCATTCGCATTTCCCTGCGAGAGCAGTATCTGATAATCCATCGAACGCGTCAGTGATGTTACCCTTAGTGGCCGCCCGAACTGCGCCAGGTATGCCGCACCCAGCTCCTCAAGTATGGGCTTTGCACGCGGATGGAACATTCGCAAAAGCCGCCGCCGGATCTGTTTTCGGTGGCCCGCGTCATTTAGGTCATACCGCTGGCCGGCAAAATTCGATGCCAGCCGTTGCATCGGGTCAAACTTCGGATGCCCGGGAACGATCGGCGCGCGAATGTCCGATGGCGAAGAAAACTCAAAAGAGGTAAAGGGCACGTCCTGGGCCGAACCGCCCACATCCAGATAATACTCGTTCGCGGCCATCGGCATCTCGATCAGCTCGCCCCCCAGCCGCTTTATCGCCAGGTCCGCAAAGTCCATCGGCTGCTGATATCCACCGCGGCGCATCTCAGCAAGTTTGCGCGTCTGCTTGATAACACCGTCGCCAAAAAGTTCCTTGGGTACGTCCAGGTTCGGGTGGCGGATACCCGTGGGCCCATTACGCGGTGCCAGGGCAAGCCGCTGCCGCTCGGCAAGAAACGCGGCCGAAACGTTCAGTTTCGCCGCTTCCGCCTCCGGCGAGGAAATATTGATGTCCGCTACATCCGACGCCACCAGCTCCTCTTCCGCCACCTCCCACGCAGCCAGGATATCCTGTATGTCCTCATAATCTTCGCCGCCTAACGGGTCGATAACGCGGACGGGTATCGCCGACGACGCCGTTGTCCGTCCCCCGCCCGAGTTTCCCGGCGTGTCCTCCATCTGCGATACGACTATAAAGGCTATGCCGCCAAACAGCAGTATCAGGACCGTCATTATTGCGGCCACGGCGATCACCCACCGTGCACCGCCCTGATCGTCTGCCGTCGGCGGAGCCGCGGGCTTCGTTGACGCCACCTGAGCCGTGGGTATCGCTGCTTTCGGGGCAGCTTCGCTGACGACGGGCGCTCCCGTTGCAGCGCGTTCATCGGCCACCTCGACCGTGATGGTCGTGTGGCTCCCGATCGTCAATCGGTCACCGTCTCTTACAGGATTTGCACGGCCCGAGATGCGTTGGCCGTTTAAAAAGGTGCCGTTCGTGGAATCCTCGTCGGCGACCCACAGTAAGCCTTCGTCGATGAAAAATGTTGTGTTTACTCGCGAAAGTCCGGGGTCGTCGACCACCACATCCGAGGGTTCGGTGCGGCCGAGCGAAATCTCATCTTCAATCTTGACCGAACGGCTCTCGTAGGGAGTTTGAATGTTTAGCGTCGCACGCACTTATTCAATGGTGATGGTTCTCGTCGGCCCCGCCCGCGAGTACGCCGAGGTCGAGCTGTCCTGCAAAATCGTCAAAGTGGAACATCGAGTCGTCCTTGCAGTGTTCGCAAAAGAACGTCGCGTCCTCGCCGAGATACATATCCTTTAGATGATAGGCGATAAAACAGCCGTAACAGCGTTGAATACGCTTGCCGAACTTCGCGATCAGTTCTTCCGAAGACCCCTCGTTTCCCATAATTCTTTAGGTCGATACTAACACACAAGGCCGATCACAGAACGACGCCGCGCTTTGACCCCTCGATGAAATCGATCAGCAGATCGACCTCCGCACTGCCCTCGATCTCTTCACGGATCCGCTCGATCGCCTGCGTCGTGTTCAGCTTTGATGAAAGCAGCAGCCGAAATGCATTGTGCAGCTTTGATATCGCCTCGCGCGAGTAACCCCGCCGCTTCATCCCGAGCGTATTCAGCCCGTAACACTTCGCATGATTGCCTTGAATGATCGCGAAAGGCGGAGCGTCCTTAACCACAACCGAATACCCGCCGACAAACGCCTCCAGCCCGATCCTGCAAAATTGATGCACGCCCGAATAGGCCCCGATATTAGCCCTGTCGGCGACCTCGACGTGTCCTGCCAGCGTCGCGGCGTTCGCCATGATCACCTCATTCCCAACCGTGCAGTCATGTGCCACGTGGGCCTGCGCCATCAACAGGTTGCCGTCGCCGATCTTCGTCACTCCGCCGCCGCCCTCTGTCCCGCGGTGGACCGTGACGAACTCGCGTATCTGATTCCGCTCGCCGATCACCGTCTTCGTCGGCTCGCCCTTGTATTTAAGGTCCTGCGGGGCAAGCCCGACCGACGCAAAAGGAAAGATGTGCGTCCCGCTTCCGACCTCGGTGTCCCCGTCCACCACCACGTGCGATTCCAGGCGAACCCCATCCCCCAGCCGAACGCCCTCACCGACCGTACAGAACGGGCCGATGTGGCAATCGCTGCCGATCGACGCCCCCGGGCTGACGATCGCCGTGTCGTGGATAAAGGTCATATAGAGAGGGTCAGATGTCTTCGGCAGGTACTTCGTGATCGGCAGGCGTATCAGGGTTCGAACGCCTGACCACCAGCCACGTAAAGATCGCCATTGCCGGCACCGACAAAAAGACGCCAAGGATGGCACCGCCGATCGTGGACGTGAGAATCCCCATTATCCCGAGCTTTCGCTGGCCCCGGATGAATCCGAAACCCAACGGCACCAGCCCGAGAACAAAGCCGATCGCGGCGTTGATCAACATCACGTAGCTGAAAAATTCCGTCGTTGAAACTCTGATTGGCTCCATTACTCGCCCTCCTTTCGGCGATTTGCGATGACGCTCATTATCACTGCCTCGGCGGTAATATTACCATCAACCGTTGCCACCCCGCGCATCTTCTGGATCTTGCTGCCGACGCGCAGCGCCGTTACCTCCAGCGTCAGGGTGTCGCCCGGGACGACCGGCCGCCGGAACTTCGCGTTTTCGATGCCGCTGAAGAACGGGATCTTTTCTTCGCGGTCGTCGAATTCGCGCAAGGCAAGTATCGCCCCCACCTGCGCCAGGGCCTCTATCTGCAGAACGCCCGGCATCACCGGAGCGGCCGGAAAGTGGCCCGCGAAAAATTGTTCGTTGATCGTGACCTGCTTGATCCCGACGATGCGTTTGCCGGGCTCGAGTTCTGTGATGCGATCGACTAGCAGGAAAGGGTAGCGATGCGGTAGGATCTGCTGTATCGCGACTGCGTCGTAAATTGCCATGGAGAGTATCGTAAACGATAAATCAGCAGCCGGCGAATTAACGCACGGCTGCTGATCGTTCAAAGTTGATCAAAACGCTAGCGGGGGTTTGCCGCGGTTGCAGCTCCGGCCGGCCGAGCGTTATAGAACGTGACGAAATCGGCAGTGATGTCCGCCGAAGCGTCTGCCGACAGCAGCACCGACGACTGTGCCAGCGGCACAACGTCAAAGATCATCATATAGCCCTTTTGCTTTGCATATTCGTCCAAAGCACGCGCGATGTCTGCGTTGATCGGGCCGAGGATCTCATTGGTCCGCTTCTCGCGAAATGCCTCGTATTCCTTGTTCTTAAACTCCAGCTGACGTGCGAGTGTCTGCCCCTGTTCACGCTTGGTGTTAAAGGTAGCCGGATCCACAGGCGCCGTCGAGGCCTGCAGCTTGCGAAGCTCTTCTTCGATAGTCCGAATTTGGGTCTGCAGTGTCGTCAGCTCCTGCTCCTTCGGACGAAGCTCGTTGTTAAGCTGCGTTACCGCGGTGTTGACCCGCTTCAATCCTTCTTTCGCGTCGGTAAAGATGCTTGTGTTAACAAGTCCGATCTTTGCCGGAGCGGCCGTCTGAGCGCTTGCCGCCACAGTGAACATTGCCGCAAAGATCACAGCCGCCGCGAACATACTAATTTTTCTCATTACTTTGTAAAACTCCTTTGACCGCCCTTGGGCCGTCCCTCGAAATGTGATTCTGATATCTACTTTGAAACCTTTTCTGCGGTTTTTGTTGCCTGCGCAAAGGGGATTTCCGATAAAAGAACGACAATATTATTTCATTCCCCTAACGGTGTCAATCTATCTTCCCGCCGAGCTAGAACGTCCTTCCCACTGTAAATCTGAATCCGCTGCGTTTACCCGGCAGAAATATCCCGGGCAACTCTTCTGTGAAGCCGAATTTGCCGTTCGGGTTGTAATAATAAATCAGCCTGAACGGCACGTTCACGACCGGAACCTGCACCCGCAGTTCCAGCCCGACGCTCGAACGGAAATCACCGAGCTTGCTGAAGGCCGCTTCATCCACTTTGAGCAGCGAATTCTGTTGTGCCTCGCCGCGTATATAGATCTGCTGTACCTCGGGCGAAAGCGACGTCGGGCACCCGAACCGGTTGCCTCGGCAGAATTCGTTAAGGAAGTCCGTCTTCGTCATCACCCGGCCGCGATAATACAACAGGCTCCCAAAGCTGCTCTCGAGCACCGGTGTGTTGATCAGGCCAAGCGCCGTGATCCGGCCGGCCCCCAGAAACCTGTCGTCTTCCAGAAATTCGCTGTTGATCCGCTGCGTTCCCGTCTTTCTCAAGTTGAATACGCTGCCGATATCGGCAAATGCCGCAAGCGTTACCGGCCCGAAGATCGGTATCCTGTACTCAAAATTTCCGAGCAGCTGCGTATCGCCGCCGATGAACCTGAAGTTCCTGGCATAAAGCGCCGGGTTCGGCCCGTCAGGCCCGGTCAACGCACCGATGGCCGCGAGCTGTGCCGGGATAGGCGACCCCGGAGGGAAGCCGGTGATCTCATTCGGCGTACCAAAGCTGTTGCTCGCCGCGACGACGTTCCGCGTCGTCACATACGTGTCGAATGGTGCGATCGGCCCGATCGCACGCGAGTCATATCCGCGAATGTCGTTCTCGCTCCCGAGGTAATACCGCTCATACGCCGGAACACCGCCGACAAAGGCGATCGAGTTCGCCTCCCGGATCGTTCGGCTCGTCGCATAGCTGCCGATCGTCCCGGCCTGAATGCGGAACGCGAACACATGCGGGTTGGGCGAACGCTTGTTCTTTACCGGAATAAATTTCGAGTAAGCGATGTTCGGCTGATAGGTCCTGACGTCGCCGCCGAGTCCCGCAAAGCCTACCGAAAGGGCAAGCTGCGACCCGCGCAGCGTGTCGATCCCGTTCGGGGCCGGCTGCCGCGTGTCATACACGAAGGTTCCCGTGATGCGGCTCGTGATGATCCCCGGCTGCCGATATATCACCGGGATCCGCTCCGACGGGTCGGCCGATTCGTTGATCGGCGGGTCAGAGATCGATGTGCTCGAGATCTGATACGTCAGGCCGAGCCGCGAAAACTGAGTGAACTGCCGCTTCTTGAAGAAAAGCTCCGAAAGCGGTGCCGTCGCAAAGACCGTCGCGCCGTAGGTGCTCTGCGTGAACAGGTTCGATTCGTCCGTCCTGATCTGTCCGAACGGGTCGAAAAGGTCGTTGACCAGGTCCGGGTTCTGCGTCAGGAATGTACCCTCGCCGAAAAACTTGTACCGCGATGCAAATAGCGAAACCCCGACCGATATGGGCCGATCGCGGAAGTACGGCTCCTGATAGGTCATCTGCAGGCTCTGCTGGCGGTTACCCGCACCGAACGCAAATGAAAGCACCTCGCCGCGCCCCGCAAGGTTATTGGTCGAATATTCCAGTCCGAAAAATGATCCGCCCAGGCCCGAGACTCCGCCGTTGAACGATATCTGCTGACGCCCCTTTTCTCGCACCGAAACGTTCAGGTCTACGTCGCCCTCTTCCTCGTCTGTCCTGATCTCGACGTCCTGGTCCTTGTCGATCGGGTCGAAATATTGCGTTTGGTTCAGCCTAGCGATCGAGATCTCAAGCCAGTTCTGGTTATAGATGTCGCCTTCATTTAGAAGGAATTCACGGCGAAGCACGCGGTCGCGGGTAAATGTGTTCCCGGTAAATTCCAATCGCCTTAGCGAAAACTGCTTGCCCTCGTCGATCGAGATCGTAATATCGACGATCCCCTCTTCCGGATTATTCGGATTGTCCTTAAAGTCCGGCTCAAGCTCGGCAGTGTAGTTAACAAATCCCTGCCCGCCGTAAACCTTTTTCAGATCTTCGTAGACCGCATCCTGCAGCCTTTTGCCGTTTGCGATCTCTCCGGGCTTCAACCCGATATAGCCCAGCAGCTGCTGTTCTGAAAAGATCGAGTTGCCCTCGACGTTGATCTCCCCGACGCGAAATATCTTGCCTTCCTCGACCGGCACAATGATACGCAGTGTGTCGTCCACCGACGAGATCAGCGGCAGCGGGATCTTGAGCAACGGCAAAAAGCTCGTTCGGCGTTCGCCCAGGCCCACGACCTCCGGCTCGCCGATCCGCGCCTGAAAATATCCTTTCGAGAACATATAGGACCGGACGTTTCGCTGAAGGTCATACTCCAGCTTCTCCATGTCTAAAATGTCCTGGCCCTGAAACCGCGAGATCAGCCCCGTTTCTTTAACGAACTGCATCGCGCCTCGCAGTTCGCCGTCACTGAAATTCTCGTTACCTGTAAAATCGATATCGACGATGCGTGCCCGGTTCCCCTGGTCTACGTTGAACGTAAGAGCGATCGACGTTGCCGAAACCTCTTCCTCGACGATCTCGATCTCGGCATTCGGAAAACCCTTCCTCGCCAATAGCTCACGAAGCAGCCTCGAGGCGAGACGTGCCTTTACCGGGTCATAGATCGCCTCTTTCGAGATACCTGACCGCTTTTCGCGGAACTCCTTGAGAACGTCCGATTCCTGCACCGCCCGCAGCCCCGTAAACTGCAGGTCGCGAATGATCGGCCACTCGCGAACCTCGAATATTACGTTAACGCCCCCGCGGACACCGTCCGTCGTCAATACACGCGTCGCGGTCTTATCAAAAAAGTTTAAGGAGAGTAGTTCCTGAAGGTCGCGTTCCAAGGCGGCGGGGTCATAGACATCCCCCGGCCGGGTGCGGATGTAATAGATCAGGTCTTCGTCGCGAAGCCGGCGATTACCCTGTATATCAACGCTCTCGACAAGCTGCTGTTGGGAAACGGCCGATGCGGCGGTCGTCGCATCCATTTCGGCGGGCCGTGCATGCGCCGCGAATGCTGTCACGGCAAGGCATAATACGGCGATGCCGAATGCGTTGAATTTATGCATAGAAAAAGAACGTCCTATAAATGCGATCGGGGAGCTGTGCAAGTGTCTCGTAAAGCCGCATTCTTAAATGTGATCAATGCGTAAGAATATCTAATGACAGGCGGCTTTTCAATTATGATTTAGTACGAGACTTTTGATTCGGCGCCTCTTTAACAGGTTGCCTTGCCCACACCTCTCCCGCAAACCTTCGAATTATACAGGCAATAAGCCTCAAACGCGAAAACCCTCAGCGATATGCAAGCGATGCCTTGACTTAAATCCCGGATTCGCGTAAAACCGAAAACAAGTTTGGGCATCGGCCACACATTGCCTTCATTCCGAAGGCGCATTTTCAATAGAACACTGCAATAAACGTCGGACGCATATTCGCGTTCCGGTTGCCGCACAAAAGGAGAAACAGGAATGGCAGGAAAATTTGAGATCAAGACCGGCAAGACCGGCAAGGTTCATTTCAACCTCAAGGCCTCCAACGGCCAGATCATCCTCACCAGCGAGAAATATAACGATATGGCGTCGGCCAAAAAGGGCGTCGAATCGGTAAGAAAGAATTCCCAAAACGATGCCCGCTTTGAACGCAAGACCGCCAAGGACGGCTCCGCATTTTTCGTCCTCAAGGCCGCCAACGGCGAACCGATCGGCAAAAGCGAGATGTACAGCTCAAAGCGCGGCATGGAGAACGGCATCGCATCCGTAGCCAGGAACGCTCCCGACGCGAAGATCGCAGACTCGAAATAATCGATCGATTATGTCAGATAAGCCCGGGCCCGAGCGGTCCGGGCATTTTTGTATGGATGCCCGTCCAATTCGTTGCAGGATTGCTTTGCGTCGGGATATCCTTTCCTTTCAGCCCGTAACGCTTTTATGAGCAAGTCAACAAATCGCATTCGTCCCGGCCTTGAGGTGTTGCTTGAAGACAAGATCGGCCTCCTCCGCGGCCGCCGTATCGGATTGGTCTGTAATCAAGCCACGGTCACGCCCGATCTCCGCCACGCCGCCGACGTTTTCTCCGAACACCCCGACATCGATCTGACGACGCTCTTCGGCCCGCAGCACGGCATCCGCGGCGACGTTCAGGACAACATGATCGAGACCGAACACGCGACCGACCCCCGAACCGGCATTCCGATCTACTCGCTCTACAGCGAAACCCGCGAGCCGACCGATGCGATGCTCGAAAATGTCGACGCCATCGTCTTTGACCTGCAGGACGTCGGCTGCCGCATTTATACGTTTGTCTATACGATGGCCAACTGTATGCGTGCCGCGGCACGTCTCGGAAAACAGGTGATCGTCTGCGACCGCCCGAATCCGATCAACGGCAACGCCATGGAGGGCAATATCACCGAGCACGAATTCAAATCCTTCGTCGGCCAATTCGAGATCCCCACCCGCCATGGGATGACGACGGGCGAACTCGCCAAGATGTTCAACGAGCATTTCGGCATCGGATGCGATCTCGAGATCGTCTCAATGGACGGCTGGCGGCGCGAGATGTGGTTCGAGGAGACGGGACTGCCGTGGATACTCCCGTCTCCAAATATCCCGACCGTGGATACCTGCGTCGTTTTCCCCGCCACCGTACACGTCGAGGGGACCGAGATCAGCGAGGGCCGCGGCACGACCAAGCCGTTCGAGCTCAACGGCGCCCCCTATATCGACCCTTGGGCCTGGAGCGAAGCTCTCGAAAAATATAATTTTCCCGGCGTTGCATTCCGCCAGACCTTTTTCCAGCCGACGTTTCAAAAGTACGCCGGCGTCACCTGTGGCGGCCTTCAGATCCACGTCACCGACCGCAACGCCTTCACTCCCGTCATAGTCGGCATCGCGATGATCAAGGCCGCGTACGACCTCTACTCCGACCTCTATGAGTGGAAGCGCGACCCCTACGAATACGAATTCGGCAAGAACCCCTTCGACGTCGTCTGCGGAACCGACAAGATCCGCAAAGCGATCGAATCCGGCGCCAGCGTGGATGAGATTTGCGCGAGTTGGAACGATGGTCTTAACACCTTCCGGGAGCAGCGTAAAAAATATTTGCTCTATTAGGAGAAAAGTATTACTCTTACCGGTAGGAGTATTACATTATGCGGGTAACATCTAAAGGTCAGGTGACGATTCCGATAGCGATAAGAGAAAAAGCGGGTATTTTCCCGGAGACGGAACTAGAATTTGAATTACGCGGAGAGACCATAACCATCAAAAAAGTCCGAACACGGGGGCGTCGTCGCAGTCGAGGTGAAGAAATAGTTGCCCGGGCGACGGGGACCGGGTCCGTCAATCTCGAACTCACCACTGATCAGATCATGGCTCTGACGAGAGGTTGGGACGAAGATGATTTTGATCGATAGCAACATCCTGCTCGATATCGCCAGTCAAGATCCCGAGTGGTATTCCTGGTCGTCCGAGGCGGTTGCTGAAGCGGGAGACTCATCTGAGCTCGGAATCAACCCCATAATTTATGCGGAAGCGTCCGTACGGTACGCCTCTCCCGCAGAATTCGACTCCGCATTTCCCGAGCAGTTTTTCCGTCGAGAACCCCTGCCATATGCCGCGGCATTTCTCGCCGGAAAGGCCCATCTGGCCTATCGGAAGCACGGCGGCTCACGCCTGGCGCCGCTGCCCGATTTTTTCATCGGAGCTCACGCCGCTGTCGCCCGGCACCGGATCCTCACCCGCGACCCTCGCCGCTTCCGTCGCTATTTCCCCTCAGTCGATCTCATCTCCCCCTGATTCGTGATGTTTTTTTAACCATGTAGGTATCAGCCACCTTCCCGAGACGAACGACCATATCATCCACCCGATAAACAAGTACGCGACTATCAGTGTTACCCCGATAAGTTGGTGACGAAAGCCCAGCACCGAACCCCGCGGATGTGAATGTGTGCCAAGATTCAGTACGAAAGCCGATAACATCAGCGGGACAAAGGACAAAGCACCGTACATAAGTACGGAAAGTATGAGCTTTATCAAAACGGTAGGTAATCTTGCTCCCCGGATATATAGGCGATAAACGTTTGCGATCACTCCAAATAAGACCACGAGTGCTGCTAAAAACCATGCTGTGATCAGTAATAGATCCATCCCTCTGACAGTCTCAATTCACGCGGCTTTCGAAGTTCTTCCAAACCGCCACAGAATCGATCTTAATCGTTTACACGCGTTTATCCTTTTCTTCAAAGCCGGCGATATTCTCCGCCATCCCTCGGAACACAAATGGTGAACCGCGACACCGACTCTACCGCTCCTGTTTCCTCCTCAGTGCCTCCAGCACCTTCTCGCCCCGCGGCGAGAGCCGATAGCCCGGCCTCAGGCTTTCGGTCAGTCCGAAGGCCTTAAGTTTCCGGACCCACGGCTTGAAAGTCGGAATTGTGAGACCTATGGATTCGGCGAGGATCTTTGCATGCGTTTTCGGCTGGTCGTGGATCATCTGCAAATACTGCTGCGTCCAAGCCCCACGCTGGCTCCTCTCATCCAACTGTCTCAGCTTGTCGATGATCTCGTTCAGCTCCGTCTTCGACAGGTCCGCGTCAATCCGCAACGCCTTTCGCGGATCCTCTCCGACCCAATGCACCTTGATCCGGTAGACCTCGAGCCCCGTCTCATCCGGCGGCATCGATTCGATCAGCTCCGTCCGAGATTCAAACCCGGCGGCCCTGGCATCATTTTCCGTTATCGAGCTCTCCGCAACAACATCGACCGCATCGATCCCGATAACACCGCGTTGGGTCATCTGTGTGCCGCCGGCCTTTACGCCCCGTTTCTTCCAGCGGCGAAACATCAGCGAGATCTCCCCCGCCTTAATCCTTTCTAAAACGTTGCTCTTTATCAGCATCTGCCGAATGCCCTAGCCGCCGCTGACGGCATTGAAAATGTGCAGCTCGCGGCTTTCCCCGAGCGGCGTCGCCAGCCCCTCCATCCGCCGCACATCCTTGCCGTCGTAAAAAATGTTCACATGCTGCCGGATCTCGCCCTGCTCGTTCAATATCCGGTCGCGGAGCGCGGGGTGCCGCCGCCAGACCACGTCCAGCACCTCACCGACAGCCGCAAAGCTCTCATCGAGCCGAGCCTCGGTCTCGCCGCCGGTGAACGACTTCAAATGCCCCGTGATGAATACTGTCAACGCCATCGGTCAAAAAGCCTTAACGCAGTTTATCTCCGGCAGCGAGCCCTGGATCATCTCCCACGAATCGCCGTTGTCCCTCGATCCAAAAAGCTT